>JAJXWR010000011.1 GCA_021781515.1 Pseudomonadota bacterium
ACTGATGCAGCAGTTGCGGCAGTTTTCCGCCAAGGGGCCGTTGCTGATCGGGGTTTCCCGTAAATCCATGTTAGGTGAACTGTTGGGGCAACGACCCGTGCATCAGCGACAGGCCGCAGGAGTCGCCATGGCCTTCTGGGCCGCAGAACAAGGGGCTGCAATAATTCGTACCCATGATGTGCAGGCGACAAGAGATGTATTAACTGTCTGGGAAACACTAAGGAGCCCAAGCCAATGAGTCGGCGATATTTTGGAACGGATGGAGTGCGCGGCAGGGTGGGTGAAGAGCCGGTGACACCAGAGTTTGCACTGCGGCTTGGGTATGCAGTAGGCCGGGTTCTGGCGGGAAATCGGGAAGAAGCGTCGGTGGTAATGGGCAAAGATACCCGTCTGTCGGGATATCTGCTGGAGTCTGCCATGGAGGCAGGACTGGCTGCTGCAGGGGTCAATGTGCGTTTGCTGGGGCCGATGCCGACGCCTGCTATCGCCTATTTGGCCAGAGCGTTTCATGCGCAGGCGGGTATTGTTATTTCTGCATCACATAATCCTTATTATGATAATGGCATCAAGTTTTTTGGACCGAATGGCCGTAAATTGCCGGATTCTACAGAAGAAACGATTGAAGCTTGGATGGACCGGCCCATAAAGATCATTGCGCCGGATCGCATTGGTCGGGCATTTCGTCAGGAAGATGCCAAGGGACGTTATATTGAGTTCTGTAAAGCCAGTTTTCCGAACTACCTGAGTCTGCATGGATTGCGTATTGTGGTGGATTGTGCACATGGGGCCACTTATCAGGTGGCCCCCAGTGTTTTTTCCGAACTGGGGGCCGAGGTTTTTCGTATTGGGGTGACACCAGACGGGCTGAATATTAACCAGGGCTGTGGAGCCACCGATACCCATGCATTAGCGATGGCGGTGCGTACGCACCGTGCGGACATTGGTATCGCACTGGATGGTGATGGTGACCGGGTCATCATGATTGATGATGAAGGAGAGGTGGTCGACGGAGACGAGTTGATTGTCATGATTGTTCGTGAACGACTGGAGCAGGGCATCAACGTACAGGGCGTGGTGGGAACGCTCATGAGTAATCTGGCGATGGAACTGGCGCTGCAGGATCTGGGCCTGGAGTTTGTGCGTGCGCGGGTGGGTGACCGCTATGTTATGGCCGAACTGGAGCAGCGCCAATGGATGCTGGGAGGCGAAGCTTCTGGGCATATTCTCTGTCTGGATAAAACCTCAACGGGTGATGGAATTGTTGCTGCGCTACAAGTGTTGGCGCGTTTGGTGCGTACGCAGAAAACCCTGAAAGAAGAACGGCAGCGCCTGCATAAATTTCCACAGATCATGATTAATGTACAGGTAAAGGAACGTCGGGATCCCATGCAGGATGCAATGATCCAGGCTGAAGTGTTGCGGTTACAGGCAGCTTTGGGGCGGGGTCGGGTGTTGCTGCGGGCGTCAGGGACTGAACCACTGATTCGGGTGATGGTGGAAGGGGAGCACGACATTCAGGTGCAGGACGCTGCTGAACAACTGGCCGAATTGGTCCGGCAACGGATGGCCTGAGGCTCTCCGGTGTGGCTAGCGATTTTCTTGATTACTGTTGCTGAGGACTGCGGGTTTAGGTACAATCCGCATCCTTGAACGCATCGTCAACTTGCACGGACAGTGGCAGTGAGCTGGCACGGGAGGGGTTGATGGATAAAAAATGGGTAATCGGCAACTGGAAAATGCATGGGTCGCTGGCATCCAATGCCCTCCGGATAGAAGCACTGCTGGCTGGCTACGCCGTGTACGCAGCTCAGTTGGAACGGGTGTCGATGGTTGTTTTGCCACCGCTCGTTTATCTGGGGCAAATGCAGGAAAAGCTGAAAGCACAAAAAGATCAGGAAAATATACAGCTAGGTGCGCAACTGGTGGCGGCGGCGGAGCAAGGTGCCTATACCGGACAATGTTCAGCAGCGATGTTGCGGGAATTTTCTGTGTCGATTGTGCTTGTCGGGCATTCTGAGTGCAGGCAGTACTTGGGTTTTGATGCCAGTGCCTTAGGTTTGCAGCTACGGCAGGTGTTGTTGCAAGGGATGCGGCCGGTGTTATGTATCGGTGAGGGAGCGGCGGAACGACGTTCTGGACGTACTCAGGAGATTTTGTGGGCGCAACTTGATGTGCTCAAGGCGCTGGGTCAGGAGTTTGCGGCGACGTTATGGGAGCGGCTGATTGTGGCCTATGAGCCGGTGTGGGCCATAGGAACAGGAGACAGTGCAACGCCAGAGTATATTCAGCAGATACATGAGTGGATACAGCAGCAACTGGGTGTAGTGGGTAAGCCTCCAGAGGTCAGGGTGCCGGTATTGTATGGAGGCAGCGTATCGGCCGCAAATGTACGTGCTATTATGGCGCTGGCGGCTGTCAGTGGCGTACTGGTGGGAGGGGCTTCGTTACAGGCGGACGGCTTTCTGGAGTTGAGCCGCTGTGTCGCTGAAACTCAATGAGACCGACGATGGGAATGTGATATTATGGAAACGCTGGTTCTGGTCATTCATTGCCTGGTGGCGGTGGTGATGGTGGGGTTGATACTGCTGCAACGGGGCAAAGGCGCAGAGGCTGGTGCTTCTTTTGGTAGTGGAGCATCACAGACTGTATTTGGTGCGGCTGGTGCGGCATCGTTTCTGACGAAGCTGACGGCAGGGCTGTCGGTTGTTTTTATGATGACCAGTCTGACACTGGCCTATTTTGCCCATGTTGATGTAAAATCGAGACAACAACTGAGTTTGCCAGCGGCTTTGTTGAATCCGGCTTTAAAAGCGGTTCCATTGACAACAGCGAAGGGTTCGGGTACAGGTAATGTGGGTGGGGTGTCGGGAAATCCACTGGATTTCTCCAGATTGCCAAAATAAGTCAAAAATAAGGGTTAAGGTTAAATTAATAATTGCGGAAGTGGTGGAATTGGTAGACACGCTATCTTGAGGGGGTAGTGGCTTATGCCGTGAGGGTTCAAGTCCCTCCTTCCGCACCATATCTGGTCAGGGTATAACAGGTAACTATTTGTTTTTGTTGTGAATAATATTCTTGCTTAAGGGTATTATTGAGAAATATACAGTTGCTGGTTTTAAAAAGGTTGACAGGAAGTTATTTGCAGAGTAAAATTCGTGCCTCTTTGATGCGGGGTGGAGCAGCCTGGTAGCTCGTCGGGCTCATAACCCGAAGGTCGTTGGTTCAAATCCAGCCCCCGCTACCAATTGTGTTAGGAAGAAGGCCCACAATATTCTGTGGGCTTTTTTTCAGGTTCATGGGCTTTAATCGGGTTCATGCGCTTTTTAGGTTCATAGTGGACTTAATGTAGTGGGCTTAATGCCCATTTTTTTTTGGAGTGGTATGACGGTTCTTACAAAAGTAGAACGCTTGCGTGAATTGGTGCGACCGGCTGTTGATGCCTGCCAGGTGCTGTTGTGGGGGGTGGAATTTTTTCAGCAGGGGCGTCGGAGTGTCTTGCGTCTCTATATCGATACTGAAAGTGGTGTAACCGTCGATACTTGTGCAGAAGTCAGCCGGCAGGTCAGTGCCTTGCTTGATGTTGAAGATCCTATCGCCGGAGAGTATGTGCTGGAAGTGTCATCACCGGGCTGGGATCGGCCGTTATTTACTCTGGAACAGTTTAAGTTATTTGAAGGCTCGGTCATCAGTGTCCGACTGCTGATGCCTGTGGCGGGTCGACGTCGCTTCAAGGGGCAGTTGATCGAAGTGACAGAGGAAGGTCAACTAAGCATGAATGTCGATGGCGAGTCGGTGCAGATGGCGTTTTCCCAGATCGATAAAGCCAATCTGGTTGCAGAATAAAATCAGTAATTGACCGAGGGTCAGAGGGATGAGTAAGGAAATTCTCGCAGTTGTAGATTCCGTGAGCAATGAGAAGGGTGTGGGCCGGGAAGTTATTTTTCAGGCGCTTGAGCAGGCGTTGGTAGCGGCTACCCGCAAACTGATGGAAAGCGAAGAAGTGGATGTACGGGTCATGATTAACCGCAAGACAGGCGATTATGAGACCTTTCGCCGATGGACGGTGGTTGCCGATGCGGACCATGAAATGCCGGCGCAACAACTGGCATTTAGCGATGTACAGGAAGAAGGGCTGAAAATCGGTGAAGTGCGCGAGATAAAAATCCCTTCGATTAATTTTGGCCGGATTGCTGCACAATCGGCCAAACAGGTGATTGTGCAGAAAGTGCGTGAAGCGGAACGTACCTTGATTGTTGAGGCGTTCCGGAACCGGATCGGAGAAATTATCCGTGGTACGGTCAAAAAAACGACCCGCGATGGGGTGATTCTGGATCTGGGTTCCAATGCCGAGGCTTTTATGAGCCGTGATGAAATGCTGCCCAGAGAATCATTCCGGATGGGTGAAACCGTCAGTGCGGTGCTGTTTGCTGTGAATATCGAAGGCCGGGGGGCGCAATTACTGGTGTCACGCACCCGACCAGAAATGCTGATTGAGCGATTCAGGATTGAAGTTCCGGAAATTGGTGAAGAAATCATTGAGATCAAAGGGGCGGCCCGGGATCCTGGCTTACGCGCTAAAATCGCCGTGAAAAGTAATGACCACCGGATTGACCCACAGGGTGCCTGTATTGGTATGCGGGGTTCCCGCGTGCAGCAGGTCAGTGAGTCGCTGGGGGGCGAGCGGGTAGATATTGTACTTTGGGACGATAATCCAGCGCAGTTTGTGATCAATGCGTTGCAGCCGGCGGAAGTGGCGGCCATTGTGGTGGATGAAGATGCGCATGCGATGGATGTCGCCGTTAACGAAGATCAGTTGGCAATGGCTATTGGCCGCACAGGACAGAATGTACGTCTGGCATCGGAGTTGACCGGCTGGAAATTAAATGTCATGACCATTGCTGAAGCAGAGTCACGGCATCAGAATGAAATGGAAAAACATGTCCGGCTGTTTTGTGAGGCGCTGGACGTGGATGTTGATCTGGCGACCTTGTTGATCAATGAAGGGTTTACAGCACTGGAAGAAGTGGCTTATGTGCCGTTGGAAGAAATGCTGAACATTGAAGGGCTGGATGAGGAACTGGTGTTGGCCTTGCGTCAGCGAGCCAAGGATGCACTGTTGACGCAGGCCTTGGTGTCAGAAGAACACAGTGGAGTGGCGGCCGATGATCTGCTGACGATGGAAGGAATGGATCCACAACTGGCGCAAGCGTTTGTGGAACATAAGATATGTAGCAGGGAAGATTTGGCGGAACAGGGCGTGGATGATATTGTCGACATCAATGGCATCGACCGGGAAAAGGCGGCTGCATTGATTATGAAAGCCCGCGAACCCTGGTTTAAATAGCGTTTTGAGGAGAACCAGAGAATGGCTGATGTTACTGTACGACAACTTGCCGAAACGGTAGGTCGCTCCGTTGATACGTTATTGCAACAGATACAGACGGCGGGTCTGGGAACTCGACAGGCTGAAGATCTGATGAGTGATACAGATAAAACCACGTTGTTAAATTTTCTGAAGCGGTCGCATGGGGAAGCGGAGCAGGATTCGCATAATATTACCCTCAAGCGTAAAACCACCACGACGTTGCGGACGACGGCTCCGGCTGGAGGCAAGAGTAAGCCGGTAGCGGTTGAAGTCAGGAAAAAACGCACCTACATCAAAGATGAACCGACAGAGCCGGATACAGAAGAGACGCTCGCTGAGCGGCAGCGCATGGAAGCGGAATTGCGCCGTCAGGAAGAGGAACGTCTGGTGCAGGAAGCACAGCGACAGGCTGAAGAACAGCGGCGCAAGGTTGCCGAGGAAGCGCAGCGGCAGGCCGAAGCCCTGCAGTTAAAGGAAGAAGCGCTGCGGCAGCAACGGGAAGCCGAATTAGCCAAAGAACGTGATCGTAAATCAGGATTGACGCATCCTCCTGCGCGGCCTCGCGAAGAAACTGCCGCCGAAAAACAGCGTAAAGAAGCGGAAGCCAGCAGGCTGCGTGCCCTGGAAGAGCAACGGGCGCGGCAGGAAGAACAGAATCGCAAAGAACAGGAAGAAATTGCCCGTAAACGTACCTTGGAGCAGGCCCGGCGTATTGCAGAAGATTTGGAGCGTCGGGGTCGTGACAAGGATGAAGTTCGCCTTGAAGATGTGCCATTGGCTCGGGGACTGGTCGGATCGGCCTATGAAGATTCATTTGCTCGGGAAGATCGGGAAATACGGCGGGGTGGCGTGACCCGGTCCTCTAAAGGCCGTGGCAAGAAACGCGAAGAGGAAGTGACTTTCAAGCCGCAGCCTAAACCCTTAAGTTCGGCATTATCGCGTAAACACGGGTTTGAACGTCCGGTAGAAAAACAGGTATACGACGTGGCGCTGGGGGAAAACATCAGCGTTGCTGACCTGGCGCAGAAAATGGCGGTCAAGTCTCGCGAAGTCATCCGGGTACTAATGAAAATGGGGGAAGTCGTCACCGTTACCCAGGCGGTCGATCAGGCAACAGCGGCACTGGTGGTCGAAGAAATGGGACATCGACCCGTGTTTGTCAGTGCGTCGGCGCTGGAAGATTCGCTCAGGGAATCCATGACCGATGCGGCGGGAGTCTCCATGCCGCGCGCCCCAGTGGTCACAATCATGGGGCATGTGGACCATGGTAAAACCTCGCTGCTGGATTATATTCGGCGCACGCGTGTGGCTGCCGGGGAGGCGGGAGGCATTACCCAGCACATCGGGGCTTATCATGTTGAAACCCCGCGGGGCATGATTACTTTTCTGGATACTCCGGGACATGCGGCGTTTAGCGGCATGCGGGCGCGCGGTGCCAAGTTGACCGATATTGTAGTTATTGTCGTGGCGGCCGATGACGGTGTTATGCCACAAACTGAAGAGGCGATTGACCACGCCCGGGCCGCCGGGGTACCGATTATCGTTGCGGTTAACAAGATGGACAAGGCCTCTGCCGATCCGGATCGGGTGATGAATGAACTCTCAGTGAAACAGGTGGTGCCCGAGGAATGGGGTGGCGACGTTCAGGTGGTGCGGGTGTCGGCACATTCTGGCCTTGGGATTGATGAATTACTGGAAGCAATTCTCATTCAGGCGGAACTGCTGGAATTGCAGGCGGTGGTCGAAGGTTCAGCGCAAGGGGTGGTCATTGAAGCGCGGATTGACAAGGGGCGCGGTGCCGTTGCCGCATTGCTGGTGCAAAAAGGCACACTCAATCATGGTGATCTGGTGCTGGCGGGGATGCACTATGGTCGGGTTAGAGCCATGCATGATGAGAATGGTCAGACCATTCGCTCTGCCGGGCCTTCAATCCCGGTAGAAATTCTTGGTTTGCCAGAAGCACCGGATGCTGGTGATGAATTTCTGGTTGTGGATGATGAACGTAAGGCACGGGAAGTGGCTGATTTCCGGGCAGTACGCGATCGGCAGTCGCGCATGTTGCGGCAGACAGGTTCAAAGCTGGAAAATGTATTTGCGACCCTGGGCAAAAATGAGGCATCCAGCGTTAATCTGGTGTTGAAAGCCGATGTGCGTGGGTCGTTGGAGGCACTGAATGGAGCATTGCTTGATTTGGGAAATTCAGAAGTCAAGGTGGCCATTGTGGGGTCCGGGGTGGGTGCCATTACCGAGTCTGACGTTAATCTGGCGGAATCAACCGGTGCCGTCATATTGGGATTTAATGTGCGTACCGATGCCCAGGCACGTAACAAATGCCAGCAAGATGGTATTGAAGTCCGTTATTACAGCATTATTTATGAATTGATCGACGATGTAAAAGCCGCTATGTCTGGCTTGTTGAGTCCGGAACATCGGGAAACCATCCTGGGAGTGGCACAAGTCCGGGAAGTGTTCCGGTCTTCGAAATTCGGAGCGGCGGCCGGTTGTATGGTGATGGAAGGTACCATTTATCGTAATCGCCCGATTCGGGTTCTGCGTGATGAAGTGGTAGTTTTTCAGGGCGAACTGGAATCGTTGCGGCGCTTTAAGGATGATGTGCAGGACGTCAGAAACGGCATGGAATGTGGTCTGGCGGTGAAAGGCTATAGTGATGTCCGGGTCGGTGACAAGATTGAAGTCTATGAAGTCCAGATTATTCAGCGGAGTTTATAAGTTGTCATGAGTCAACGACAGGAACGTTTGGCCGATCAATTGCAGCGCGATCTGGCGGAGTTGGTGCGTCAGGAACTTCGGGATCCACGTATCGGGATGGTGACCGTCTCCGCCGTCAAGGTTAGTCGTGATTTAGGGTATGCGGATGTGTACGTGACCTTGTTGCAGCCTCAGCTACAAAAAGATACCGAGGCCAGGCAGTTGAGTGTTGCCCGGTTGAATGCAGCGGCGGGATTTCTGCGCACGGCCTTGGGGAAGACCTTGAGTTTAAGGGTGGTTCCGCGTCTGCGTTTTCATTACGATGAAGTACTCGCCAATGCTCAACATTTGGCTTCACTGATTGAGCAGGCAGTACAGGACGATGCCGCAGAGTAAAACAGTGGTATCTCAGGTAAAGCGACCTCGCCGTGTGATTGATGGGCTGCTGTTGCTGGACAAACCCCAGGGAATGAGCAGTAATCAGGCGTTGCAGCGGGTCAAGCACCTGCTACAGGCCGCCAAAGCAGGTCACACCGGTAGTCTGGATCCACTGGCAACGGGAATGTTGCCGATTTGCTTGGGAGAAGCCACTAAATTTGCTGGACGTGGCCTGGAAGCGCACAAAACCTATGAGGTGGAGATGCGCTTGGGTTACGTGAGTACCACACTGGATGCAGAAGGGGAAATACGTCCGGGAAACCCGCCTGGCCCCATGCGGGCCAGCGATATCGAGACAGTGCTGGCTGCATTCAGAGGTGAACAATACCAGACGCCGCCAATGTATTCGGCGTTGAAGCAGCAGGGGCGGCCGCTATATGAGCTGGCTCGGCAAGGAATAGAAGTAGAACGGGCACCCCGACGGGTGTGTATTGATCAGCTGGAGTTGCGGCAGCGTCAGGAGGATCACTGGATTTTGCGGGTATCGTGTAGCAAGGGTACCTATATACGTTCTTTGGTGGACGATATGGGGCAACGATTGGGTTGTGGGGCCTATGTGGTGGCGCTTCGACGTTTGCAGGTGGGATGCTGGACGCAGATGCACTCCTTGAATACCGTGGCGGAAGCGGTGGCTCAGGATACGTTGGCAGCGCTGCTGTTACCTGTGAGTGCTTTGGTGCAGGACTGTAAAAAACTGGAGCTTTGCGAGGCAATCGCTTACAATTTTCGCCAGGGACAAAGTGTGTTACTGCATGAATCGCCCGAAGTGCTGGGCGATCCGGGGGAACGTGCTGTTTTTGTCAACGGTGCTTTTATAGGAATGGGTACATTGAGTGAGCAACAGCGACTGAGTCCCTTGAGGTTGCTGGCTGTTCATTGAAGCTGCTGATCACAGGCATTTGTAGTCAGTGATTCAGTGAATTGCCAGAGAACCGGCCTGCGCAGACTGTAAAGATGCACGGTTTGACGTGGACATCCAATGCATCTTTGAGTAAATCATATAATTAACAAAAGGAGTTTAGACATGGCACTAACTGCTCAGCAGAAGGCCGAAGTGGTTGCAAAATTTGCCCGTTCAGCGGGAGATACAGGATCAGCAGAAGTTCAGGTGGCGTTGCTGACGGCACAGATTGAGGATTTACGGCCGCATTTTCAGGCACACAGCAAAGATCACCACTCTCGCCGGGGACTGATCCGTATGGTCAACCAGCGCCGGAAAATGCTGGATTACCTGAGTGGTGAGGATCGGCAACGCTATCTTGACCTGATTCAGGCATTAGGCCTGCGTCGTTGAAATAACAGAATAAAAGCACTGATTGATAAAAGTGCTGATTGATAAAAGTACAGTAAAGATTGATTATTCCAGTACAGCGGTCTGCGCTTGCGTAGAGACAGACCGTTGTCATTGGGTAAATTGGCGAATGCTGATGATGGTGTGTCGTTGAGGGTGTGCCGATTGTGTAATGCGGGAGGCTTCTAAGGCCTGCGGATCGCTCCGCAATTCTTAGGGGCTTTGGCGTTGCTTCTGCCGAGAACCGGATAAAGTAACTACTTCAGTAAATACTACAGGAAAAGATTGAATGTCAATGTTTCGTGAAATCACTAAAGAATTTCAGTTTGGACAACATAAAGTCTCGCTGAGTACTGGAAAAATCGCTCGTCAGGCGACGGCGGCAGTGCTGGCCAGCATGGGAAATAACACGGTGCTGGTGGCGGTAGTGGTGGCTAAATCGGTAAAGGCCGGTCAGGATTTTTTCCCGCTGACGGTGAATTATCAGGAAAAGACCTATGCGGCAGGGCGTATTCCGGGCGGTTATCTGAAGCGCGAAGGCCGTCCCAGTGAAAAGGAAACCCTGACCTCGCGACTGATTGATCGCCCGGTTCGTCCACTGTTTCCTGAGGGTTATCTGCATGAAATTCAGGTGACGGCCACGGTGTTGTCTACAGACAAGCTGTATGACACGGACATCCTGGCGTTGCTGGGCACGTCAGCGGCACTGAGCCTGGCAGGCATTCCCTTCAAGGGGCCGGTGGGCGCTGCCCGGGTGGCCTATATTGATCAGAACTATATCCTCAATCCGAGTTTTGAAGAATTAAAACGTTCGGATCTGGATTTGGTCGTTGCTGGTACTGATAAAGCCGTCTTGATGGTGGAGTCTGAAGCCAAAGAACTGACTGAAGATGAAATGTTGGGGGCGGTATTGTTTGGTCATGATGAAATGCAGGTGGCTATTACGGCAATCAAGGAATTTGCCGCCGCAGCCCAGACCCAAACCTCCACTTGGCAGGCTCCGGCTCAGAATATGGCATTGCGCCAGACGCTTCAGGATCGTTTTGCTGCCCAGATTTCTGCCGCCTATACGGTTCGGGAGAAGCAGGTGCGTTATGAAAAACTGCAACAGCTTCATGATCAGGCGATCGCTGAATTTTTGCCAGCGGATGCCCAGGAAGCTGCCACCAAGGAACTTGATGCTCTGTTTGAAGATCTGAAATACCGCACGGTACGCGACAATATTTTAAGTGGCACCCCGCGCATTGATGGACGGGATACCCGTACCGTACGGCCATTGGCCATTGAAGTGGGGGTGTTGCCTTGTGTGCATGGCTCGGCGCTATTTACCCGTGGAGAAACGCAGGCATTGGTCGTGGCGACACTCGGCAGCGCCCGTGATGCGCAGATGATTGATGCGCTGGAAGGCAGCACCAATGAAAATTTCATGTTGCACTATAATTTTCCGGCGTATTCCGTGGGGGAGACTGGACGTGATTCCGGACCAAAACGCCGGGAAATCGGTCATGGACGCCTGGCTCGACGCGGCGTGCAGCCCATGTTACCCGCCAGTGACAAATTCCCCTATGCGATTCGGGTGGTTTCTGAAATAACGGAATCGAATGGTTCCAGTTCGATGGCGTCAATTTGTGGCGCATCACTGGCCCTGATGGATGCCGGGGTGCCGGTAAAAGCACCGGTGGCGGGTATTGCCATGGGTCTGGTCAAAGAAGGCGAACGTTTTACCGTTTTGACGGATATTCTCGGTGATGAAGATCATCTCGGCGATATGGACTTCAAGGTAGCAGGGACTACAGAAGGCATTACGGCCTTGCAAATGGATATCAAGATTGAGGGTATCACCGAAGAAATCATGGAAATTGCGCTGGGTCAGGCACGAGAAGGCCGGCTGCATATCCTGCAGACCATGAATTCGGTACTGCCGGCTGCCCGTAAAGAGATCAGTGTCAATGCGCCGACTTATGCCACCATGCAGATTCACCCGGATAAAATCCGTGACGTGATTGGTAAAGGCGGTGTAATGATCCGGCAAATCTGTGAAGAATCCGGAGCGGAAATTGATATTGAAGACTCTGGCGTGTTGCGCATCTACGGGCCGACTAAGGCCGCTGTGCAACTGGCCATGGAAAAAGTCCATGCGGTAACGGCAGAAGCGGAGGTGGGTGCTATATACGAAGGCACCGTAGCACGTATTGTTGATTTTGGGGCATTTATAACCTTGATGCCGGGAACTGATGGGTTGCTGCATATTTCCCAGATCAGTTCAGAACGTGTAGAGAATGTTGGCGATTATCTGAAAGAAGGTCAGAAAGTCCGGGTTAAGGTATTGGATGTCGATAATCGCGGCCGTATAAAGCTGAGCATGAAAGATTTAGGCGAATGATCCCGGTTTCAATGTAAGAGGTACGGGTGTTTGATCCTGTCAGGCAGACAGACAGGTTCGGACACCCTGCAGAACCTACTTGGCAGTAGGTCGTCATTCATGCTAGCCTACGTGCCTTGAGAATCTGGGTGCAGGGTTGGGTTGCAGTACGGACGGTATAAAGAACCAGAAGCGGCAGTGAGTAAATGAAACAGCAGTAAATGAAACAGCAGTAAAAAGGAACGCTGTGAAGCAGTAAGCAGTAACGAGGGATTAAACGAGGAATTATAAAAATGAATAGATTGCCAAGGGTTGGGGCTCCCCGAGTAATTCTGGGTGTTTTGGGTGTTATAAGCATCGTGTTATCTGGCAGCATGCTGGATGCCTGTTCTCCGGTTAAATTAGGTGGAGAAATGGCTATTCAATTTACTGAAGATCAGACCATGCCGTTTATGCTACGGGATGGTGATGTAGACATGGCCTGTGCTTCTGCGGAAACACTGAATCCGGTACTACGTTCCATTGCAGTCACGGGGGCGGATCCGGATCAGTTAGCGGCAGTGATCTATGTGACGGCAGCCTATTGCTCAGAGCAACGTTCATTTAATGCGGAATTGCGCTATCTTCGGGCACAGCACGATAATCTGATCACCGATGCGGAAGATGCGCGGATTGAGCAAAAACGTCAGGCCGCAGTGGGTGCTCGCCGGGAACTGGCCGGTTATAATTCGGCCAACCGTTATTTCAAGAAAAAATTTGGTGTGGAAGTCGGTGATCGCTGCCCGTCGTTTCACCGTTCCTTTGATGAATTGTCCTTCATGTTGGGAATGATTGCCGGATTACAGGCACTCTCGGACGATATTAATTCGGAAAACCAGGTCGGCGTGCCGATGGACATTGCCGCTAAAGTGGAAAGGAGTATGGGCTGCCTGGATAATGACCGCTGGTGGGGGGTTCCCACGGCGGTGCGTGCAGCGATATGGAATATGTTGCCGGGCGCAACCCCTCCGGGCATGGATCCGTGGCATTCGCTGATTCAGTCCACTAAAATTGGTCATGACAAGGGAGTACGGCTGGCTTACGCCTTATATGCCATTTCGGCGCAATCCAAAGGCGATGATGGTCGCTTGCGCGATGCCTTGCGTTTGTGGTCTAAAGATACGAAAAACTTTATGGTTGATCCGAATTATCGGATTTTTGATGCGATTGCTCAGGTGCAGATTCAGAATATATCCGATCGTTACTGGACGGAACACACCGGTTCCAGAACGCCCATCGGTGGCATTGGTTCATTCTGGGATGACAAGACCGATACGGGGCCGTCTCTGAATCTTGATAATCTTTAAAAACAGGTTTTTTTCAACAACGACAACATCATACAAGGAGTAAAAACGATGCAGTCTCTACAAAAAAAATGGGCCGCTCTGGCGTTGGCGGGTGGGTTGCTGTGTTCGGTTCCTGCGATGGCAGGACAGAAATTATGTGTATTTGATGTGCTGGGGGCCCAGGGCGACATCTATTCACAGATGAAGGATTATCAGCTGGCTGCGCATCAATGGGGAGCGGATATTGAGCTGAAACCCTATACTGATGAACGGATTGCCTCTGAAGATTTCAAGGCTGGTCAATGTGATGGTGCTGTGTTGACAGGTTTGAGAGCGCGGCAGTTTAACAAATTCTCTGGCAGTATCGACTCCATTGGTGCGGTTACCAGTTATGCACAGTTGCAGGAAGTCATTAACACCATGGCTTCCCCAAAACTGGACAAGTACATGGAATCCAATGGATTTGAAGTTGCTGGTATTTCGCCGATGGGTGCGGCTTACCTGTTTGTGAATGACCGTTCAATTAATAATGTGGGGAAACTGTCGGGCAAGAAAATTGCCGTTCTGGACTACGATAAGGCACAAGCCAAAATGGTACAGAAGGTTGGTGCACAGCCGGTCTCTTCGGACATCACTAATTTTGCCGGTAAATTCAATAACGGTTCGGTAGATATTATTGCCGCACCAGCAGCGGCCTTTAAACCACTGGAACTCTATAAAGGGTTAGGAACCCGTGGAGCGATTGTGCGTTTTCCGCTGGCGCAGTTGACGGTGCAGATTGTTATCCGTGCTGACAAGTTCCCGGCAGGTTATGGTGAGAAATCCCGTGCCTATGTGGCTAGTCGCTTTAATAAGGCCATGGGTGTGATTAAACAGGCTGAAAACAGCATTGATCCGAAGTACTGGATGGATCTGCCACAGGCGGACAAGGACAAGTACATGATACTGTTACGTGACTCACGTATTTCGTTGACGCATGATGGTATTTATGATGCAAAATCCATGTCGCTGCTGAAGAAAGTGCGTTGTCATGACAATGCAGCCGCTGCAGAGTGTGCGGATACGCTGGAATAATCCGGTAACATAACTGAAAACGCTTGACTGAACGTCTAACCAGATCATTCAGTGTGTAATTACGCCCCGTTTTGTTTGTACAAACGGGGCGTTTTCTTTGGTGCTGTTTTGAATACCTTTCACTGTGATTTGTTGTGAATCCACGGGCTGATCTCAATTAAATTTCGGGTATCGGGAATTGAATAAATTTACCGTGAAATGCGTGCATGGGCCTTGCGCTGAACCGCAAGACAAGGTAACTTGCTTAGTGAGAGCCGGTTGGGCAGTCGCTGCTGACGTTGAGTCAGGAGAGGAAAGTCCGGGCTCCATAGGGCAGTGTGCCAGATAACGCCTGGGCGACGTAAGTCGACGGAAAGTGCCACAGAAAATATACCGCCGTGGTTGTACTGGCATGAAGGTCCAGGAATCAGGGTAAGGGTGAAATGGTGCGGTAAGAGCGCACCGCACACGTGGTAACACGTTGTGGCAGGGCAAACCCCACACGGAGCAAGACCAAATAGGAATCTGATAGTGCGGCCCGCACTGGATTCGGGTAGGTTGCTTGAGCCAACAGGTGACTGTTGGCCTAGATGAATGACTGTTCTCGACAGAACCCGGCTTATAGACCGGCTCTCACTTTTACTTCATTTCTCTGCAGGTTCGGCTGAGGCTGAACAGGATAAATGGATGTCTCCCGCCTGTTGTAAATTTACTAAGGAATCCTGTGTCCTTGCCACAGTGTCGACTTCTCTGAAGGCTTCAGGGAGGCTGTGCATTTGAAAACCGCTGAATTCTGTTCCTGCCGCTTTGGTGCTAAACTGTCTGGTGAATACTCACGATTAACTGAAGGGATCTGTTTTCATGCGACGTCCACCTATTGCTCTGCACTTACCGAAACGGCTGGAAGGTGTACAGCGTTACCTGAAGAATGCGGTGGATCGCCGACGCTATCCAGAGCGCTTTATTCAACACAGTAGTACGCCGCGTGATGAGATTTTGCGTGACGGGATATGCTGTGTCTGGCATTATCGGCCTTTGCAGGAAGATAGTGTGTATATTGAAGGGGAATCTTATACAGTGAAACGTCCGGCCTACCGCAGGCCTTTGGTGCTGGTGCCGCCGCTCGGCGTCTTTGCCTGGATTTTCGATTTGATGATTGAGCGTTCCCTGGTGCGTTATTTTTTGGCGCAAGGTTTTGATGTTTATCTGATCGACTGGGGTAATCCCAAAGATCCTCCACACCAGTACCTCAGTCTGGAAAATTATGTGTTGCACTGGTTTCCCCAGGCAATGCGGGTAATCCGCGAGCACAGTGGGCAACAGGAAGTATCGATGATGGGGTATTGTATGGGCGGCTTGCTGGCGTTGTTGTATCTGGCCGCCGAACATGATGATCAGGTGAAAAGCCTGGTGACCATTGCCAGTCCGGTGGATACCCACAAAATGGGAGTGGCGGGAAAACTGTCAGCGGCAATGGGTGTTCCTACCCGGCTGATTCGGCGATTTTCCAACTTTCGTCTGGATCAGATTGATGCGAGTCGTTTTCATGTGCCAGGGAAATGGGTGTCAGTGGCGTTCAAGATGAGCAGTCCGTTATCCCCCTTGACCAGTTATCTGGATTTACTGCGAAATCTGGGAGATACCGAATATTTGATCAGTTATATGTCAATGAATGCCTGGTTTAATACCATGGCGGATTATCCTGGAGGCACCGTTCAGGAACTGATTCGTAAACTGGGGTTGTACAATCGGCTCGCCAAAGGTCAAATCAGAATTGGCAATAAAATGGCGGATTTTGCGGATATCCACTGTGATCTGCTGGCGTTTGCCGGTGCGAATGACCTTATTGTTCCCATGGAATCGGCGTATAAAATCATGGATGTGGTCAGCTCCCGTGATAAACGTTTTCATCTGGTACCCGGGGGGCATGCCGGGGTATTTACCGGAGCCCGTGCGGTATCGACGACGTGGGCCATAAGTGCTGAGTGGTTGGCACAACGTTCAGGAGCAGAGTAACTGCCATGCCCGAGGCATTGAACTTTATCGTCCCGCCATGGCCGGTTCCTGCTTCGGTGCATGCCCTGACCACCACCCGTAGGGGTGGCGTCAGTGAGGGGGGGTATGCGGGGCTGAATCTGGCGGCGCATGTCGGTGATGCGACAGCGGCTGTGGCCAGTAATCGGCAGATTCTTTATCAAGAGTTGCGGTTGGGGCAACCGGTGGTCTGGTTGCAGCAGGTGCATGGAACTCAGGTGTTGGTGAATCCCCGTGCTGAAGCCGGTGCCGCAGCGATAAGTGCCGATGCGGTTTATGCCAACGAACCCGGGGTGGTTTGTGCTGTGCTAACGGCGGATTGTTTGCCTTTGCTGGTGACCAATGCTGCCGGAACGGAGGTTGCTGCGATTCACGCCGGTTGGCGCGGGTTGGCCGCTGGTGTCATTGAAGCGACATTGCACTATTTTCAGGCAGAAGTATCCGCCTTACAGGTCTGGCTGGGCCCCGCCATTGGCCCAGACGCTTTTGAGGTGGGTAAAGAAGTGTGCGATGTTTTTACCGACGCTGACCCAGCGGCGCTGCAGGCATTCCAGCCGGGACGTCCGGGCCATTATCTGGCGGATCTGTATGCGTTGGCACGTCTGCGTCTGGAACGCCTCGGTGTGGCCAGTGAACATGTTTACGGCGGTACGTATTGCACCTACACACAATCCTCGCTTTTTTATTCCTATCGACGGGAAAATTGCACCGGGCGGATGGCCAGCCTGATCTGGCTGGACCCGATCTCGGCCACCGATTTCGTCGACGAGCGCTGATAGTTCACTATCGTCTCTTCATCATTTCGAAAAATTCTTCATTGGTCTTGGTATCTTTCATTTTATCAAGCAAGAACTCAATCGCTGAAATTTCCTCCATCGGATGCAGGAGTTTACGTAAGATCCATACTTTTTTCAGTTCATCATCACTGATTAGTCGTTCTTCACGTCGGGTTCCGGATTTTTTGATGTTAATGGAGGGGAAAACGCGTTTTTCGGCAATTTTACGATCCAGGTTAATTTCATGGTTCCCCGTGCCCTTGAACTCTTCAAAAATGACTTCATCCATTTTTGAGCCAGTGTCGATCAGGGCAGTGGCGATAATCGTCAGTGATCCCCCTTCTTCGATATTACGTGCGGCTCCAAAAAAACGTTTTGGTCGTTCCAGTGCATGGGCATCCACTCCACCCGTCAGCACTTTCCCTGAACTGGGAATCACGGTGTTGTAGGCGCGCGCCAGGCGGGTAATCGAATCCAGTAAAATTACCACATCTTTTTTGTGTTCAACCAGGCGTTTGGCTTTTTCAATGACCATTTCAGCGACCTGCACATGGCGAACGGGGGGTTCATCAAAGGTGGAGGCCACCACTTCGCCGCGTACGGTTCGCTGCATTTCTGTAACTTCTTCCGGGCGTTCGTCGATTAACAATACAATCAGAAAACATTCCGGATTATTGCGGGTGATGGACTGCGCCAAGGTTTGCAGGAGCATGGTCTTGCCGGCTTTAGGTGGAGCAACGATCAGGGAGCGTTGGCCCTTGCCGACTGGAGACACGAGGTCGATAACCCGGGAAGTCAAGTCTTCCGTGGAACCGTTCCCCAGTTCCATGAACATCCGTTGTGTAGGGAACAGCGGCGTCAGGTTTTCAAAAAGAATTTTATTTCGTGCGTTTTCCGGGGAATCAAAATTAATCTGGTTGACTTTGAGCAGCGCAAAATAACGTTCAGATTCTTTGGGGGGGCGAATGGTGCCGGTAATGGTGTCGCCGGTGCGCAGGTTGAAACGGCGAATCTGGCTGGGGGAGACGTAGATGTCGTCAGGGCCTGCCAGATAGGAACCTTCCTGCGAGCGCAGGAAACCAAAACCATCCGGGAGGATTTCCAGTACCCCGTCACCGAAAATTTCTTCTCCATTGCGGGCATGGGTTTTCAGGATGGCAAAAATAACATCCTGTTTGCGATTTCTGGCCATGTTTTCCAGGCCCATCTGTTCCGCAATTTGTACCAGTTCAGCAATCGGTTTTTTCTTGAGTTCAGTTAGATTCATAGGTAATAGCAACAATGAGACTGTGTTGAGTGTGTTGGATTCGTCAGAAAAGCCAAATCCGTCAGGATTAAAATCAACGTTTACGGTTCAATAGTGAGTGTGGACGGTCAGTACGAGAACGTTTCAGAAGATCCAGAGTGGCAGATAATGTCTGACCCCAGTGAACAAAACCATACAACGTACAGATGTTATATTTTATAATACCGCTTCTGTCAAATTATTGTATGAAAAATGGGAGAAAAGCAACGAACCCATCCCTGGACTCAATGTTTACACCACTGATTCATACCAGCGGCCTGCTGTACAAGGAGGCGAGTGCTGCCTCAGAGGTGAGAATCAACAAACGCCATCAACTGGGATTTGGACAGTGCTCCCACTTTACTGGCTTCGACATTGCCAGCCTTGAACAGCGTCAGTGTCGGAATGCCTCGTACACCGAACTTCTGGGCAGTTCCGGGGTTGTCATCTACATTCACCTTGACGATTTTCAGTCGTCCCTGATACTCCGCTGCGATTTCATCAAGAATCGGGGCTACCATTTTACAGGGACCACACCAAGGGGCCCAGTAATCGACCAGCACAGGGGTATCCGCTTTCAGAACATCACCTTCAAAATCATTATCAGTAGTGTGGACAATTAAATCAGTGCTCATGAATTGCTCCTCTTCGTGGGAAATCAAGCAAAGACATGGTAACATTTTTTTCATCAGTGTGCAGAAAGATCCGGTGGTCTGGATTAATCATTTGTGCATGGCCTGCCGTGGTGGTGTGATGACGGGGCAGTCAAGGGCAGATTATTGAGGAATAGCGTGTGCGAGAACCCGAACAGTATGAGGTGTTGGCGGCGGTTGATCTGGGATCAAACAGTTTTCATATGGTGGTAGCCCGCCCTGATCTGGGTGGTTTTCAGGTGATGGACCGATTGTCTGAAAAAGTACAGTTGGCCGCTGGTCTGGATGATCGGGGACGACTGAATGATTTAGTGCAGGAACGGGCGTTGGCTTGTCTTGGTCGTTTTTCTCAGCATCTGCGGGAAGTGGAACCTGGCAGTATGCGCGTGGTGGCGACCAATGCCTTGCGAATGGCGCGCAATGCCGATGTGTTTTTGAAAAAAGCTGAACGTATTCTCGGTTGTCCGATTGAGGTGATTTCCGGGAGGGAAGAGGCACGGCTGATCTATCTGGGGGTGACGCATACGCAGGTGTACCGGGGACGGCAGCTGGTGGTGGATATTGGCGGGGGATCCACGGAATTTATTATTGGTGAGCAGGGCGATCCAGTTCTGCTGGAATCGTTGCATATGGGCTGTGTCAGTTTTCAGCGACGTTTTTTTTCCGAGAGCCGATGGACTGCCGCTGCTTTTCAGGCGGCCGTAATGGCGGCGCGGCAACAGGTGATGTTGATAGCTCAGGAGTACATCAAGGCAGGATGGGATGTCGCCATAGGCTCTTCGGGAACCATGAAGGCCGTATTAGCCATTGTGGAGGGGATGGGCTGGTCCGACGATGGGGCCGTGACGCGGGCGCATCTGTATGAACTGCTGCATCGGCTGACTGATTTTGGGGCGGTATCTGCCATTGATTTTCCGGGAATCAAGGAAGACCGTAAGCCATTACTGGCACCGGGTTTAAGTATTGCCTTGGGTTTCTTTGAAGAACTGGGCATTGAACGGATGTATTACAGCGATGGAGCCCTGCGTGAAGGGGTGCTGTTTGATATGTTGGGGCGGATGGGGCACGAAGATGTGCGACAACGCACCATTGCGAGTATGCAAAGACGCTATCGGGTGGATGTCAGTCAGGCTACACAGGTCTGTCTGACGGCAATGACAATGGCCGATACGTTGGGGGCCGCAGGACAGGGGTATCTGCTGGACAGTGAACTGTTGCGTCAGGCGGCGCAACTGCACGAGATTGGCCTTGGGGTCTCGCATAGCGGCTTTCACAAGCACGGTGCCTACCTATTGCGCTATTCTGACATGCCGGGGTTTTCCCGGCCGGAACAGGAACGTCTGGCGATGATCGTCGGTTGTCACCGACGCAAGATTCGTGAAGAGCAATACGCAGCGCTGCAGGAGTCAGGGACGGAGCTGATATTGACTTGCCTTGTGTTAAGGCTGGCGATCCTGTTGCATCATTCCAGGCACCGGGATATTCTGAGCGGCTGGACATTGGCAATGGAAGGGCAACAACTGGAATTGCAGTTTAGCAAAGGCTGGCTGGAACGACATCCGTTGACGCTGATGGATCTGCAGCAGGAGCAGGAATACCTGCGTCCTTTGGGCTGGGAACTGAAAATCAGTTGAATCTTGGCAAATTGCTGGTTAAACAGCAGCAGTACCCAGCGGTTTTGCGGTAAAATACGTCGTAGGTTGGTGTTTTTTCATTCGCAGTTGGCCGACAAAGGCCCGTTGGAGGTGGCATGTTTAGTACCCGTCAGACCTTGGCCCAGGTGGATGCCGAGCTGTTTTCCGCCATGGAACAGGAGCGGCAGCGTCAGGAAGCCCATATTGAACTGATTGCTTCAGAAAATTATTGCTCAGTGGCCGTGATGCAGGCGCAAGGATCGGTGTTGACCAACAAGTATGCCGAAGGTTATCCGGGCAAGCGTTATTATGGGGGGTGTGAGCATGTAGACACCATCGAGCAACTGGCTATTGACCGGGCCTGTCAGCTGTTTGTCGCAGATTATGCCAACGTGCAGCCGCATTCAGGTTCTCAGGCCAATGCGGCGGTGTTCCTGGCACTGTTACAGCCGGGCGATACCGTGTTGGGAATGAGTCTGGCGCATGGGGGGCATCTGACGCATGGGGCGGCCGTCAACTTTTCAGGGCGTCAGTACCATGCGGTGCAATATGGGTTGAATGCAGAAACCGGTGAGGTTGATTATGCGCAGGTCGAGCGTTTGGCGCAGGAACATCGCCCACGGCTGATCATTGCGGGTTTCTCCGCCTATTCCCGGGTTATGGACTGGCAACGGTTTCGCGATATAGCTGATCAGGTAGAAGCCTGGCTGATGGTGGATATGGCGCATGTGGCTGGACTGGTGGCGGCGGGGGTCTATCCGAATCCGGTACCGGTGGCCGATGTCACTACAACGACGACGCACAAGACCTTGCGCGGGCCACGTTCAGGGCTGATTCTGGCTCGGGCGAATGCCGAGGTGGAGAAAAAACTCAATTCAGCGGTGTTTCCGGGTATTCAAGGCGGGCCGCTGGAACATGTGATTGCGGCCAAGGCGGTGTGCTTCAGGGAAGCAATGCAGCCGGAATTTGTTGCTTATCAAAAGCAGGTGATTGCCAATGCACGGGCAATGGCGGATGTTTTCCGGCAACGCGGCTTTGATGTGGTGTCAGGAGGAACGGACAACCATCTGTTCCTGGTCTCATTTATCCGGCAAGGATTGACAGGCAAAGAAGCGGATGCGGCACTGGGGCGTGCAGGTATTACGGTGAATAAAAATGCCGTTCCCAATGACCCGCGTTCGCCGTTTGTGACGTCCGGAATCCGGGTAGGAACCCCTGCAGTAACCACGCGGGGGTTTGCCGAGGCGGAAGTGGTGACGCTGGCTGGCTGGATGTGCGATATTCTGGATCAGCCACAGGACGAAAGCATACAACAGCGAGTGGCTCAGGAGGTGGCGAAGTTGTGTGCCCGTTTTCCGGTTTATGGAAATTAGCTCATGCACTGTCCCTTCTGTGCGGCACTGGACACCAAGGTCATTGATTCACGTCTGGCCGCAGAAGGCAACCAGGTGCGTCGGCGTCGCGAGTGTATTTCCTGTGGTGAGCGGTTTACCACCTTTGAAACGGCGGAACTGGTGATGCCGCGTGTCATTAAGTCAGATGGTTCCCGTCAGCCCTTTGATGAGATTAAATTGCGCCGGGGTATGACACATGCCTTACAGAAACGTCCCGTCAGTCTGGAACAGACGGACGCCTGTGTTAATCGGGTAATGGCCCGGTTAAGGGCGATGGGTGAACGGGAAGTGCCGGCTCGCCTGATTGGGGAGCAGGTGATGGGAGAACTGCGGCAACTGGATCAGGTGGCCTATGTGCGCTTTGCCTCGGTGTACCGGAATTTCCGGGACCTGGCGGAGTTTCGCGATGTGCTGGATCACCTGGACGGAGAGGCCGATGTTCAGCACCGCTGATCGGGTGTTCATGGCGCAAGCCTTGGCGTTGGCACGTCGGGGGCTTTATACCACGCACCCCAATCCGCGGGTGGGATGTGTCTTGGTCAAAGAGGGTGAAGTGGTTGGGCAGGGATGGCACGAACGGGCCGGAGGGCCGCATGCGGAAGTGATGGCGTTGCGCCATGCCGGCGCAGAGGCTGCAGGCAGCGTGGCCTATGTCACCCTGGAGCCCTGTGCCCATACGGGGCGTACGCCGCCTTGTGCTCAGGCACTGATTGATGCGGGAGTGGTGCAAGTGATTGCGGCGCTTGAGGATCCTAATCCACTGGTGGCGGGTCAGGGATTGTCACGGTTACGCAGTGCCGGTGTGCAGGTTCAGCAAGGTTTGCTGCAGGCCGAGGCCGAGGCACTGAACCCGGGGTTTTTGCGACGGATGCGCGGTGGTTTGCCTTGGGTTCGGCTGAAAATGGCCTGTAGCCTGGATGGACGTACAGCGATGGCTGATGGCCAGTCGCAATGGATTACTGGTGCGGCGGCACGACGGGATGTGCAGCGCTGGCGAGCTCGCTCCGATGTTGTGTTGACGGGGGTGGGAACGGTGATTATGGATAATCCGGCACTCACCGTGCGGCCTGAACTGTGGGACGCCGGTGAATATCCGGATCGGCCGCCAGTACGTATGCTACTGGATTCGGGGTTACGTGCCCCCTTGGCTTCAAGGATGTTGACGGAATACGCCGGGGCAGATGTCTGGTGGTTATGGGCCGGGGAGCGTGTCGGTGCGAGAGGTGGGGCGCAGGAGATTCCGTCGTGGGTGCATCAGCAGCAGTTTCCCGGACAGCGCCCGCAACCGATGGATGTGCTGCGCTGGATGGCGCAGCAGGGGTGGCAGGAAGTTCTGATTGAGGCCGGAGCCAACGTGGCTGGCAGTTTTCTGCAGGCGGGTGTGGTCGATGAACTGATTGTGTATCAGGCCATGACGCTGATGGGCTCAGCGGCACGACCACTGGTGGAGTGGCCGCTGCAGACCATGGCACAGCAACAGCGGTTACAATTAGTGGAAGAACGTCACATTGGTAACGATCGGCGCTTATTGTTGAGGCGGTGTTGATGTTTACCGGTATTATTGAGGCAGTGGGAACCGTCAGGCAATTACAGCGGCGTTCCGGGGATTTACGTCTTGGGGTGGAGACTGGTCGTCTGGGGATGCAGGATGTGCATTTGGGGGATTCCATTGCGACGCAGGGGATCTGCCTCACGGTGGTTGAGTATTCAGCGACGGCCTTTGCGGCAGATGTGTCCCTGGAAACGGTGGCGCACTCAACGATTGCCTCTTGGGTACTCGGAAAACGGGTCAATCTGGAAAAGGCGATGCAGCCGTTGTCGCGGTTCGGCGGACATCTGGTGAGCGGCCATGTGGACGGGGTTGGAGAAATCATGGCCATGAGCCACAGCGCCCGGGCTTTGAACGTGTCCGTACGTGCACCACAGGAACTGATGCGTTATATTGCCCTGAAAGGTTCCATCTGTGTTGATGGTATTAGTCTGACTGTCAATGGACTGCAGGCGGATGCTTTTGATCTGACGCTGGTGCCGCATACAATGCAGCAGACGGCCTTCGGCGACTGGCAAACCGGCGTACAGGTCAACCTTGAAGTCGATATTATTGCCCGGTATCTGGAGCGCCTGTCGGCAACCGACCGGCAGACAGGAATGCAAAAAACCTCTGGTTTGTCATCGGGAATGGATCGTGATTTTCTGGCGCAGCATGGGTTTCTTTGAGATAGGACACTGCTTCAGAAACTGTACCAGAACCCATCAACTGTGTGAGTGAGAAATAATGGCTGTGCTCAGTAAAATCCCGGATCTGGTGGATGCCTTACGGCAGGGAAGAATGATTATCCTGATGGACGATGAAGATCGGGAAAACGAAGGTGATCTGATTATGGCGGCGGAAAAGATCCGTCCCGAAGACATCAATTTCATGGCGACCCATGCCCGCGGCCTGATTTGCCTGACACTCACCCGTGAACGCTGTCAGCAATTGAATCTGCCCCTCATGGTAGATAAAAATGCTTCCAGTCATGGCACTAATTTTACCGTGTCCATTGAGGCGGCCGAGGGAGTAAGTACTGGTATTTCAGTGGCCGATCGTGCCCATACCGTGCAGGTGGCGGTAGCACGTCAGGCCAGCCCCCGGGATATTGTCATGCCCGGGCATATTTTTCCGCTGATGGCGCAGACCGGTGGCGTGCTGGTACGTGCCGGTCATACTGAAGCCGGGTGTGATCTGGTTGGGTTGGCAGGGCTGGAACCGGCAGCGGTCATTGTGGAAATCATGAACGAAGATGGCAGCATGGCGCGTCGTCCGGATCTGGAGCGGTTTGCAGAGCGGCATCAGTTGCAGATGGGAACCATCGCTGACCTGATTCATTACCGTATGGTGCATGAACAGACGGTGCAACTGGAAGGCGAGCAGTTACTGCCGACCGTCTGGGGGAATTTTCGGGTGTTGCGCTTTGCGGACCGGGCCGGCGGTCAGACACATCTGGCGTTGGTGCATGGGGATCTGGAAGCGCATACCCCCACCGTCAGAGTGCATGCGTTGAACCCGTTGCGCGATCTGCTGCGGGTGTTACCGCCCATGGATACGAAACCGGGGTGGGATCTGCATGCGGCCCTACAGGAAATCAGCCGTGCACCTTGTGGGGTGTTGGTGCTGCTCGGGCAGGATTACCGATCCAGTGAGTTGCAGGAGCAGTTGCAGCAGCTGACGGGGTCCAGTATCAGCAAAACCCAGAGTTCGGGCGTGTACCGCAGTATAGGCACTGGATCACAAATACTGCACCATCTAGGGGTACGCCGCATGCGATTATTGAGTTCGCCCATGCGATTTAATGCCTTGTCAGGCTTTGATCTTGAGATTGAAGCCTATGTTTCCGCCCCATGAAATTGTTGTTTTTTATTTGTATTTCAGTTTGATAGCCATATTTTAAGTTTCTTTATTATTATCTGAGGTAAATCATGCAACAATTACCATCCCCCATAACCCTTATTGAAGGGGATTTCAGCCAGGCTGCCACAGGGCGTTATGCGTTGGTGGTTGCCCGCTTTAACAGCTTTGTTGTCGAATCCCTGCTCAGTGGTGCACTGGATACTTTGCGCCGGCACGGTGTACCAGAGACAGCGATCACCGTGGTGCGCTGTCCGGGGGCCTGGGAATTGCCGCTGGTCGTCCGTCGTCTTTGTAAAACCGGGCGTTATGACGCGCTGATTGCCTTGGGCGCTGTTATTCGCGGAGGGACTCCGCATTTTGATTATGTGGCAGGAGAATGTGCCAAGGGGCTCGGTGTGGTGCAACTGGAATCTTCAGTACCGGTTATTTTTGGCGTATTAACCACGGATTCAATCGAGCAGGCCATTGAACGAAGTGGCACTAAAGCCGGTAACAAAGGCAGCGATGCGGCACAGTCGGCCATTGAAATGGTCTCGCTGCTGAAGCAGGTGTTCTGATGTCTGAGCAGGAGCGCACGTTCAAGCCGTCTGCACGTCGCCGGGCCAGGCGTTTTGTGCTGCAGGGGTTGTATGAACATTTGCTGACGGGGCATCCGCCGCTGGAGATTGAGTCACGATGCCGGGCCAGTAACGATCTGCGCAAGACGGATGTGGAGTATATGCATGAATTATTCGCTGGATGTACCAGGGAATGTGATGCATTGGTTACGACACTGGCGACCTGTCTGGATCGTCCCTGGAAACAACTTACGCCGGTGGAGCGTGCGGTGCTTCTGATCGGCTGTTATGAACTGTTACACCGTCCCGATATTCCCTACCCGGTGGTCGTCAACGAAGCGGTTGAACTTTCTGTGCATTTTGGGACGAGCGAAGGACATCGCTATGTCAACGGAGTGATGGACCGGTTGGCACATCAACTACGGATCGACGAATGTGCACAGTCGCCTCGGTGAGTTTGAACTGATTCAACAGTTTTTTCACCGGCAAATGTGCCGAAGTGATATTCTCACCGGTATAGGCGATGATGCTGCCGTCGTCGTACCAACGGCGGGTGAAACGTTGTTGGTGTGTACGGATACGATGGTGAGTGGACGGCATTTTTTTGCAGAGGCAGATCCGCAATCTGTGGGTTGGAAACTCCTGGCGGTCAATTTATCTGATATGGCGGCGATGGGGGGAATCCCGCAATGGGCGACACTGGCATTGACGTTGCCTGAAGCGGATACGGCGTGGCTGGGTGGTTTTGCCAATGGTTTTTTTGCGTTGGCGGAACGATTCGGGGTGGCGCTGGTGGGGGGGGATACAACGTGCGGGCCATTGACCTTAAGCCTGACCCTGTTGGGTAAAGCGCCACCGGAACAGGTCATACGACGTTCGGGGGCGCATCCGGGCGATGGGATTTATGTGAGTGGCTACCCTGGAGAAGCGGCCTGTGCGCTGGATTGTCTCTGCAAGCAGAGGCAGCCGGAGGCAGAACATCGAAGGCGTCTGGAGTATCCTGAGCCGAGGGTGGCGCTGGGCGTGGAGTTGCGGCGATGTGCCACGGCAGCAATTGATGTGTCGGATGGATTATTGCAGGACTTGCAGCATCTGTTACAGGCTTCCGGCGTTGGTGCAGTCATTGACCGCCAGGCGTTGCCGCTACGAAAAAACGTCAACCCGGATCGCCGCCCACAATTGCAGCAGATTCTTGGGGGGGGTGATGATTACGAACTGCTTTTTACGCTGCCAGCGTCGGAGGAGGTGCAGGGATCGGTGGATTGTCCGGTGCATTGTATCGGCAGGATTGAAGCAAGGCAGGGGATGCGCTGGCTGGATACGGGTGCATTGATTGATGAACGTTTGTTGCAGGGATTTCGACATTTTTGAAACGTTACTATCCGCCGGGATTTGATTCAAAAAATATATGGCACTGGTTAGCGGTGGGCCTGGGATCCGGACTGGCACCCAAAGCGCCGGGGACTTGTGGATCGCTGGCGGCGGTGCTGTGTTTTATTGGTTTGCAGCATCTCTCCTTGCTGTATTTTGTGATCTGGCTGTTGTGCAGTTTTGTTGTTGGGCTGTATGCCGCTACGGTGGCCGGGAAGAGTTTTGGTGTGCATGATCATGGCAGTATTGTCATTGATGAGTTTGTCGGGCAGTGGTTGAGTCTGTTCCCTTTAGTGGTGTATGGGCAGCATTCTCCCTGGTTCTGGGGGGTGGCTTTTGGCGCTTTTCGTGGCTTCGATATTCTCAAACCCTGGCCGGTGGGGTGGCTTGACCGACAGGTGAAGGGCGGCTTGGGGGTGATGCTGGATGATGTGGCCGCCGGTGTAATGGGAGCGGTGGTCGTATGGGTTTTGGTACGATTTTTTTAACTGACCACTGAATAAACAGTGGCTACATAGGGTGCGTTTTTGTCGGCAACCCGTACACCAATGCGTGGGGATTGAATAATGCCAGTAGAGTTTGTGGCGAGTAGTGTATTACCGACCGGATATGGGCGATTTACCATTCATGCATTTGCCGATGCGGTCTCTGGTAAAGAACATATTGCACTGGTCATGGGGGATGTGGCCTGTGGTGCACCGGTGCTGACCCGTGTGCATTCTGAATGCTTGACCGGTGATGTGTTTGGGAGCCAGCGCTGTGACTGTGGGCCGCAACTGGATTTGGCCATGCGTCTGATTGCGGCGGAAGGCCGCGGGGTTATTCTCTATTTGCGCCAGGAAGGTCGGGGTATCGGGCTGGTGAATAAAATTCGTGCCTATGCGCTGCAAGATCAGGGAGCGGATACGGTGGAGGCCAATGAGCAACTGGGCTTTGCTCCAGATTTGCGCGAATACTCCATGTGCGGAAAAATGTTGCGCACACTGAAAATCCGGCAAATTAAATTAATGACGAATAATCCGCTGAAGGTAGATGCTTTACAGTTGCATGGTTTTGAAGTATTGGAAAGGGTGCCCTTGCAAACGGGTAAAAATCCACATAACCTCAGCTACTTGCAAACCAAGCAGGATAAAATGGGGCATATGCTGGAGAGTTACGTCGCTCCTGCGGATAAAGAGCAATCCTGATCCGCAGGTGTTAGTGTGGAACTGACTGCAACAGCGCATAGCGTTGCTGTATGGACCGTTGTAGCTGTTCAGTATCCAGGCCGGCATCCGTGAGCATCTCGGCAGGTGAGCCGTGTTCAATAAAACGGTCCGGAATTCCTAAAATAAGCAGAGGTATGTGCAGGTTTTTTTCCATGAGGTACTCTGCGACCGCACTGCCGGCACCGCCGGCGCGTTGATGTTCTTCGACGGTTACCAATAGCTGGAACGAGCCGGCCAGTTCATCAATCAGCGCATGATCCAGCGGTTTGACAAAACGCATATCCACAACACAGGCATCCAGCGATTCTGCAACAATCAATACACTGTGCAGCAACGGGCCAAACGCAAGAATGGCAATGTTTTTGCCGTGGCGCCGTTTGTTGGCTTTACCGATGGCTATGCACTCCAGCGAGGGGGGGGGCGGCAGACCTACCCCATTCCCCCGAGGGTAACGTACAGCAGCCGGCCCGGGATACTGATAGGCCGTATTGAGCATACGCCAGCATTCTGCTTCATCCGATGGGGCCATTATGACCAGGTTCGGCAGGGTACGCATAAATGCCAGATCAAACACGCCGGAATGGGTGGGGCCGTCTTCGCCGACCAGACCGGCGCGGTCGATTCCCAAGGTAACATCCAGATTTTGCAGGACGATGTCGTGGATCAACTGATCATAACCCCGTTGCAAAAAGGTGGAATAGATGGCTACCACCGGTTTTTCGCCTTCACAGGCCAAACCAGCAGCCAAGGTCAGTGCGTGCTGTTCGGCAATGGCAACATCATGGTAGCGGTTAGGAAATTCCCGGGCAAATTGCTGCATGCCTGAGCCTTCACACATGGCCGGAGTAATTCCGATCAGCCGACTGTCGGCATGTGCCATGTCGCACAGCCATTTGCCAAATACTTCGGAATATTTCAGTGGCTTGGGTATGTTCTGTGACGTCAGTCGTTCCTGTACAGGTGCAATTTTGGAAATCGCATGGTACCCAATGGGGTCGACTTCCGCCGGTTCAAATCCTTTGCCTTTCGTGGTATAGACGTGCAGTAACTGCGGGCCACGGGCTTCGCGCAAATTGGCAATTGTACTGAGCAGTTCTTCCAGGTTGTGGCCATCCAGCGGGCCGACATAATTGAATCCCAGACTTTCGAACAACGTTCCTGGCGCATGCAGGATATGTTTCATGCTCTCTTCGGTGCGTCGGGCAAAATCCAAGGTGGTGGGCATGGTAGAAAGTACCCGTTTACCGCCTTCACGCAAGGCGATATAGGTTCGGCTGGACCAGATGCGTGCCAGATAATTGGACAATCCGCCTACGTTTTTTGAAATGGACATGTCATTGTCATTCAGGATGACCAGCATGTCGGTGCCTAGGTGTCCGGCATGGCTCATCGCTTCAAACGCCATCCCCGCCGTCATGGCACCATCACCAATAACGGCGCAGACTCGGCGCTGGGGGTGGCGGCCCTGAGCGGCCAACGCCATGCCTAATGCTGCTGAGATCGATGTGGAGGAGTGCCCCACCCCGAAGGTGTCATACTCAGACTCCCGGCGTAACGGGAAGGCCGCCAGCCCCTGGCGGTGGCGCATACTGAGCATGGCTTCCCGACGTCCTGTCAGTATTTTGTGGGGGTAGGTCTGATGGCCCACATCCCACACCAGACGATCCCAAGGCGTCTCGTAGCAGTAATGCAGCGCCAGGGTCAGTTCGACTACCCCGAGCCCTGCACCAAAGTGACCGCCAGTCTGACCCACAGTCCAGAGCAGATAGGTGCGCAACTCTTCCGCCAGTTCAATCAATGCCTCCGGTGGCAGGGTACGTAATTGTCCCGGGTGCTCAATTTCATCAAGAAGCGGTGTTTCTGGGCGATCTGTGGGGAAACGGGTCAACATCCTGTATACCTGATAGACTAAAAAAACATTATACCTTTAACTACCAGTCACGGAACACTAAAAACCGGGTGAGTTGATGCAATAGCGGGGTATCGAGCTGCAGTTTTTGCAAGAGGGCAAAGGCGTCAGTGTGTAATTGCTGTCGTAATTCCTGGGCGGCTTTCAGTCCCAGCAATTGCGGATACGTTGATTTTCCCAAGTGTTGATCCGAACCGGTCCGTTTTCCCAAACTTTCAGTGGATCCAGAGACGTTCAATATATCATCCTGCACCTGAAAACACAGGCCCAGCAAATTCCCTAGTTCGTGCAGAGCCTCAAGCGTGTCAGGATTAAGGATGCCGGCGGCCAGTGCTCCCAATACCATACTGGCCGCCATGAGGGCTCCGGTTTTGAGGCGGTGAATATTTTCCAGGGCAGCCAAGGTCACGGGGGCGTTTTCTGCCAGCAGGTCCAGGCTTTGACCCCTGGCCATATCCAGTGCAGCCTGAGACAGGTATTTAAGCATTAGCAAGCAATGAGCATCTGTCAGATGCGGTGCCTGGGTCAATTGTAAAAAGGCCAGGGACTGTAAACTGTCGCCGGCCAGTAGCGCCAGTGCCTCACTGTCAAACTGGCGGTGGCAGGTGGGCATTCCGCGGCGTAAATCGTCGTCATCCATACAAGGCAGATCATCGTGAACCAAGGAGTAGCAGTGAACCAGTTCCAGTGCCAGTGCCGGGGCGTCTGCGGCTACCCACGTACCACCCAGCGCCTGGCATGTGGCGTAGATCAGTGCTGGTCGCAGGCGCTTGCCTCCATTGAAAACGCTGTAACGCATTGCCGCTTCGAGTGAACCGGCGGTTTTTGGTTGACTATCGAACAGAATTTGCGCAGAGGCAGTTACACGTGAAGCGACCTCGTTGAGGAATTTCTGCAGGTCAGTAGTAGCGTCGTTGTTCATGCTATTTCAGGGTCAACTGGTTGTTTAAGGGGTGTCAGAGGGCTCGGCAAGTACCAGACGCACTCGTTGTTCCGCCTGATCCAGCAGCCGCTGGCATGAACGGGTCAGAACCACCCCCCTTTCGAAGGCGGATAATGCATTTTCTAACGTAGTCTCACCACGTTCCAGAAATTGCACTAGGGTTTCCAGTTCCTGCAAAGCAGGTTCAAAATCACGCAGAGACAGTAGCGAAGGATCAACGGTCGCACTGGGTGGAGTCGATGCAGGTGTATCTGCCATCAAAAACCTCAATAGATGTCTCAGTGGTGGGTGGGAGCCGTACTGCCAGCAAACAATACGCTAGCCAACTGTCGGGATCGCTCATGATCGGCCTTGGTTTTTTTAGCCAGGTCGGCTGCACTGCAATTGACATTGTTCAGTTGTTGCAGGTTGATTTCCCCACTGGCATTGGCTTCTGCATAGCGACTGCAATCTTCTTCCGCAGAAATACGGTGAATCAGGGATTTGTATTCCGTCCAGGCGCTGGCTATTTTTTTCTGCTCTTCAAGACAGGTTTGCGCATTCATGCAGATACTCACCAGAAAACGTCCACGAAAGCCTGCACGACTCGGTTGATCCAGTGGCTTGGCCTGTAGTTGTTGCAGATCGCTCTGGCTCAGGTTATAGACTTGATTGGGCTGATCATCCTCAATGGATCCAGACTGCATGCGGCTGGTTATCCCATAACAGAGCTTGTCGCGCATCGGCATGACATACAGATGCGTCACATCATTCTGCACCGGCCCTAGGTAAATACCTAAGTCTTCTTTAACGGGCAGACTGGTATAGCTAATCAGACTGAAGCGTCCAGATTGACCTTCAAACGCTAGTGGACAGTCTTTGGTGTCAAAATTATCTTCACGCAGTGTTCCCAACAGATCGCCAAAGAAAGCATTCCAGCGGTGATCACTTAACCGCAGCAGTTCATTACGTTCTTCAATTTTAGACAACCCTTTACGGTACAGGCTGTCTGCCGGATCGCCATGAACCGCAGCGGCGGCATGCTGAATGGTTTCAGTGAGAACGGCACCGTCCGTACCAGGAAGATGGCAGGTAGCGACCGCATTAAATTTATCCTGCTCAATACGGTCACATTCCGTACTGTATTTTTGTTGCACCAAGCACAGACGGTTACCGTGTTCCGTTTCCTGAACCTCCTGCAGGCAGTCACTCCATGCCGGTTTCAGAAAAACCAGTCCAGCAAAAAGGCAACCCAACAAGGGCAATTCTTTGCCTGAAAACAGATTGCCTGAAAACAGAGTCTGTATTGTCCTCGGAATTGGCATGTCACTACCTCACCTGTTTAAACTTATAGCTAGCTTACCGTATGATAGCAGTTATTAGCTAGAGTCAGCAGGCGAAATAGCTGACAACAGCAAACCAGTGCAGCGAAACTTCTCCAAGAGAGAACGTTCGATTACACGCACTTGTGAGCAGTCAACAGAACTGTTCGGAGAATGACGCAGGCTGGCATAAGCAATACTGAACACTGTTTCAAGTCAGGGTGTTAAATTCCAGCCTGGAATCAGGCCATTGACTTGATATGTTCATTCAGCCGGCTTTTGTGACGTGCTGCCTTGTTTTTATGGATAATGCCTTTGTCGGCCATACGGTCAACGACAGGAACGCAGGTAATAAATGCAGCAACCGCCAGTTCTTTGTTGCCAGAGGCAATGGCTGCATAAGTTTTTTTGATATAAGTACGGACCATAGAACGTAAGCTGGCGTTGTGCTGACGTTGTTTGTCATTCTGGGTAGCGCGTTTTTTTGCCTGTCTGGTGTTGGCCAAGATCAGCTCCTTGGGTCATGTCTATAGACTCATGCCTATAGACTGAAATGAATTTAAACCACCAATGAAGGTCGTCTTATGATAGGGGCAACATTTTCCTTATTTAGGATAGCGATGTCAAGTGTTTGCAATTTAATTATTCTATTCGGCCTGAAATGGCGTCGCCGAAGCGACGGCATAGACAAGATTGCCTGTTCTCAGGGTCGTATGCAAGATCTGATGCTTTCCTTAGTGTAGTGATCTTCTGCCGAAAGACAGAAGATCACTACCAACTTACATGAATACGAGTTGACACCCCGGAGGATGAAACTTATCAAGTGACTGTTGTCGCTGTTAGCATACATCAGAAATTATTGCGGGATTGTTCCATTTTTATGTGACTTTCACGGTAATTTATTAAATGGACAGATTATTGGCTGCTCAGAAGTACGCCATTTCCCACGGTCAGCAGTGAACCATTAAAACTGACTATGTCACTCAACTGGGTGGTGGTATTCGTCAATAGAGTGTTCCAAGTACTTCCTGAACTGGAGATGAGTGCATCACTGGCGGGGCCAACGGCGACAAAGTGCTGTCCGTCCCAGGCCACACTGGTCAGCGCGGCACTGGTAAGAGGCAAGGTCGCCTGAGTCCAGTGGATTTTGTCGGTGGAGTACAAAATCACTCCCTGACTCCCGTTGCTGGCGGTGGCTACATCAGCACTGGCAGAAGCGGCGAGGCCAGTGATGCTGTATCCGGCGGTCAGGCCGCTCGTCAATGTGGACCAGGTAGTCCCGTCTGTGGAACTTAGTAACGTTGCATTGTCACCGCCTGCTACGTATTGCGTTCCGTCCCAGATCACTGTACGTAAGGAGTTACTGGTTCCTGAGGCTGGATTTATCCAGTTACTGAAGTCCGTAGACTCTGCGATGTTGCCGTTTAAGCCTACAAAGACCAGATTTCCAGGGGTGCTCGCCCCGGCGGCAGCGTAGTAGGTGCCTCCAGTTCCAATGTTAGTCCATGGGGTACTACCGGTATCATCTGCATGTGTATAAAAATTTTTATTGCTGCAAAGCAGAACAAACTTCTTGAAGTTGCCAATCCAGAACACCCCATTGATCGATGGACAGACGCCTTGCACTGAATACCAGTGATTGCTGTCGGCTGAGAAAAAAGTATATCCAGAACTTCCTGCCAGCACGGCGTTGGCACTACTGGCCGCTACTCCGGTGAAGTTGGTGCTGCTGGAAGGGAAGCCGTTCAACGATTTAAGGTTGAGTGAGGTTGAAGAGGTTGAAGAGGTTGAAGAGGTTGAAGAGGTTGAAGAGGTTGAAGAGGTTGAAGAGGTTGAAGATGTTGAAGATGTTGAAGAGGTTGAAGAGGTTGAAGAGGTTGAAGAGGTTGAAGAGGTTGAAGAGGAAATCAAGGTGAATATATCTGTTTCATTGTTCTGATGCAGTATCAGTAAGGGGCCATTTACATAACCATTCTGAGTATAGGGGGTGGTGTTCCCGCACGTGCTGGAATTGGTGGGTGTCAAGGAAATCGTATTGGCGCTGAATGTCCAGCCCCCTGTTTCATTACAGGCGGGAGAAGGTTGAGTATATTGATAGGTGGTACTGGATAAATTCAAAGTGAAATTTTGCGCTTTTACATCACTGGTCTGGCCATTGAGGATACGCTCCGCCATCAGCCAGTTTCCTGTTGCACTGCTTAAAGGATTTGACGTTTGTAGCTGCCAGGATCCTGTATGGGTGCTGGTGGAGAGGGTTAATGAGTTGCCTGACAGGGTGGTATTTTCCTGGTAGGTGGAAGTCGCATTACAGGTACTGGCGGCATCCGGGGAAAAACTTACAGCAGATGATGTACTGCTCCAAGTGCCAAATTCCATGCACACAATGTTCGTCGATGGATCTTCTTCATAGATACTATAGGCATAGGGCGTAAATTCGAGGTATACAGTATTTCCCTGCGCTGTGTTGGCACTCCATGTACCCAAGGGATTGATTCCTGCACTGGAGTTATTGCTGGATCCCCCGCCACCACCACCACAGGCGCTTAGTATTATACTGAGGAAGCACAGGCAGAGTGCGGTGATGTTGCGTTTGTAGTGACTGTATAACATCAGTTAATCTCCTTGAATAATATGTGGTGAAGCGATGGCCTCGCTGCGATTATGGAACTTAAAGAAAATTTCATCTTGATGCAGATCAAGTATTCCGTCGCTGTACCTGTGGGAGAGTTCAGTGGTGCAGATCGGCTGAAAGTCGGTGTGCTTGTGTTACCATAGCGGCATTCAACATCCGTCCATGATGAGAATGCAAATTGCCTGTCAACGCTGAGTCTCGTGTCGTCAAACCCCGCCGTCTCTGGCGATCTACGTTAATATTGAGTGCCATGACCATGATGTCCCGGGTGGCCGGGATGATTCGTGATATGGTTTTTCTGGACATGTTTGGCGCTAATGCCATGATGGACGCTTTTTTGGTGGCGTTTCGTATCCCTAATTTTTTTAGAAGGTTGTTTGCTGAAGGGGCGTTTGCACAGGCGTTTGTTCCGGTACTGGCGGAATACCGGGTGCAACGGGGGGATGTGGCGGTCAAGGAGTTGATCAATAAAGTGGCCAGTGCGTTGTCGCTGGTGCTGGGTGGGTTGGCGTTATTTGCCATGTTGGGGTCGCCCTGGATTATCAGGCTGTTCGCCCCTGGCTATCTGCATGATCCGGTGCGTTATTCCTTGGCCAGTTCAATGTTGCGTCTGACTTTTCCGTATCTGCCACTGATTTCGTTGACGGCGTTGTCCGGGGCTATTCTCAACAGTTATGAGCGATTTTGGGTGGCGGGGTTTACCCCGGTGTTATTGAATCTGTCGATGATTGCGGCAGCGGTCTGGCTGTGTCCGCATTTACAGATTCCGGTGACGGGTCTGGCCTGGGGGGTACTGTGTGCTGGAGTGATTCAACTGTTATTTCAGATTCCTTTTCTGATGCAGATCCGTTTGCTGCCGCACTGGCACCTGGACTGGCAGGATGCGGGTGTGCGACGCATCCTGCGCCTGATGATCCCAGCCCTGTTTGGGGTATCGGTGAGCCAGATCAATTTACTGCTCGATACCATTTTGGCGACGTTTTTGCCGGCAGGTTCAGTGTCCTGGCTGTATACGGCTGAACGTCTGACAGAATTACCGTTAGGGCTGATTGGTATTGCAGTGGCGACGGTCATTTTGCCGTCTTTGTCGCATCGTCATGCAGAAGATAATGCGCAGGGCTTTGCCGCAACGCTGGATTGGGCGCTCAGAGTCGTCGTGATGGTTGGGGTGCCGGCTTCTCTGGCCATGTTGGTGCTGGCGCAACCGTTATTGGCAACGTTGTTTTTGCATGGCCAGTTTCAGCCCGTTGCCGTACACAAGTCAGCACAGGCACTGCAGGCGCTTTCAGGGGGGATTCTGGCTTTTATGCTGATCAAAGTACTGGCGCCGGGGTTTTATTCCAGGCAGGATACACGTTCGCCTGTGCGCATTGGTATTCTCGCCATGGTTGCCAACATGGTATTTAATCTGCTGCTGGTCTGGCACTTCAAACATGTTGGCCTGGCGTTAGCCAGCACATTATCAGGTTTTCTCAATGCCAGTCTGTTATATATGGGGTTGAGAAAAAAACAGGTCTATCGTTTTCAGGGCCACTGGCGTTTATTACTGTTGCGTTTTGCCGCCGGTAATGTGGCAATGGTGTCGTTTCTTATCCTGATTTTGCAACATATTGGAGATGACTTCTGGCTACGCCCGGGGTGGCATTTGAAATTACCGGTATTATTGGGGCTGATTATGGTCGGGGTGTTTATTTATTTTGCGGTATTAATCATGTTGGGACTCAGGCCATGGCATCTGGCGCATGAACATCAGGAGCCTGCATCTCTGGATCATATCGGGAATTAATTCAGAGTGGCTGATAATTCACAGAATACGGGTTGGCTTATCAGCGATCAAATGCGTATTTGCGATTTCAGGTAACTCGTATTAAATATATTTAACCTCGTAAAGCCGTCGTAAATGCGTGTGTTATGGTGAGGACTGTGTATGATAGTGCGTATGCATGACTGTGAATAAAGGGGGGAGCTTTTATGGCACGAGTGTTGGTGATCGAAGACGATCAACAGACGGCAGTCGAGATGATTGATGAGTTGCAGCGCCAGGGGTTTACGGCAGAGCATGCGGACAATGGCAAGTTGGGTCTGCAACGGGCGATGTCTGATGAATTTGATGTATTGACGGTAGACCGGATGTTGCCGGATACCGACGGCCTGACCGTGGTTAGTTCGCTGCGAGCGCGAGGGAAAAATCTGCCAGTGCTGATGATTAGTGCCCTGAGTGATATTGATGAGCGGATACGCGGGCTTCGTTCGGGGGGGGATGATTATCTGACCAAGCCTTTCGCCCCGGAAGAAATGATCGCACGTATTGAGGTATTGCTGCGGCGAACGGCTACAGAAGTACAGGTAAACCGGCTGCGTATCGCTGATGTGGAACTGGATATCATCCGGCGTACCGCCATGCGTCAGGGGGAAGATCTGGATTTGATGCCCACTGAATACAAACTACTCGAATTTTTAATGCGTAACAGTGGTCAGGTAGTGACTCGTACCATGATTTTTGAGGCCGTGTGGAACTATCACTTTGATCCGGGAACGAATGTGATTGATGTCCATGTCGGTCGGCTCAGGAAAAAAATTGATCCACCCGGCGTGTTGCCGTTGATTAAAACGGTGCGGGGAGCAGGGTATCGCTTTAGTGAAACCCGCTAAAAAGTCGTTATAAAAAAGTTAATTAAAAACATGATTGATCGTCAAACCATGAATGTCGCCAAGTATTGGCATACGACGGCATTTCGTCTGGTGCTGGTGTATGGAGCCTTGTTCTTAACGACCGTGATGTTGCTCATGGGGCTGGTGTATTGGCGTACTGTCGGTTATCTGGCCGGTCAGATTGAATATGCTATCCAGCTGCGAATGCATCAGCTGGAACGTCTGGATGATGCATCGATGCGTCAGGCGGTTTATGGTCTAACTCGTCGTGATCTGTTGCATCAGGGTATCTATGGGTATTTTACCACTTCAGGACAGTGGGAGGCAGGCAATCTGGCTTCGGTGCCCCAGGGCATTAACTGGACACAGCATCTGGTGGAAAGTACTTATGAACTACGCAGCGAGTTTTATGACAAGGATGTCTTGCAGCCAGTGCATGAAGCCATTTTTCTGGCAACGCGGACGCCGCAGGGGAATTTCCTGATTGTCGGGCGTAATGTGGCGGCATTCAAGCATTTCCGGCTTATTGTAGAGGAAGCGCTGCTTGAAGGTGGATTGCTGGTCATTGTTCTGGGTTTACTGGTCAGTCTGGTACCTTCTTTGGGGGCGTTGCGTCGGGTGCGGCGACTGACACAGCGGTGCGAGCAGATTGCCCAGGGGGTATTTGCAGTACGACTGGAGGTCTCAGAGAAGAACGATGAGTTGGATATGTTGGCCTCAGTGGTCAATGTGATGCTGGATCGGGTAGAGCAATTGATGGATGAGGTGAGAAACGTCTGTAATAACATTGCTCATGATCTGCGCACCCCGATGACGCGGCTGCGTTCGCGGTTGCATCGTCTGCAACTGGTGGTGCCGGCGAATAATGCAGAAGAAGTAGAGGAAGTTTTACGTGAAACGGATGTGGTGCTTGGGCGTTTCCGGGCACTGTTGCGTATTGCGGAAATTGAAAGTCATAAACGTCGCTCGGCCTTCGGACTGGTATCACTTGGTGACTTATTGCAGCGGTTATTTGAATTCTATGGACCGCTGACCGAAGAACGTCAGGTGCAACTGGAGATCAAAGCGAGTGTTAGCGCCCAGGTAATGGCGGATGAGGAACTGCTTTTTGAAGCAATGGCCAATATTCTGGATAATGCCATTCGTTATTCACCGACGAACGGTAAAATCCGGGTGCAACTTTATAAAAAACAGGAGAGGCTGTTGCTGGATGTGTCCGATGAGGGCCCGGGAATACCGGAACACGAACGTCGGGCCGTTTTGAAACGCTACTACCGGGGAGATTCCGCTTCCGGCCTGGATGGACAAGGTTTGGGTTTGAGTATTGTGACGGCAGTGATGAATCTGCATGGGTTTGAATTTTCTTTTGAGGAAGCCAGCAAGGGTGCACTGGCCCGGGTGTGTTTTCCCTCGCTGGTGATTGGTCAGTCATCCGCTCAGACAGAACTATAGCGGTTGCGGATTCTCTTTCACTGACCAATAGTGTGAGCGCAAGCCTAATGGGCTAACTGGAATGCTTAGCCCATTAAATGAGTTACTTGCCTGAGCGGCCGCTAGTAATTAGCGGGGGATGATTTGGGTACCATTAACTCGCACTGGTTCACCTTGAGCGAGGTTGGGTTGATTTTGCAGGGTGATTTCATGACGTGAACCGTTTTCCATCTGCAGCGCCACGATCCAGACCTTGTTGGCCCGTTCGTGTTCTTCCACTTTGTTGCCAGCAAACATGCCACCCAGTGCCCCCAGTACAGTCGCCACGGTGCGGCCATTTCCCTGACCCATCTGGTGTCCCAACACACCACCGGCGACACCACCGGCTACTGCACCCAAGCCACTGTCCTTGCTGCCGGCTACGGTTTCTTCACGGATACTGCTAATAACGCCACAATTCGGGCAAGGGGGTGGTGCCTGTGTCTGTAAGGCGGCGGGTGTCATGCCCATTGGCTGCTGGTACGGAGACACGTCCTGCGCTGTATGAAGTGAGTCACCGGTACGATATGGCATGTGGTTACGTTCTCTTTCTTCCCTTTCTGCTCTTTCTCTTTCTCTGTAAGAGGCATTCGCATGGTTACTAGTGGGGGGCATTGTCGAAGATGGAGCCTCTGTAGAGGCGGAGTTTGGCATGGTCTGTGCCGAAGGTGCATCAGTGTTTGCTGTATGCAGCCAGCCCATCTGTCGGGAGACGACTACGCCGCTGGCAACAATGACACTGCCCATGGCAATGGCCATTAAAGGGTTCATACTTCCTTTTTGAAGTACACGGGTAAATCGGTTACGCATAGTGTATTCCCCAGAACATGGCAAAAAACGAAAACAGCAAAATATTCAGAACAGGACAGCGTCTGTTCTAGTGCGGCACCTAGACTAAATGAATTTTGGCCATAATGCTAGTTAATCGCTGGCATTATATAGTAGATTGCGAATTACATCACAAAAGTATGGGGAGTGCCACGGAGGTGGGAAATTGGGTTCAAGCGGTATTAGCTGTTGCCCAAGTTTCAGGCAGCGACTATGATAACTGCTTCGGTGATTCCCGCCATGTCTGAGAGAGGAGTGATGTATGAGCGCTTTTGAACAAGCCCAGAAAGATGTAAAAACCTTGAGCCATCGTCCGGATAATGATGAAATGCTGGCGCTTTACGCACACTATAAACAGGCGACTGATGGGGATGCACACGGGGATCGTCCTGGTTTGTTCGATCTGGTCGGTCGCGCAAAATTTGACGCATGGAGTGCACTTAAAGGCATGACAAAAGCCGATGCAGAAGCGGCTTATATAAAGAAAGTCGAGAAGCTGCTGGCGGCTGATCGTCGCTGAATACTGATCTGGCGCATTTTCAGCCGTGTATTGCACTGGAGCAATTAACTGATGCTTGATATTTGCACATACCTACCTATCTATAATTACTTCCTATGAGCAAGCAATATCGGATATACGAATTCGCCCAACGTATCGGTCGAGCGACAAGTACGATTCGTCGCTGGGAACGGGAGGGC
>JAJXWR010000012.1 GCA_021781515.1 Pseudomonadota bacterium
ACGGCCGCATGGCGAAAAAAATCATGACAAAATTCTCTTGCGCATCGGCCGCCTTAAAGAAAAAAGTCATGGAGTCAGTCAGCATTACACCGTTGATCTGATTGTTGATAATGAAAGTAAAAATGTTACTGTGCTAAAATGGATCAAGACATTACGCCCAGACACTCGGGCGACTCGCCCAGGTGTTTATTGCCTGCGTACCAATGAACTATCATGGGATGAAGCGTTTTTTCTCTTGCTATTGGCAGCCTGTCAGAAAACGCTTGTTTTCCGACAGAGCTAACGTACTTTCTCAGTCTTGTAGATTTGCATTCAATGACATACAATGAATGCATTGAATGTATTTTACTGGGTGATGCTATGGCCATGCTAACAGTACGTAATTTGCCTGATGATGTACACCGTGCATTGCGGGTGCGAGCCGCTCAACATGGGCGCAGCACTGAGGCCGAAGTCCGCGAGATTCTGGCAATTGCAGTCAAGCCAGAAATGCGCATTCGCCTGGGTGAAGCCCTCGCAGCATTAGGTCGCAAGGTCGGCCTTACGAATGAGGATTTCGAGGTCTTCGAGCAAGTGAGAGACAAGACGCTGGCCGAGCCGCTGAGGTTCGAATGATCGTTCTCGATACCAACGTCGTTTCCGAGGCGATGAAACCCGAGCCGCACTCGGCTGTACGGGCTTGGCTGAACGATCAAGCAGCCGAAACGCTGTATCTTACGAGTGTAACATTAGCTGAACTGCTGTTTGGCATCGGGGCACTGCCGTTCGGCAAGCGCAAGGATATGTTGGCACAGGCCCTTGATGGTCTGATGGGTCTGTTCAGGGATCGGGTGCTTCCATTCGACACCGATGCAGCCCGTCGTTACGCCGAACTGGCCGTGACGGCCAAGGTCGCCGGGCGAGGATTTCCAACACCGGACGGTTACATTGCTGCGATCGCAGCCTCTCGGGGGTTCATCGTGGCATCACGCGATTCGGCTCACTATGAGGCCGCTAACATCACTGTCATTAATCCGTGGGAAGCAAACGCATGTACAGCCGAGTACGTTAATAGTGCAGGCACGGTTCTGTGAGCGGTCTGGTGGTCAATTGGCGGTAGTTGTTTGGTAGGCAGATGCTCAGTTACCTGTATCCAGCCCCATAAGAACTGTGCATGCGACTGTCACCGCATACCATTAAGTTTTTCAAAGGTACTTTTTCTATCCGGCTTTACTTTTCCTTATCATTAGGCGTAATAAAATAGACTTTTATAAGTTATTTGGTGAGATGATATAATTCCATTCCCCATGAAAATCCTCTCGAACCAAACGGATGGATGCAAACTCTTCATTGGTTGTGACCTTAATGCCCTTTGGGCAGGGTGTTACATCCAGTTGTGCCTGTACTTTTAAACCTTTCTGGGTAGTTGTGGTCGCAATCAGCTTAACGATGACCTCGTGGCTCACTCCCTCTACGCCCAATGGTAGGGTTGTGTACGCTAATCAGCAGATTTTGATGGGTATCAATGCAGAGATTTGTGCAGGCATGGTTGCTATGGATCAGTGGGAGGAGTTTGTCCCTATAAGTGGTGGGTTTTTTTATAACCAAAAATTATCCAATCATAAGAACATGAATTAACATGTTATCATAACCTATTGTTTTTTATTGATATAGGCATTCGTGTTCTTTCGTGCAATGTGTTTCAATTTATTGTTTTCTAACATGAAAATTATCATATAACTTTTTTATGTTCTGATTGACGCTTCCAACAACTAGTTCTATAGTTTGCGCACCGGTGGGGAAATGTGGCGCAATGTGGGAAAAACTGGTTTCAGTGGGGTGATTCTGACGTGTTTCGTGGTTTCGACAGTCTTAATATGGATTCGAAGGGCCGGTTGGCGCTTCCGGGTCGTTATCATGAGCGGGTCGAAGAGCGCTGTCAGGGTCGGTTTGTGGTGACGGTTGATTTGCATGAGGCGTGTCTGGTGATTTATCCGTTGCCGGAATGGGAGTTGATTGAGAAGGCGTTTAATGCCTTGCCGGGTTCGGACAAGACCTTGGCGTTGTTGCGGCGGCGCATTGTGGGGTATGCCACAGAGATTCAGATGGACAATTCCGGGCGGTTGTTGATCAGCCCGGAACTGCGGGAATTTGCGGCATTAGAGAAAGAAGTGGTGTTGGCAGGTCAGGGAAAAAAATGTGAATTATGGAACCGTAGTGCCTGGGAGGCAATCAATGCCAAGGCATTGTCGGCTGATTTTTCTTCGGCGCAATTGGCGCAGGCTATCGATTCTCTGGCGTTGTGATGACGGATTTACATGAAACGGTGCTGGCGGAGGCAACGGTGTCGGCGTTGGTGTCGAACCGGGAAGGGCTGTATGTGGATGCCACGTTTGGTCGTGGCGGTCACAGTCGGCGTTTGTTGCAGGTGTTGGGAAGTTCCGCGCAACTGCTGGTGATCGACCGGGATCAGCGAGCGATAGCGGTTGCTGAGGCCTTGGCGTTGCGGGATCGTCGGGTGGTGGTGCGTCAGGGGAGTTTTAGTGAATTAGGGCAGTGGCTGACCCTTTCTGGATGGATGGGTCAGGTCAGCGGGGTGCTGATGGATTTAGGGGTGTCGTCACCGCAGCTGGATGCAGCGGAACGAGGATTCAGCTTTCAGGCAGACGGGCCACTGGATATGCGGATGGATCAGGATCAGGCAGTAAGTGCACAAACGGTTCTGGCTGAGATGGATGAAAAATCGCTGGCAGAACTGTTTGTGACGTATGGGGAAGAGCGTTACGCTCGGCGTATTGCTCGGGCATTGGTGGAGGCCAGAAAAAAAGAACCGTTGCTCAGAACGCTGCAGGTAGCGAATCTTATTGCGCGTGCGCATCCTTCCTGGGAACGGCATAAGCATCCGGCAACCCGGTGTTTTCAGGCGTTGCGTCTTTATGTCAATCGAGAACTGGAAGAATTACAGCAGGTGCTGCCGATGGCGCAGAACGCCTTATGTTCAGGCGGTCGGTTGGCGGTCATCAGTTTTCACTCGCTGGAAGACCGTATCGTCAAGCAGTTTTTTCGGCAGGGGGTCGCCCCGGTGCAGGATCGACACGCCATGTGGAATCCTCAGGCACAGGCGCTACGCCCTGTTTTTTCTTATGTGATCAAGCGAATGGAACCTTCTGCCGAAGAAGTGCAGCGTAATCCCCGATCTCGTTCAGCACACCTGCGGGTGGTTGAACGACTGGCCGTAGGCTGAGGGGGTATTGTATGTGGCAGGCGATTTGGCAGGTAAAACGCAGTGCGGCTGTTCGCAAGTCGTCCAGGGACAGGCAGACGTCTCCGGGGAACCGGCGGATGTTACAGACGGAACTCTTGCTGCAACCCCGCAGTGATCTGCAAATGCTGGTGCTGGTGGTGATCATGCTGATCCTGAGTAGTATTGCCATGGCCTACAGTACGTTCAGAACCCGCAGTTATCTGGCGCAGTTGCAGGCGCTGGAGACCCGGCGGGATAAAATGCAGGTGGAATGGACGCAACTGTTACTGGAAGAACAGGCATGGGGGTCGTTTGCCCGGATTGGGATGGTGGCCGAGCGGCAACTGCAGATGGTTAATCCTGCACCTACAGCCATTGTCATGGTGCGGCCATGAGTCAGACTGTCAAAAAACGCCGGCAGGTCAGTGTCAGGGCACCGTTGAAACTACGTTTCATGACGGTGGTGGTCATCATTACCGGGTTGTTGGGGGTGATGTGGGCCAGAGCTGCCTATCTTATATTGTGGGATCATGATTTTCTGTTGCGTCAGGGGGATGTTCGTTCGATTCACTGGCAGGTGGTGCAGGCCAGTCGGGGAATTATTCGTGATCGCAATGGCGATGCGCTGGCGGTGAGTACCCCAGTGACGTCGTTGTGGGTGAATCCCCGGCAAATGGATACTGATCCGGACGTGGTCCGGCAATTGGCCAAAATGAGTGGTGTGGATGCCAACGAGTTGCAGCAGCGGTTGCAGAAATCGGCCCATCGGGAATTTATGTATGTGCGGCGTGATCTGGATCCGGCGGCAGCGGCGCAGATTTTAAGTCTGGGTTTTCCGGGATTGTATGGTCAGACGGAATACATGCGTTATTACCCGGAGGGTGACCCTTTCGCACAGTTGCTGGGGTTCACTAATCTGGATGGCCGTGGAGCCGATGGCATTGAACTGGCCTATGACCGCTGGCTGTCAGGAACCAATGGATTGCGCAAGGTGATGACTGACCTGCATGGTCGGATGATTCAGGACATGGCGTTGTTGCATCAGGCTGTCCCGGGTCATGATTTATATCTGAGTATAGATAGTCGGGCGCAGTACCTGTTGTACCGGGAATTGGCGGCGCAGGTGCAGGCGCAGTCAGCCCGGGCAGGGGCGGCGGTGGCGCTGGATGTGCAGACGGGTGAAGTGCTGGCCATTGCCAATGTCCCTTCCTACAACCCCAATAACCGCAGCCACGTGAGTATGGAGGCCATGCGTAACCGGGCGGTTGTCGATATGCTGGAACCTGGGTCCACCATGAAACCGTTTACCATTGCGGCAGGACTGGAGAGTGGTCTGTTCACTCCGGCCAGTATTTTTGATACTCGTCCTGGGAGTTTTCGTGTAGGTAACCATATCATTCATGACGATGAAGACAATGGCATTATCGACATGACGACGATTCTGACGAAATCCAGCAATATCGGAGCCTCAAAAATTGCGCTGGCGTTACCCATACCGGCGTTACCAGAGATGTTTCGGCGTTTTGGCTTTGGGGGTACAACGCACAGTGGGTTTCCTGGGGAAAGTACAGGAAAACTGCCGAATCAATCGTTATGGAAACCCATTGGTCTGGCGCATATGGCTTTTGGTTATGGAGAAACTGTCACCGTCTTGCAACTGGCGCGGGCTTATGCGGCGTTGGCTGATGGGGGCGTGTTGCATCCGGTCAGTTTTCTCAGGCAGCAGGGAGTCGTTCCGGGTACCCGGATTATCAGTCAGACGGTGGACTCTGAAATTATTCCGATGCTGGAAACGGTGGTGAGTTCCGCAGGAACGGCACAACAGGCAGCGGTTCCGGGATATCGGGTGGCAGGCAAAACGGGAACCGTGCATAAAGTGGTGGCCGGGCATTATAGTGCCAACCAGTACCGGGCCTTGTTTGTTGGCATGGCTCCCGCATCACACCCGCGATTTGTACTGGCGGTGGTGATTGATACACCGACCAAAGCCGCTTACTACGGCGGTCTGGTGTCGGCCCCAGTATTTTCCCGGGCGATGAGTGAGTTGTTACGTCTGATGAATGTAGCGCCAGACCACAGCAGTGAACATCTGGCAACGCAGCCGGTGCCACTGGTACGGAGGGCAGGTTGATGCGCTTGGATGCCTTGTTGAAACCAGAAGCGGGTGACCCTGAAAGCACCCTGAAAACAAATGCAGGTCTGGAGATTGCCGGACTCTGTATGGACAGCCGGCAGATGCAGCCCGGCGATCTGTTTATCGCCGTTGCTGGTGGGCAGCAGCATGGGTTGACCTATGCGGAGCAGGCCATTGCACAGGGCGCAGTGGCGGTTCTGGTGGATGCAGCGGTGGGTGAAGCCGCCGCAAAGCAGGTAGAAGCATTGTCCAAAGGCGTGGTTCCCGTTATCCGTTGTCCAAATTTGCAACGGCGCTTGCCCGCACTGGCGGCCGCATTTTACGGCCATCCGGCAGAGCGGATGCAGGTCATGGCAGTGACCGGTACCAATGGAAAAACCAGTACTGCCCACTGGATGGCGCAAGCCTGGCACCTGTTGGGTAAAAAGGCAGGGGTATTGGGGACCTTGGGTAATGGGCCGTGGGAGCAATTGTATCCCTCTACCCATACCACCCTCGACGCCGTGGCCATACAACGGGTGCTACGGGAAATGGCTGATGCCGGGGTCAGTCATCTCGCTATGGAAGCCAGTTCGCATGGACTGGTGCAACAACGTATGCAGGAAATACCGGTAGACTGGGCAGTGTTTACCAATCTGAGCCATGATCATCTGGATTATCACGGCACGATGCAGGCCTATGTCGAAGCCAAGGCCTTGTTGTTTTCCCGGCCGCATCTCAAGGCGGCTGTACTGAATCTGGACGATCCCGCTGCTGCCGTAATGCGTCAGGCGCTGGATCCTGCAGTACAAGTCGTCGGCTATGGCCAGTCGGCAACGGCAACGTTGCGGCTGCTGAATGTCACACCCCGGCGGCAAGGCATGCAGTTGCTTCTGGACAGTCCCTGGGGCCGGGGGGAAGTGAGCACTCAAGTGCTGGGCCGGTTCAATGCGTATAACCTTATGGCCGTCTTGTCCTGTCTGTTGGTGCAGGGGATTTCCTGGAGCTCCGCCCTGGCGCTGGCAGCACAGTTGCAGCCGGTACAGGGTAGAATGCAGACACTGCGACGGCCAAATGCCCCCCTGGTGGTGGTGGACTATGCCCATACGCCAGATGCGCTGGAAAAAGTGTTGCTGGAACTGCGGCATAGTGCGGCAGGGCGTTTGATCTGTGTGGTGGGTTGCGGTGGCAACCGGGATACCAGTAAACGGCCCGTCATGGGGCGACTGGCCAGTGGCCTGGCAGATCTGTGCTGGTTGACTGCCGATAATCCGCGGCATGAATCGCCGCTGGATATTGTGCAGCAGATGATGACGGACCTGCAGCGGCCAGTGCATGTCCAACTGGATCGGGCAACGGCGATTGCCGAAGCCATTGCAGCCGCTGCGGTCAATGATACAGTGCTGATTGCGGGTAAAGGGCATGAGACGTATCAGGAAATCGCCGGTGTGCGTTATCCCTTTGATGATGTGGCGATTGCTACGACTTGTCTAGAGGCCAGAGCATGCGGTTGAGTCAGGTGGTTGCCCAGGTGGGCGGAGAATTAGCGGGTGATGCCGGATTCGTTGGGGTGTCGACGGATTCGCGTACCTTGCAGGCGGGTGAATGGTTTGTCGCCTTGCGGGGGGAACGGTATGACGGGCACGATCATGTCGCTGTGGCGCTGGAAAAAGGGGCCAGTGCGTTGATTGTGGAGCGTCTTTTCCCCGGTGTCCCGGTAGCACAGTGGGTGGTGGCTGACAGTCTGCAGGCCTTGCAGGCACTGGCCGTGTACTGGCGTCAGCAGTGCAGTGGCGTACGGCGTTTTGCGCTGACCGGGAGTTCCGGTAAGACGACCACAAAAGAAATGCTGGCCAGTATGTTGGCAACGCAGGGGGCAACGCATGCCACCCGGGGGAATCTGAATAACCAGATCGGTGTGCCGTTAACCGTGTTGCAGATGCGTCCGGAACACCGTTTCGGGGTGTTTGAGCTGGGGGCCAGTCATGCCGGTGAAATTACTGAGATTGCCCGGCTGATTGCGCCTGAGTGTGTGGCGATTACCAATGTGGGATCGGCACATCTGGAAGGTTTTGGCAGCCGGGAAGGCATTGCTCGGGCCAAGGCGGAAATATATGCAGCGGTGCAACCGGGGGGGAGAGCAGTGCTGAACCGGGATGATGAGTTTTATCCCTGGTGCAGGCAACAGGCGGCGCATTTGCACACGGTCAGTGTCTCGTTGCAGGATCCGGCGGCGGAGGTGAGTGTGCGTGGCATGCAGGCGGATGCCTCTGGCTGTTACCGGTTTGAACCACTGATTGAGGGCAAGATCTTCCCTTGGGTGCAATTGCCAATAATGGGAAAACACAATGTATTGAATGCGTGCATGGCGCTGGCGATGGCCTGGTATGAACCCGGACTGGATCCGCTCGGCCTGTTGCAGGGACTGGCGCTGATGCCGGGGATTCCTGGACGCATGCACCGGGAAACCTTTGGGAAAATGACGCTGATTGATGACACTTACAATGCGAATCCAGCGTCTGTACGTTCTGCCATTGACGTATTGGCGGCGCAGCAAGGGAAAAAAATCCTGGTGCTTGGGGATATGGCTGAACTGGGCGAGGGTGTCAGGGAAGAACATCGGGGCGTGGGGGAGTGGGCGGCAATGAAGAAAATTGATGCGTTGTATGTGGTGGGCGATTATGCACAGTGGGTGGCAGAAGGTTTTGCTAACGGAGCAGCTAGTGGAGCAAAAGTACTGCCCGACAAGCAGCAGTTGCTGGCAGAACTGCATACAGAACTGCAGGGAGTGGTGAGCATCCTGGTCAAAGGTTCCAGAAGTAGTCAGATGGAGGACATTGTGCAGGGATTGAGTGTGCAGGGATTAAGACAGACGACCGGTCAACCGGTACGGGCACCGGAGGATGGTAGCGCATGCTGACCTGGATTGCCGAGTTACTGGCACATCACTACAGTGGATTTCAGGTTGTGCATTATCTGACCATGCGCGCCATTTTGAGTGTCCTGACGGCGGTGACCATTGCGTTGTTGATTGGTCCGTCAATGATTGACAAATTACGCCAGATGAAAATAGGTCAGGCGGTTCGGCATGACGGACCGCAGACGCATCTGGTGAAATCCGGGACGCCGACGATGGGCGGTGCCCTGATTCTGGTGGCTATTTTTGTCAGTACCTTGCTTTGGGCGGACCTGGCCAACCCCTACATCTGGATTTGTCTGGCGGTCATGGGGGTGTTTGGTGCGGTTGGCTGGGTGGATGACTACCGCAAGGTGGTTGAACGTAATCCCCGGGGGCTGCCGGCCCGCTGGAAATATTTCTGGCAATCCTGTGGCGGGGTACTGGCCGCCGTGGTGCTTTATTGGCTGGCGCAAACCACCGAAGAGCAATCGTTGTTGATTCCGATGTTCAAACAGGCCTATCTGCCCTTGGGCGCCGGTGGATTTATGCTCTTGACCTATCTGGTGATTGTTGGGGCCAGCAATGCCGTCAACTTGACGGATGGGCTGGATGGGTTGGCCATTATGCCGACTGTGATGGTGGCTTCCGCATTGACGGTGTTTGCCTATCTGAGTGGCAACCATCGTTTTGCAGAATATCTGCATATTCCCTACGTGGCGAGGGCGGGGGAACTGGTGGTCATTACGTCTAGCATGATTGGTGCCGGGCTGGGTTTTTTATGGTTCAACGCCTATCCCGCTCAGGTGTTTATGGGGGATGTAGGAGCGCTGGCGTTGGGGGCTTTGCTGGGCGTCATTGCGGTGATTGTGCGTCAGGAAATCGTCCTGTTTATCATGGGCGGGGTGTTTGTGATGGAAACGGTGTCTGTCATGCTGCAGGTCGGTTCATTCAAACTGACCGGGCGGCGCATATTCCGAATGGCACCGATTCATCATCATTTTGAATTGAAAGGCTGGCCTGAAACCAAAGTGGTGGTTCGATTCTGGATCATCAGTCTGGTGCTGGTTCTGGTGGGTTTGTCCACCTTGAAAGTACGGTAACGAGACGGTAACGCCACTGTCGCTGAGTGTAACTCAGGAAGGTGGCAACGGCGTGAGTTGATCGAGAGGAGAGAGGCAGCGGTGGTTCAATCAACCATTTTACGATCTGGTAGCCTGGCGGTGCTGGGGTTGGGTACGACGGGTTTATCCTGTGTGCGCTATCTGCGGCAGCAGGGTTATGCAGTGACCGTGTTTGATACCCGCACCTGCCCACCTGAGGCCGAACGTTGTCGTCAGGAATTCCCGGAGGTGCAGATCATTCTTGGGGAATTGAAGGCAGAGGCATTGCAGTGTTTTGATGAACTGGTTGTCAGCCCAGGCTTGTCGATCCAGGAGAACCCGCTGGCCGCCTTAAAGGCCGCCGGTCATTCGATCATTGGTGATATAGAACTGTTTGTCCGGCAAGCGCAGGCTCCCATTGTGGCCATTACCGGTTCCAATGCCAAAAGTACAGTGACCACACTGCTGGGAGAAATGGCCGCTGAGGCTGGGGTGCGTGTGGCGGTGGGGGGTAATCTGGGGTTGCCGGCGTTGGAATTGCTGGCACCTGCTGTCGAACTTTATGTGCTGGAACTGTCAAGTTTTCAGCTGGAAACGACGCATGCGCTGCAGGCTAAAGTGGCGACGATACTGAATATCAGTGAAGATCATCTGGATCGCTATACCTCCATGCAGGCCTATCATCAGACCAAACAGCGTATTTATCGCAATGCCCACAGTGCCGTCTATAACCGTAAGGACCCGTTGACTGCCCCCTTGTTGCCTGCACAAGTGCCAGTGCAGAGTTTTGCCAGTGATGTCCCGTCATTAGGCCAGTGGGGAATCGGGACAGAGGCAGGTCAGCAGTGGTTGATGCACGGGCGGGATAAAATCCTGGCGGTGTCGCAACTGCGCATCAAGGGCCAGCACAATGCGCTGAATGCCTTGGCGGCTCTGGCCATTGGTACCCTGGCCGGTTTGCCACTGGCAGCCATGCAGACGACACTTAAAAAATTTGCCGGACTGGAACATCGCTGCCAGGAGGTACGGACGCTGGAAGCGGTGACCTATTACGATGATTCCAAGGGAACCAATGTAGGTGCGACAGTGGCGGCTATTGCCGGGCTGGCCGCAGCGGGGCATTCGGGGATTGTCATTATCTTGGGGGGTATCGGCAAGGGACAGGATTTTGCGCCACTGACTGAACCCATCCGCCAGCATGGACGTGCGGTGGTGTTAATGGGGGTGGATGCCCCGCTCATCGCTGCCGTGTTACCGGCCGAAGTCCCGGTGTACTGGATGTCGGGTATGCAGAAAGCTGTGCAGTGTGCGCAGCAGCAGGCGCGGCCTGGAGATGCGGTGCTGCTCTCACCGGCCTGTAGTAGTTTTGATATGTTTAAGGATTATCATGATCGGGGTCGGCAGTTTGTTCAGGCGGTCGAGGCGTTGAGATGAAAGCATTCCTGCTGCCACAACACCGCCCTGATCCGGGTGCCTTGCTGATTTTTGCTACGGGCACGTTGTTGTGTTTAGGTCTGGTTATGGTCGCCTCGGCATCAATGGATGTGGCGCAAGCGCAATTTGCCAATCCGTTTTATTTTTTTCAACGGCACCTGGTGTATGTCTGCATCGGCTTGCTAGTGGCTTTCCTGGTCTGGCAATTGCCCTTGGCGATGCTGGAACGTCTGAGTATTCATGCGCTGATGCTGAGTTTGCTGTGCCTGGTACTGGTGCTGGTGCCCCATGTGGGGCGGCGGATCAATGGCAGTATTCGCTGGCTGGGGATCGGGCCGTTGACCGTTCAGCCTTCAGAACTGGCCAAACTGGCTTCGGTACTTTATTTGAGTGGTTACCTTGTCCGGCGTCAGGACGAAATTCGTGAGACCTGGTCTGGATTGATTAAAGCGTTGATGGTGCTGGGGGTGGCGGGATTCCTGCTCATGATGGAACCGGATTTTGGTGCGACCATTGTCATTATGTTGACCGCTGCGGGGATGCTGTGGCTGGCAGGGACGGGAAGAAAGCAGACCGTGGCCAGTGGCTTGTTCCTGATGGGGGCTGGGGTGATTCTGGCGTTTTCCAGAAGTTACCGGGTACAACGCATGATTGCCTATATTCATCCATGGGATCATCCTTTTGATCAGGGTTATCAGCTGACTCAGTCATTGATTGCCTTTGGCCGTGGTGGCTGGACGGGACTGGGACTGGGGAACAGTGTACAAAAACTGTTTTATTTGCCCGAAGCCCACACTGATTTTGTGTTTGCCGTATTTGCCGAAGAATTTGGCTTGGTGGGCGTCACTCTGGTGGTGCTGGTATTTCTGACACTGGTGCTCAGTGGATTGTATATAGGATATGCCGCTGAAAAAAAAGGGCAACTGTTTGGAGCTTATCTGGCGTACGGCCTGTCCGTGCTGATTGGGGTGCAAACGGCCATGAATTTAGGGGTGACGGCCGGTGCCTTGCCAACCAAGGGGTTGACGTTGCCGCTGGTGAGTTATGGGGGCAGTAGTTTACTGGTGGAACTGGTAATGATGGCATTGATTCTGCGGGTTCATCGGGAAACACAGACACAACCCGGTAAAAGCACATGAAGCAGAAAACGGTGATGGTATTGGCAGGTGGGACGGGTGGCCATGTATTCCCGGCATTGGCGGTGGCGGAGGTTTGGCGGCAACAGGGGTTGAATGTGGAATGGATTGGTACGGCACACGGTATTGAAAACCGGGTAGTGCCTCCACAGGGGATAGTGTTGCATCGTCTGGCAGTGCGCGGCCTGCGTGGACGCAGTAAATTGTCGCTGCTGCTCGGGCTGGTGCCGGTGTTCAAGGCCTGGTGGAATGCGCTGCAACTGATGCGTCGGGTAGATGTGGTTCTGGCGTTGGGGATGGGGGGCTATGTCACGGGTCCTGCCGGTATAGCAGCACGCATGGTGGGTAAACCGTTGGTGCTGCACGAACAGAATGCGGTGGCTGGATTAAGCAATCGCTGGCTGGCCCCCTGGGCCACCTTGGTGCTTACCGGATTTCCCGGCGTGTTTAAAGACCGGCCACAGCAGCGAACGGTTGGCAATCCTGTACGGGTTTCTTTGCAACGACGTCCGGCAGAGCCACTGCGCAAGGAAAACACAATTGCTTTGCTGGTGTTGGGTGGCAGTCAGGGTGCTGACGCCTTAAACCGGCGGTTACCAGTGATTTTGCGGGAGTTTGCCACAGAACTGCAAGGCGTGGAATTGCAGATCAGGCATCAATGTGGAGAAAAGCATCTGTCATCGACGCAGGTGGCTTATCAGGCGTTTAACGCTCAGGTAGAGGTCGAGGCTTTTATTGACGATATGGCGCAGGCCTATGCCGCCGCAGACCTGGTGATCTGTCGGGCTGGGGCATTGACGGTGGCTGAACTGGCGGCTGCCGGAAAAGCGAGTATTTTGGTGCCATTTCCATTTGCGGTCGATGATCATCAAACACGCAATGCTGAGTACCTGGTGCAGGCCGGAGCGGCCTTTTTGTGTCCGCAAGAGGAGATGGAGCAACGTCTGCCGCAGTATCTGGCGCAGTTGTGTGTGGCAGAATTTCGGCAGGTGATGGCGGAACGTGCCTATGCACTGGCCATGCCGCAGGCCGCCCGGGTGATTGCCCAACTTTGTCTGGAGTTGATCTGATGGCTACGCTGAGCAGTGTACCAGGTGCGCTAAAAATGGATATTCCGGAAATGCGGCGTATTCGCCGGATTCATTTTATTGGCATCGGTGGTGCCGGTATGTGTGGCATTGCCGAAGTGTTGTTGAATCAGGGGTATCAGATCAGTGGCTCTGATCTGCGTGCCAGTGAAGTGACCCAGCGTCTGCATCAGCTCGGTGCGCGGGTGTATATCGGCCATGCAGCGGGGCAGGTGCAAGGGGCGGACGTGGTAGTTGTCTCCAGTGCGATTGACGAGCATAATCCGGAAATTCGTCAGGCCCGGGTAAATCGTACCCCAGTGGTGCGCCGCGCAGAAATGCTGGCAGAACTGATGCGGTTTCGCCATGGCATTGCGGTCGCAGGGGCGCATGGTAAAACCACGACGACCTCACTGATTGCCTCGGTGCTGGCGGAAGCCGGCTGTGATCCCACGTATGTGATTGGCGGACTGTTGAACGGGGCTGGTTCGAACGCCCGGTTGGGTGCCAGCAGGTATCTGGTGGCGGAGGCGGATGAAAGCGATGCCTCGTTTTTACATCTGCAACCGATGCTCAGCGTTGTTACTAATATTGATGCGGACCATATGGAGACCTATGGTGGCGATTTCGCCGTACTAAAACGTACCTATCTGGAATTCCTGCACAATTTACCTTTTTATGGGCTGGCGGTACTTTGTCTGGATGATCCGGTCGTCCGTTCTGTGCTGCCGGAGGTGGCGCGCCCCTTTGTGACCTATGGAACGGGTGCAGACGCCGACTATCAGGCGCAGCAGATCGAGTTTTACGGTTTAAGTTCACGCTTTATGGTTCGACGTCCGGCACCGTTGCCGGTCTTGTCAATCGAGCTTAATTTGCCCGGACAACATAATGTGTTGAATGCACTGGCAGCTATTGCGGTGGCCAGTGAGGAAGGCGTGGAAGAAGCGGCTATTGGGCGGGCACTGGCCAGTTTTGCCGGGGTCGGCCGTCGGTTTTCCATCTTGGCCAAGGTGGCGGCCACGCCTGAAGAACTGGTGCTGGTGGATGATTATGGGCACCATCCGCGGGAGGTAGAGGCGACGCTGGCGGCGGCGCGCCAGGGTTTTGCCGGGCGGCGAATAGTGATGCTGTTTCAACCGCATCGCTTTAGTCGTACCCGGGATCTGTATGACGATTTTGTCAGGGTGCTGGCGCAGGTGGATGTGTTGTTGTTGCTGGATGTGTATCCGGCCGGTGAAAAACCGGTGCCGGGTGCGGATTCCCGTTCGCTGGCCCGGAGTTTGCGGGCGCGGGGCTGTGAGCCGGTGTATGTGGAAGATCCGGCGCAGTTGAAGACAATTTTGCCGGAACTGTTGCAGGCCGGGGATGTGCTGATTGCCCAAGGGGCGGGCAACGTCGGACAGATTGCCCGGGAACTGGCACAACATCAACTTTACTGGAATGGGCAGGAGGCGGATTGATGAATAGCAATCCTGGGGGACGCTTTGGTAAAGTGGCGGTTCTTTTTGGAGGGAACTCTGCAGAACGGCCGATTTCATTACAGAGTGGCCGGGCGGTGCTGGAGGCGCTGCTGGACAGCGGCGTGGATGCTTATGCCTGGGATCCGGCGGAACAGGCACTGGAACAGTTAAGGGCCTGTGATCGGGCATTTATTGCTTTGCATGGACGCGGTGGGGAAGACGGGTGTATTCAGGGGGCGCTGGAACTGCTGCATATTCCCTACACGGGTAGCGGTGTCATGGCCTCGGCCATTGGTATGGACAAGATGCGTACCAAGCAGATCTGGCAGAGCCAGGGGCTGCCTACACCACAATACCGTCAGTTGTTGCCAGGATTTGCGGTAGAACCGTTGGTCGCAGCCTTGGGATTGCCACTGATGATCAAACCGGCGCATGAAGGATCGAGTCTGGGAATGAGCCGGGTCGATCAGCAGGATGCCCTGGCGGAGGCTTACGCCAAAGCGGCAGATCTAGATGCATTGGTGATTGCGGAGCAATTCATTCAGGGCCAGGAATTTACGGTGCCGGTGCTGGGCGAACGTGCGCTGCCGGTGATCCGTCTGGAAACCAGTCACCGGTTCTACGATTTCGCCGCAAAATATCAGGCGACCGATACCCACTATGTCATTCCCTCCGGATTGACGCCCGTTGAGGAATCCCGGTTACAGGCACTGGCGCTGGCGGCCTTTGTCGCTGTTGGGGCGGAAGGCTGGGGGCGCATTGATGTGATGCAGGATACAGCGGGAACTTTCTGGTTGCTTGAGATCAATACGGTGCCCGGAATGACCGATCATTCCCTGGTGCCGATGGCTGCCAAAGCCGCTGGCTTGAGTTTTGCGGATCTTTGTCTGAACATTCTGGAGCAGACCCTGTCATGAATACTGTGGCAGGCGTACGTCAGCAGACGCAGGTGCAATGGTCGTGGGCTGGAATTGGCCGCAAGGCGCTGGATAGCCTGTATGCCTTGTTGTGGGTCGGTTTTATTGTAGTGTGTCTGCGTGTGGCCGCATCGACGGGTGTTGGCCCCATGGTGCAACGGATTGAAGTGACCGGCGCTTTCCGTTATTTGCGTCCACAGGAAGTGGCGTCCGGGTTGATTCAGGTGGCCCGCGGGCCATTGATGGGTGTCAATCTGGAGTATTTGCGTCAGGTGGCACTGTCGGTACCCTGGGTGGAGCAGGCGCGGGTATCGCGGGTATGGCCGGATCGGATTCAGGTGTTGTTGTTTGAACGGCAACCGGTGGCACGCTGGAAAGAGCACAGCTACCTCAGTTCACATGGAGAGGTGTTTACGCCGGGTGTTTTCATGGACATTCAGGGGCTGCCTGCCCTGGCAGGTCCGGACGGAGAGGCGTCTTATGTAAGGCAGCAGTATCTGTCGATCGCTGCCTTGTTGCGTCCCATGAATCTGCATATCAGTATGTTGCGCCTGACCGAGCGGATGTCCTGGGAGATCACGCTGGATCAGGGGGTAATGATCAAGGTGGATAATCAGGACACACTCGCAAAAATGCAACGTTTTGCAGTGTTATATCAGCGTGAGTTGAATGGACAGATGGATCGGATTATTAGCGTTGATCTGCGTTACCACAATGGCGTTGCCATTGCCTGGAAACCGGAACTGACGCACAGACAGTAGGTTAATCATTGATGGAGACTAAAACAAAATGGGGAGTCTGACAAAGTTTCCCGGCCGTAATGCCCGTGATACTTCGGCACAACCGATGATCGCTGCACTGGATATCGGAACGTCCAAGGTGGTCGCTATTGTGGCGCGGGTTCTGGACGATCTGAGTCTGGAAATTCTGGGAGTGGGTAAACGACCCTCGCTGGGCATGAAACGCGGTGCCGTTACGCATATTGAGCAGACCATGCAGGCGATCAGTGGTGCGGTGCATGAGGCGGAACTGATGGCGGATTGCCGTGTGCATTCGGTCTATGTGGGTATTGCCGGCAGTCATGTCGGAGGACGTAATGCCTCTGCCGTGGTGGCCACCCGAGAGGCGGAAGTCAGTGAACAGGACATGGAACGGGTGCTGGAGGCTGCTAAAAGTGGTTCACTGCCTGCCGATCACCGGATTTTGCATATCCTTCCCCAGGAATTTCTGGTGGATGACCAGAAAGATGTGCGCTACCCCATCGGCATGTCGGGTCAGCGGCTTGAAGGACATATCCATGTCATTTCCTGTGCCAGTAATGCCTTTATCAATTTGGAAAAATGCGTAGAAGGCTGCGGATTGCAGGTAGATAAAATCATTCTGGAGCAGTTGGCCTCTGGGCAATCGGTATTGACCGAAGATGAACGGGAACTGGGTGTCTGTGTGGTGGATATTGGTGCCGGGACGACGGACATTGCCGTGTTTATCGGGGGGGCAATCCGGTATACCGCCACCATTCCGATTGCCGGAGATCAGGTGACCAATGATATTGCCATGGCCCTGCGCACTCCGACACCCAGTGCCAATGAACTGAAAATCAAGTACGCCGCTGCACTGGCGCAGATGGTGACCCAGGATCAGGAAATTGAAGTATCGGGGATGGGCGACCGGGCCAGCCGCCGCTTGTCGCGGCAGACACTGGCCGAAGTGGTTGAGCCCCGCTACGAGGAACTTTTTTCCTTCGTGCTGGCCGAACTGGAACGGGTAGAGATGCTGCATCGATTGCCAGCAGGGATTGTACTGACCGGGGGGTCGTCGTGTATCGAAGGAGCGGTGCAATTGGCAGAGTCAATTTTTCATGTGCCGGTGCGGGTGGGTATGCCGATCAGCCTGAAATTGCGGGGTGTGGTCGATGTATTGCGCAGCCCGGAATATGCCACGGGGGTGGGCTTATTGATGTGTGGACAGCAAGAATTACAGGGACAGGGGTTGGGAAGTATTCAGGTGCGTCGCCCGGAAGATAATGATGGGGTGTTGGGGAAAGTACGCGCATGGTTTGCGCGCAATTTTTGAACGACCGGTTTTTTTATTTTGCATCAGGAGAGAGTGATAATGAGTAACGTATTTGAATTGGCTGCGGATGTAATACCCGAACATAATAATGCGGTCATCAAGGTGGTTGGGGTCGGTGGTGGTGGTACGAATGCAGTGCAGCATATGGTCAACAGTCAACTGCCAGGGGTTGATTTCATCTGTGCCAATACGGACAGTCAGGCCTTGCAAAAAATGACCGCTCCGGTACGTCTGCAACTGGGAAAAACCGTCACTAAGGGGTTAGGGGCAGGAGCCAATGCAGAGATTGGCCGACAGGCAGCCATTGAGGATCGGGACACTATCCGTGCGGTGCTTGAAGGCGCTGACATGGTGTTTATTACCGCTGGTATGGGTGGCGGAACCGGCACCGGCGGTGCGCCGGTGGTCGCCGAAATCGCCCGGGAAATGGGAATATTGACGGTAGGCGTGGTCACCAAACCATTTCGCTTTGAAGGCAACAAGCGTATGGAAGCCGCAGAATCCGGGATTAAGGCCTTGGCTGAAAAAGTCGATTCATTGATTATCATTCCTAACAACCGGTTGTTGGAAGTATTGGGTAAGGTAACTCTGGTAGAAGCCTTTGCCGCTGCCAATAACGTCCTGCTCGGCGCTGTACGTGGTATTGCCGATGTCATTTTGCGGCATGGCTTGATCAATGTCGATTTTGCGGATGTGCGTACAGTGATGTCAGAACGGGGCATGGCACTGATGGGAACCGGGACTGCGGTCGGTGAAGACCGTGCACGCATGGCGACGGAACTGGCAATCTCCAGTCCCTTGCTGGATAACGTCTGCCTGCAGGGGGCTCGGGGGGTGCTGGTTTCCATTGCCGCCAATTCTGATCTGGGCATTGACGAATACCATACCGTGGGCAGTATCGTCAGCGATCTGGCGCATGAAGATGCGGTTGTAAAAATTGGTACCATTCTTGATAGTTCTATGGGTGATGAAATTTTGGTGACCGTAGTGGCCACGGGGTTGAGTGAAACGGCCGCCAAAGGGGCTCAGGCACATATCTCCCAGCCGACACTGGTGCCGCCCATGATGGCAGCTGCCGTTGCCAGCGGCATGCGACAGGGCGCAGCCGTTCCCGATTATACGCATTTTGATGCACCGGCCATCGGACGGCGTCCGGCCGGCGGTGTGCGCAATGCAACAGCGGCACAGCCAAAACGTAACAAAGAAGTAAATTATATGGAAATCCCGGCTTTTCTGCGGCGACAGGCGGATTGATAAATACCCAGTGGTCGTAATGTATGCGGTAGGTCGATGGAATTTTTTGGGTTTGGCAAAGGATAGGCACCGTCTCTGGGGCGGCAGTTCAAGGCTGATCACAGAGAATGTAGATACATCTGCAATCACCACGCAAGGCGTGGTGATTGGATTTGGCCGGGTCTCTACTCAGACACGGGGTCAATCAATCTTGCCATGAAAAACATCAGGCTCACATGCCCAGAACAATCACCCGACGGATCCATATTTAGAATTTAGAACGGAACCTCAGTTAGAACGGAACCTCAGTTAGAACCTCAGGATGCCGCCACACGGGGTCGCAGAACGATGGCCTTGAACAGATTGCCAGCTCGGTCGTCGATAAGTTCTATAGACGGCCAGGCCCGCAGGGCACGCAGCAGGCCGCTACCCAGTCCGCGATAGGGTAACAGCTTGGCGGCAAAGGAGGCCAGGATGGGATTGCGCATATTGGAGTTGCCGGACTTGATGTTTTCGATGCTCAGGTTGTTGGGCAGGTGACCTGGGCTGACAATTTCGATGCGATTAGCATACAGCAGCACGCGAACGGGGGCGCTGATGAAATAGTCGCGGTGGATTAATGCATTGGCAATCAGTTCTTCCCAGACGAGGCGGGGGATTTCGGATTGTCCCAGGGAATTGAAACCTTGCGCACCCTGCGGTGCGCGGGTGTTTGCGACGATAAACCCCATCGTCTGCTGGAAAACATCGGCCAGTTTGCCGGTGATGTCGCGGCTATCAAGGTAGCGATCATCTTCGATCTGAGTGCCGACAAAGGCAACCGCCTTGACGATGAAGGCAGGGAGCGCATAGTGAGGTGCCTTTGCGAACAGCAGGCTACCCGCCACATTAAGTTGCCCCTGGTGCATCAGGTTCATGTTAGTCAACAACTGCGGCAGTGGTAGGCTGTGTTGGGAGAGCGGTTCGTCGAATTGCTGCTTGAAGAAGGCTTCGAAATAGGGTAGGTCTACATCGCCTGCACTTAAGCTGGCTACGGGTGTTGCATCGGCGTGCACCACACCTGCCTGCTGAAACAGGCGTTGGATTTCCTCGCGCGAAGTAGCGCGCCGTTTGTCCGAACTGCTTTTCACCCAGATGCTGCCATTTTTGTCCATGTAGGGTTTGTTGACCCCTTCCGGAATGGAAACTACTATCACGGTGCCGTTTGGATGTGGCACGTTCTCTGTGAGTGGGTTCACAGCGGGTCGCACGTTCTGGGAGGCACTGTTTGAAAGCAGCTGATTCAAGCGGTCGATGTCTGCGCCGGACAATCCAAGTACTGAACCATTGTTCTGTACGCCGATGAAAATCTTTCCGCCGGCGGTGTTACTGAAAGCGACAATCTCCGCCGCCAGCGCATCCGCATTGCTAAAGTTCTCCTTAAACTGATGGCGGCTGTCCTCGCCTCGGCTGAGTAGGTCGATCAGATCTGTGGTTTCCATAGATTATAAACCTCTTTGCGACGGTTGAAGGCTTCCTGGCCCCCTTCCATGATGTTGATGATGGCGTCCTGCACCTGGTGAGCGTCGATGCTGCCGTGCTGTACTGAGACTTTTTCGTCCCGGTATTGGCAAGCGTGCACCTGTTCAGCATCACCCAACACCGGAAAATTGGCGTTGTGGGTGGCGAAGATAAACTGGGAGTGCGGTTTCATCTCGCGCAGAAGTTTGATTACATCGTCGTAGATGGTCTGGTTGTCCAGATCGTCTTCCGGTTGGTCGATGATGATCACGTCGTTCTGGCGTTGGCTGAGCACGTACAACAGCAGCGCCGAAGCCCGCTGCCCGAGGGAGTGATGTTTCAACTCCTTGCCGCGATAACGGATAACGAAACGGTTGGGCACCTGCCAGGTAACGAGCTCAACCAGGTTTTCCATGAAGGTCTTCTCGAAGACCTCGGGGGTGCTGCAGACCTTGGCCAACGCCCCCGGTAGTGCGCAAAACAGTTCGCCGAAGTCGGCGTAATCCTCCATGACTGCTCGCAGGGTGGTCTCGCGGATGTTGCTGCCCTTGAAGATCTGTTGCATGAAGTGGATGGCCGTTTCCTTTTCGCCTTTAAAGTCGGCTTCGATCTGCAAGGCGGTGTGGCCGGTGTTCACCCGATCGAGTTCGGCCTTGATGGTGTTGAATTCGTCCAGCCAGAGTACGTTGAGCTTGTTGATTTCGGCAAACAAGGCGTCGCGGATGCTGATTTGCTGCGAGGCTTGTCTGGTCAGCGCCTCCAGCATTTGCTCCGCCTTGATTTTACGCTGTTGCTGGGCCAAGAAGTCGTCCGGATGGATGGCAGTCATGCCGGTTTGCTTAAGTTCCTGAGCCAGTTGCCGCTCGACTTGTGCGAATTCTTCCTGAAGGTTATTGCTTGCAGCTTCAAACTCGTTCTGTTTGTTCTTGAGGCGATCAGCAATGGTGTGCGCTTCTTGTTCGATCTGCTTGAGTTGCTCGACCTTGGCAATGAGGTGCGAAAACTCGGTAGAGTTCGCCGAAAAGAATTCCGGATTCTGCTTGGACACGTAGCTTGTAGTGTTACGTAGCTCGTCCTCGTGTTCAGCGATCAATTGCCCCAAGGCGAGGATGAATTGGTCTGCCCGCTCCTTCATGCGCACAAGCGCTGCGGCATCCTGCTGGAAGCCGAGACGCTTCTGCAGCTTGTCGGCGACACCGTACTCTTCAAACTTTTTCAGCCGGAAGTGAGCATCGGTCAGTTGGGTCTCATAGTCGCGTTTGAGTTCGGCGGTATTGCTGAGTTTGAGCCAGCGCTGAGTGGCTTCGCGTACGTGCTGACGTTGAGCTTCGATGTTGTTGCGCAACGCACGGAGATTCTCGCCAACCAGCTTTTCCACCAGATCGGTCTCAAAACCTTCGCCGGTACTGGAGAGATCTTTCTGTCCGAAGTAGATTGGACGACGTAGTACGGTTTCCCGGATCGACACGCCGGGCTGCAACTGGCCGACCAAGTAAACGTTCGGTGCTTCGCGAAAGATGCGGGAGATGGTGAATTCCTGTCCGTACACATCGCAGGCTGTCAGCGTCACCTTGCCACCGCTGCCGAGTGTGTGGCGAATCAATTCATCCTTGTAAAGGGTGTCCTGTGCTTTTTCGCCACGAGGAATGTCGAGGGCGTAGCGCACCGCCTCCAGGATGGACGACTTGCCGCTGCCACGGATGCCGATTAGCGTGTTGAGTTCGGGAGAGAAATGCAGCGTCTGTCCGCCGAGTATCCCTCCATCGAAGTGGATGCTACGAATGTGCGATGCTTGATGCCTAGGCGGTGCTGTGGATATTCGCACAGTGGGATCCCTTAAGGCAAATTTCACCGCTTGGAAGGATAATTCGCCCAATTTGAGGTAGCAAGATTTACCTTGGCCGATATCCTCTATGCACTGAGGCTCGCTGCCTTCGAGTTCGGCGGGGTGCCAGTCTTGGAAAGACTGCTTGATGTTAGCTTGGCAGGGTTTGTTTTTTTCATGCCGCTTGTTGTAAGTGCTAACTTTTTGGAAGCCAAGCGTGCGGCGACGGAAGCATTCGTTTTGACCGGGTTCGTAAAGACGTTCACTGCCTGGTTCGTACCAAAGCCCATTAGGCGTTTCGACATCAGCAAAGACGAGGAAGAATTCCCGGTGGTAGTTTTCCAGCTTCTTGATAGTGTCCAGTAGTGAATGCGATGAGCGACCGTTCTCCTGCTCATACTGTGCAGGGGGCTTTCCTTCAAAAGCAACATGCAAAAACGGGTTTATATGGTCTTGCCCATCGGCCAACCAATCCTCAGAAAAAACAACCAGGGTGTGGATGCAATGCTCATCATGATTGGCCGACAACTCGACGCCCGGCAGCAGTGCAATTCCCTTATTTTGGGCTGCCTTGCGTAGCGCCTTGAATTCATTGAAGTCGAAATTGTTGTGATTGGTGATGATGCCAAGTCGGATGCCTGCCTTCTCCAACGCATCCACATAGTGGCTGTAGTAGAAGTTGTCATCGCCGGTGTACTTGAATTCGCAGTCTGCTCGGGTGTGCAGATGAAAATCTGCGCGTACCCACTGTGCTCCTCCTGTGAAGACAGTGGATCGATCCTCTGACTGCTGTGGTGGCAGACTTTCCATCATTGATCCTCTTCAGTTGCTGACGCAGAGGGATCCCGAATCAGGTTGTGCTCAAACTCCGCCAGCGCCGCAAACACAGGGAAGATCAGCTTCCCGACTGTGTTAGTGGTTGCGATTTTATCGGTGATCCTCTCAAAACTAAAACCAATTCACTTATGCTTAAGACCGACATCGGTGTGTACAAGATCCCGCAGACCATGTCCGAGCCACACCACCTCTACATCACAACGTAGGGCACCGGTTCGCTACGCCTTGCGATAGTGGCCAGGTTTCAGTTGAACAGCCGTTTTGTCGCTCGATAACAGGTGCTGATCTTCGCATTGCCGCAGGTTCTGGTTATTTGTCGACCAGCGAGCATAGCCGATCCGTTAATTCATTGCTGAACGTTAAAAACCAGATGCAAATTTTAACAGATTGGTGCGCTTTTGGTAGTGATTGCGCAGGGATGTTGGACATTCAGAAAACGTCCGATTGATGGGGTGAGAAACTCAGAGGGGATCTCCGTCACAGAGATCACCAAATTCTGCCTGCAACAGACTTAAACAGACCAGAGGCGCAGTTTCTGTGCGTAAAATTCTGGGGCCCAGTCCTATTGCTCGGTAGTCATGCTGCAATGCCGCCTGTTCTTCCTGGGCACTGAATCCCCCTTCGGGCCCCACCAAGAGTGTAAATCCTGCGGAAGTGGGCGCAGTCAGGGAGCGCAGTCCCAAGCGGGCAGTAGGGCTCAGCAGTAATTTCTGGGTGGATGTGGCATGTTGTTGCTGCAGAAACGTCGGAAAAGCGACGGGAGCATCTACTGTGGGTATTCGGGTTCGACCGCACTGTTCGCAGGCACTGATAACGATATGGTGCCAGTGCTGGATTTTACGTTCGAGCCGCTCCTGTTCACGTAGTTTTACCTCGCAACGTTCGCTGAACAGCAAGCTGATTCGTTGTACACCCAGTTCAGTGGCTTTCTGGAGCGACCAGTCCAGCCGATCGCCTTTACTCAGTACGACGGCCAGATGCAGGGATAGTGCGGATTCAGTGGCAGCGACAGCGGAATTTTCGATCTGGACACGAGCCGTATGCCGCTGCATGTCTACCAGGCGGGCACTATAGTTCAATCCGTCTCCATTAAAAAGAGTCAGGAGTTCGCCTAGCCGTGCCCTGAGTACCTGGGCATGTTGCCGTGCAGTGTCTGGTAGTTCCAGGGTCATGGGAACGGATAAGGGGAGTGGGCAATAGAAACGCATGCTGGGCTCGGTTTTTTGAAATTCAGGGCAAGGCTGATGGGTAAACGGTCGGGTGATCAGGGAGTCTGGCGGGTTCGCGAGCAGTTTCTTCCAGTGCTTCTGCCAGCACATCAAACATAAAGGCGATTTCCTGGGACTGGATAATATAAGGGGGCATCAGGTAAACCCTGTTCCCGATAGGACGGATGAGCAGTCCGCGTCGCAGGGCGGCCTGATGCAGTTGTAAACCGCGACGTTCGCTGGGATGGAAGTCTTGCCCACTGGCATCGCACAGATCAAACGCCAGAATCATGCCGGTTTGCCGCAGGTGTTTAAGGTACTGTGAGGGCAGCCGTTGTGCACCTCTGCCTAGTTCCAGGCTGAGATTACGATTGTTATGCACAATAGCTTCATCGGTAAATATTTTCAGGGAGGCCAAGGCCACGGCAGCCGCCAAGGCATTGCCGGTATAGCTGTGCGAGTGCATGAAGCCCTTCATGGTGGCATAAGGGCCATAGAAGGTCTGGTAAATGGTTTCAGTCGTCAGGACCACCGACATCGGCAGGTAGCCTGCGGTCAGTGCCTTGGACAGGCAGAGAAAGTCAGGGCGAATGGCGGCCTGTTCGCAGGCAAAAAAAGTGCCGGTTCGGCCAAAGCCTGTGGCAATTTCATCGGCGATCAGATGCACCTGATAGTGGTCGCAGGCCTGACGCAATTGCTGCAGATAGACCGGATGATACATCCGCATCCCGGCGGCACCTTGCACCAGTGGTTCAACGATGACGGCAGCGATGTGTTCATGTTGCTCACTCAGTAATTGCTGCATGTATTGAAACTGCTGCAGGCTGTGATGTTCCCAGGCGGAGGCTGGAAGTGCACTGCAGTCGGGCGAGGCGACACGTAAAGGCGCACGCAGTAGCGGTGCATAGGTGTGACTGAACAGGGGAATATCCGTTACACTCAAGGCACCCAGGGTTTCTCCGTGGTAACTGTTTTCCAGAGCCACAAACTGGTTTTTTTGCGGGTTACCCCGGTTTAACCAGCTGTGCATACTCATTTTCAGGGCAACTTCTATCGCCGCAGAGCCATTGTCGGCATAAAAACAACGGTTCAGCCCGGGTGGGGCACGTTCCAGCAGTTGCTCACTCAGTTCAATGATCGGTCGATGGGTAAATCCAGCCAGCATGATATGCGCCATTGAATCGGCCTGCGTGGTCAAGGCGGCATTGAGCAGGGGGTGGTTGTGTCCAAAAATATTCACCCACCAGGAACTGATCGCATCCAGATAGCGTTTTCCCGAGAAATCGAAGAGCCAGACACCCTTGGCTTTTTCAATTGGAATGATCGGAAATTGTTCATGATCCTGCATTTGTGTACAAGGGTGCCAGAGATGTTGCCAGTCTCTTTGCAACCAGGCGCTATTGTTCACTGGGGTTGAACCCCCAGGTGCTGTAACAGGGAGGCGGTCGGCTGAAACAGATTCATCGTATAAAAATGCAAGGCGGGTGCCCCTTGCTGCAGTAGTTGTTCGCAGAGACGACCGACGACCTCTTCACCCAGTCGGCGGATTGATTCCTGATCATCGGCATAGGCCGCTAACTGACGCCGCAACCAGCGCGGAATTTCAGCCCCGCATGAATCAGAAAAACGCAGCAGGTTGCTGGCATTGGTGATGGGCATAATACCAGGGATAATTGGTACGTTGCAGCCATGCCGCTGCAACTGTTCACAAAAATTCCAGTAGGCATCCGCATTGTAAAAATACTGGGTAATGGCACTGTGGGCACCGGCCTGGACTTTAAGGATAAAATGCTGTAAATCAGTGAATGCATTTTCTGCCTGCGGATGCACTTCCGGGTAAGCCGCCACTTCAATATGGAAGTCTTCCTGGAACTCGCTACGAATAAATTTTACCAGATCAACGGCGTAGGGGAGTTCGCCCAGTCCGACTTGACCAGAAGGCAAATCACCGCGTAAAGCAATCAGACGTTTTATGCCCAGTTGCTGATAGTGTTGCAGCAGCCGTCGCAGGGACTCCCGTGTGTCGCCAATGCACGATAAATGCGGTGCGACCGGAACGGATCCCTGTAATTGGGTTACTACCTGCAGTGTGCGGTGACGTGTAGTGCCACCGGCACCGTAGGTCACTGAACAATAATCGGGCATGAAGCGGCTGAAATTGAGGTGGGTGGTGTGCAGACGCCCCACCCCCTCTTCGGTTTTTGGAGGAAAATACTCCAGAGAAAATGGGACACGCATTACTGTTGATTCCGTGGTGTTTCAGTATTTGTAGGTGTCGGGCTTGAAGGGGCCTTCCACGGGCACACCCAGATACTCGGCCTGTTCTTCGGTGAGTCGGGTTAATACTCCACCAAACCCCAGAACCATGGCGGCTGCGACCTCTTCGTCCAGTTTTTTCGGCAGTACACTGACACTCAGCTGTGATTTTTTCTGGGAGTCCGTGGCATCGGCAAATTTTTGCTGAAAAAGATGCAGTTGTGCCAGTACCTGATTGGCAAATGACCCATCCATGATGCGTGAAGGATGGCCCGTGGCATTGCCCAGATTGACCAGGCGTCCTTCCGATAACAGAATCAGGTAATCACCGGACTGCTCTGACCGGTAGATTTTATGAACCTGTGGTTTGATTTCTTCCCAGCGCCAGGAATCACGCAGGTACGCCGTATCAATTTCTGTATCAAAGTGCCCAATATTGCATACCACGGCACCGGGTTTTAACTGACGTAACATGGCGGCATCACACACCCGGGTATTACCGGTGGTGGTAACGAGTAAATCGGTTTGAGCAAGCAGGGGCTGGTTAATATCGGCATCACGACCCGTAGTAATGCCATTATGGTACGGGGAGACGACTTCATAGCCGTCCATACAGGCCTGCATGGCACAGATCGGATCAATCTCGCTGATGCGCACAATCATGCCTTCCTGGCGTAGCGACTGCGCCGATCCCTTGCCCACATCACCATAACCGATGACCAGTGCCCGGCGTCCCGCCAGCAGCATGTCCGTGCCGCGCTTGATCGCATCATTCAAAGAGTGGCGGCAGCCGTATTTATTATCGTTTTTACTCTTGGTCACCGAGTCGTTGACATTGATGGCCGGAACCCGCAACGTACCCGCACTGAGCATCTGATGCAGTCGGGCGACGCCGGTGGTGGTTTCTTCAGTGATGCCATGAATAGCGGCAAGCATCTCCGGGTACTTTTCGTGAATACGCTGCGTCAGGTCGCCGCCATCGTCCAGGATCATGTTGGCCGCCCAGGGCTGGCCGTCTTTGATAATCGTCTGGTCAATGCACCACCAGAATTCTTCCTCTGTTTCGCCTTTCCAGGCAAATACCGGAATGCCTGCCTGTGCGATGGCTGCGGCAGCATGATCCTGCGTGGAAAAAATATTACAGGAGGACCAGCGGACATCGGCACCCAGTTCGATCAAGGTTTCGATAAGCACAGCGGTCTGAATGGTCATGTGGATGCAGCCGAGAATATGCGCACCTTCCAGGGGCCGCAGGGCTTTATAGCGCTGGCGCAGTCCCATAAGTGCCGGCATTTCTGCTTCAGCCAGGGTGATTTCCCGCCGGCCAAAATTCGCCAGCTGGATATCGGCCACCTTGTAATCTTTAAATGCTGTTGTCACTGCCTTTCCCTCCAGGAACGGGTTGAGTTGCTGAATTGCCTTGTAATATCGTGCTAATCCTGCGGCAGGGAGGAAAACAGACAACGCCCGCCATCCGCAAGGGTAGCGAGCGCAGTTAAGGCAGTGATGCCACTGAGCCTGGCGGATAAACCGTTGCAGCGCTCCTCAGTTCCCTTATTTTACTGTTTTTTGCAGATTATGCCAGTAGCTAGTGCGGCGGTGCTTACTGCCGGTGTTGCCGGCTTAAGTTCCAGCCAAATTCAACACCAGCAAACAACTGACTGCAAGTATGTTGTGGGTATTGGGCATTGCCGTTTCCTAGGGTGGCACTATTGCCCCGGCGATAAAAATAATCGGACAACACCCCAACTTCCAGTCCCTTATAGACCCGAATGTCATAAGCGGCGCTAATGTCAAAGCCCCAGTCAAAACCGGAATAGATCGGTGTTGAAAAATTGGAGTTGGTTACTTGGCGAAAGATGGGCAGATCGAGAACGCCCCGCAGACGCCAGCGCTGAATGTTGTCGGCCAAGCCACCGCTTTCCCAGGCGGCACCGACCGAGGCGGAGAAAGTATCATTACGTTCATTGACCATGGAGTTACTGGCATTGATCAGTGAGGGGTAATTGGTGGTGGACAGGGATCGTTGCGCATTCAGCGCCAGGTAGGTTAATCCACCCACCATTCGCAGATTAGGGGTGTATTTATATTGCAGCAAGGCCCGGATCGAACTGACATCCATCATGAAGCTGTCCGTTTGTACCAGAGTGCCGCTACCAATGCTGCCATTTCCCGAGGAACCAGGCAAAGGGAGGGTACGGGTGGAATTCCATTGTTCATTGCTGAGCGTGTTCACCAGACTGCTGGCGGTGTCCAGGGAGAAATCCATCTGGTTGTTGACGGAAAACAGGCCACCGCTTTCAAAGGCCAGATTACGGGCATTTGCTTGGGATTTGAACAGGCTGGAATGTTCAGAGTAACTTAGTGCCTGCATGCCGATCACCGCATAAGAATAACCGTCGAAATGATCGTCAGCCAGCGCTGTTCCGGTTATGCTCACCCACCAGATAACAACAATACTCAGGAATACCGCAGTACGTCGACGAGTAACCAGCATTTTAGCCATAGTCTATCTCCAGTTCGGTTTCTAAAACTGCCACTAAATTTAGCAGTTAAAGAGAAATATGAAATGAATTTTAGAAGAACAGGAGGTTTTCGAGCGAATAAGTAGTCAGCATGCGCAGTCTCTTGCTAGAATAGGCGATTTTACAGAGGATCTGCACATGATTGTTCTGGTGACAGGGGTGGCTGGTTTTATCGGAGCAGAGGTGGCACTGCGCCTGCTTTCCCGAGGGGATACGGTCATCGGCCTGGACAATCTCAATGATTTTTATGATCCGGCACTGAAGCGCGCCAGACTCGCACGGCTGCAGCATCCGGATTTTCAGTTTCATCCGCTTGATCTTGTGGATGCCCCGGCTTTACGCTCGCTGTTTGTTGAACATCGCATCCAGCGGGTAGTCCATCTGGCGGCACAGGCGGGGGTGCGTTATTCCCTGGAAAATCCGGAGGCTTATGTGCAGAGCAACCTGGTCGGCTTTTTAAATGTTCTTGAATGTTGTCGACAGCAAGCGATTGAGCATCTGGTCTATGCCTCCAGCAGTTCGGTGTATGGGGCCAATACCCGGATGCCTTATTCGACCCGGGATGCGGTGGATCACCCGCTGTCTCTCTATGCGGCCAGCAAGAAAGCCAATGAGTTGATGGCGCATTCCTACAGTCATCTCTACCGGTTGCCCATGACGGGGTTGCGGTTTTTTACGGTTTATGGTCCATGGGGACGTCCGGATATGGCGATGTTTCGCTTTACCCGCGCCATTTTAGCGGGGGAGCCGCTGCAGGTCTTCAATCATGGGCAGCACCGTCGGGATTTTACGTATATTGACGATATTGTTGAAGGGGTGCTGCGGGTTCTGGACCATTCGGCGGTTGCCGATCCGGCATGGAGCAGTGTGCAGCCGGTTCCGGATGCCTCAAGCGCCCCCTGGCGGGTTTACAATATTGGCAATCACCAGCCGGTACCGCTGCTGGATTATATCCAGTGCATCGAACGTTCAACCGGCAAAAAGGCGCAGTTGCAACTGATGCCGATGCAGCCTGGTGATGTTCCGGATACTTTCGCCGATTGTCAGCCGCTCAAAGCCGATTTTGGCTATGAGCCACAAACGCCGATCGCCGAAGGGGTCGAGCGTTTTGTGCAGTGGTACCGGGACTATTACCAGTGTTAGATGGCAAGGATGGTTTTGATGAATTTTGTTACTGATGTTTCGGGGATGACTGCGGCGGATACACTTTATGCCAGATTAACTCAAGTCCGGCAGCAGATGCAGCAAGTGGATCTGTCTGCTGTCATGCGCCAGGCGGATCGTCCGCAAGAGTGCACGCAGCGTCTGGGTCCGCTGTATTATGATTTTACCAGGCAGTATGTCCATGCCGAGGCCTTGGCGTTACTGCGCGCTTATGCCCGGGCCCGGGGGCTGCCACAGTGGTTGCGGCGCATAAGCGGCGGGGAACTGGTGAATGGTTCGGAGCAGCGGCCGGCTCAGCATATGGCGCTGCGTGATCTGCAAGCCTGTCTTCCGGATGAGGCGGCTACGTTGATAGCCACAAGGCAGCGTGAACGTATGTGGCAGCTGTTGCGGAATCTGCGGGATGGAACGGTCTGTGGTGCCCGGGGGCAGCGCTTTGATACCCTGGTGAACATTGGTGTAGGGGGGTCACACCTCGGGGCAGCGATGGCAGTGCATGCGTCGCAGTCTTTTGCGACAGAGTGTTTCGCCGTGCATTTTATCAGCCATCTGGATGGACTGGCACTGCAGGCCTTATTGCCCCGACTGAATGTGGACCGGACGCTGTTTCTGATCAGTTCTAAAACGTTTAGCACCCTGGACACACTGGAAAACACCCAGACTGCCATGGCGTATATGCGTTGTCAGGGGTATGCGGAAGCGGAAATACGTCGGCATTTTCTGGGGATTTCGGCGTCTCTAGAAGCGATGCACGCTTTCGGCATTCCTGCGGATCTGCAACTGGAATTCATGCCGAGTATCGGTGGACGCTTTTCCATGGCGTCGACGATCGGCTTGCCGTTGGCGGCACGTATTGGCGAGGATGGGTTTATGCGTTTTCTTGCCGGGATGCAAATGGTGGATGTGCATGTGTTGCAGGAGGTGGAGCACAGTATACCGGCGACAATGGCTTTACTGGAATGGTGGAGTAGCCTGTTCTGGAATACGGAGGCTTTTGTCGCCTTGCCGTACCACCAGCATCTGGCGTTGTTTCCTGAGTATCTGATGCAACTGCAGATGGAAAGTCTGGGTAAAGGCTGCGATCTGCAGGGGCATGCCCTGCTTCACAGTGGATTGATGGTGTTCGGTGGCGTGGGTACTGAGGCGCAGCATTCTTTCATGCAACTGTTGCATCAGGGGACGCATGCCGTGCAGACAGATTTCATCATGTATGCCTTGATGCCACAAACCAGTGTCAGACAGCGTGACTGTACCTTGGCCAATGCCTTGGCGCAAGGCGTGGCCTTAGCTCGTGGCTATCCCGAGGACCAGGCGGCGCTGGATTTTCCAGGCGAGTTACCGACGCAGTTGCGGGCGCGGGTACATCCGGGGAATCGCCCCAGTTCGACATTGTTATGGTCGGCATTGACACCAGAGACCTTAGGCATGCTGGTTGCGTTGTATGAACATAAAACCATACTGTTGGCGGGCCTTTTGGGTGTCAATCCCTTCGATCAGATGGGGGTGGAGCTGGGCAAGCGCCTGGCCAGATCGTTGCTTGAACCCCTGAGTGGGTGTAGTACTGAAGGGCTGGATGCATCGACAGCGGCCTTGATCAAGGCCGTGCATGCACTGCGTGCAGAAAGCAGCGAATAGAATCAGTCAGGGGTGTGGTTAGATGAAACTGGTCATGGTTGGTTCAGGGTATGTGGGATTGGTGACGGGATGTTGTTTTGCCGAAATGGGCAACGAGGTCGTTGGGGTCGATGTGGATGCGGTGCGGGTGAACGCTCTGCGTGCTGGTGAATGTCCGATTTATGAACCGGGTCTTGAAGCGATCCTACGCTCTAATCTGGAGGCGGGACGCCTGAAATTTTCCACAAACCTGGCAGAGGCGCTGCCGGGTGCCGAGGTGGTTTTTATTGCGGTGGGGACACCGCCTTCGGAGGATGGCTCAGCGGATTTGCGTTATGTGCTTGACGTGGCTGAGCAACTGGGTCAGTGGTTGACGCATTCGCTGGTGGTGGTTGACAAATCGACGGTTCCGGTCGGCACCGCTGATCGGGTGGCAGCCTGTATACATGCGGGATTACAAACCCGGGGGCTGGATTTTCAGGTGGACGTGGCGAGTAATCCGGAATTTCTTAAAGAGGGGGCGGCGGTTGACGATTTTATGCGCCCGGACCGGATCATTGTCGGGACAGAGAGCCCTTATACCCGGACAGTAATGACCGAGTTGTATCGACCATTCATGCGTAGTCACGAGAAACTGATGTTTATGCGTCCACGGGATGCAGAACTGACCAAATATGCGGCCAATGCCCTGCTGGCCACGAAAATTTCATTTATCAATGAAATGGCTTTGCTGGCGGAAGCACTGGGGGTGGATATTGAGCAGGTGCGTTTAGGGATCGGAGCGGATCAGCGTATTGGTTATCATTTCATTTACCCAGGGTGCGGCTATGGGGGATCGTGTTTTCCCAAAGACGTTCAGGCACTTATCCGTATGGGCCAGGATCAGCAACTGCAACCGCTGTTGCTGGAAGCGGTGGAAGAACGTAACCGGCGGCAGAAATCCCGTATTTTTGCCAAACTGCAAACCCACTTGGGCGAGAATCTTCAGACCAAGGTCATTGCGTTATGGGGATTGGCGTTCAAACCAGGAACGGATGATTTACGCGAGGCACCGGCCAGTCAGTTGATTGCGCAATTGCTTCAGGCCGGGGCGCAGATCCGGGCGCACGATCCCGTGGCCATGGCGCATTCACAAAAAGAGTGGGCAACGGCCGTGCAGTCGGGTCAGATACACTATGGTGCAGATCCGTACCAGATATTGCAAGGTGCCGATGCCTTGGTGCTGGTGACCGAATGGAAACCGTACCGTCAGCCGGATTTTCAGCGTATCCGGGCGCTGTTGCGTACACCGCTGGTGATCGACGGACGTAATCAGTATGTACCAGAGCGGGTGCGACAGGCGGGCTTGATCTACAGTGGTATAGGGCGTTAGCAGGCAACAGGAGCGTAAGGCGGTATGCAGGCATTATTGGCGATCGATCAGGGGACCACGAGTACACGGGCGATTATTTTTGGGGCCCAGGGGCACAAGCTGGGTCAGGCGCAAAAAGAACTGGAGCAACATTTTCCGGATGACGGATGGGTGGAACATGATGCCTGGCAAATCTGGGAGGATACCCTGCAGGTCTGTCGCAAGGCATTGACCGATGCCCGATTGAGCGCACAGGACATTGCGGCTATCGGCATTACCAACCAGCGGGAAACGACCGTGCTCTGGGACCGGAAAACCGGTCAGCCATTGCACCGGGCGATCGTCTGGCAGGATCGCCGGACTGCAGCACGTTGCGCGCAGTTGCGTACCGAGGGATGGGAGACCAGAGTCCAGGAAAAAACCGGCTTATTGCTGGATCCTTATTTTTCAGCCACCAAGCTGGAATGGCTGCTCGACCATGTTCCTGGTGCCAGAGTGCGGGCCGAACGGGGAGAACTGGCCTTTGGCACCATTGATTGCTGGTTGTTGTGGGGGCTGACGGGAGGGAAAGTGCATGCGACCGATGCAACCAATGCGTCAAGAACACTGCTGTTCAATATCGACCAGCAGTGCTGGGATGAAGAACTGCTGCAACTGTTCCGGATTCCTGCCGCCTTGCTGCCCTCGGTACGTGATAGCAGTTATGCCTTTGGCATGACCGAGGCTTCCGTCCTCGGGGCTTCAGTATTTATTGGCGGGGTGGCCGGCGACCAGCAGGCGGCGCTCGTGGGTCAGGCCTGTTTTGAGCCGGGAATGGTGAAAAGCACTTATGGTACCGGGTGTTTCATGATGAAAAATACCGGTACACAGCGTGTCCAGTCGCGAAACCGCTTGTTGTCAACCGTGGCCTATCGGTTACAGGGTAAAGTGACCTATGCTCTGGAAGGCAGTATATTTGTGGCAGGAGCGGCGGTGCAATGGTTAAGGGATGGGTTGCGGCTGATTGACAAAGCCAGTGACACCGAGGGAATTGCCCGCTCTACCGGGGAAGCCCGTGGAGTCTATCTGGTGCCTGCCTTTACCGGTTTGGGGGCTCCTTACTGGGATCCGCATGCCCGAGGTGCGATTCTTGGGCTGACCCGGGATACGGGCATTGGGGAAATTGTTATTGCGGGTTTGCAGTCAGTGGGGTTTCAGAGTCGGGATCTGGTGGAAGCCATGCAGCGGGATGGTTCCGAAGCGTTTACGACACTGCGGGTGGATGGGGGGATGGTAGTGAACAACTGGTTGACCCAGGCACTCGCTGATCTGACGGGTGTGCCGGTCGATCGGCCGACGATTACTGAAACGACGGCATTGGGTGCGGCTTATCTGGCAGGATTGGCACGCGGCCTCTATGCTTCTCCCGGAGCGATTGCCAGTCTGTGGCAATGTGACCGGCATTTTCAGCCGCAGATGCCTGTGGCACGGCGAGAGGAACTTTATGCCGGCTGGAAGGATGCCGTGCGCCGGGTCGCTTCGTCATGATTTAAGGGCTGAGTGGAGAACTGGTGGTGAAAGGGGTGGGGGCAGGGGTGAGGGCAGTGGCGATCGCCATACTGGCGATGTGGGTGCAGTGGGCGGTAGCGGAGGAACCGGAATCGTTTTATGCGGCCGGTGCGCTGGATTTTATGCACATCAATAACCGGTCGACCGTACCGTCGACCGTCTCTAGCCCGTCGGCCGGGGCGTTTCTGTTGGGATATCACTGGACGCCTTATCTGGGGATGGAAACAGAGGGGCTGATGGGGTTGGGACAGGCACAAAGTCAGGTGTGCCAGGGGGGCAACTGCACTTCGGCGCAAGTCTCGCTGCAAAGTGAAGGGGCCGCCTACATGCGTCTGGAGTGGCCGATCGGACGATTCCAGCCTTATATGCGGGTTGGGGCCGCCGTTACCCGCTTACAGACGGCGCTCAGTGCGACACAGGCTTTAAATCAGTCAGAACGTTCTGCGGCCATTGGTGCCGGGATAGGCTTGCATCTGGATGCAAAACGTCAGATCTATCTTGATGTTCAGCACCTGAAAGCGCACGGAGCCAGTGTGGATATCATGGGCTTGGGTTATATGCAACGCTTTGGATTTTCAGGCAGATACTGACCGGCCGGAACCGGGGCACTCGTCGATGTTCGTCAGTTAAAAGTTGCACTCCAGGACGTTGGCTTCTACCATTCTCTTACCCTGCTTCAACCTCAATATTGTGAGGACAGTGCCTGTGCATTGATTACCGGAACCTTGAAAATGTCTGAGCATGCCGACGCCCGTACCTATCAGCCGGCACCGTTGCCAGCCGATGAGGAAGCACGCCTTCTTGATCTGCAACAGTCGGGACTGCTGGATTCGCCGGCAGAGATCCTGTTTGATAATATTACGGTGTTGGCCGCCCAATTGCTTGATATGCCGATGGCATTTATTTCGCTCGTGGATCGACATCGCCAGTGGTTTAAAAGTGCGGTCGGACTGGAGGCCAGTGAAACTCCCCGCGATGTGGCCTTTTGTGCACATGCCATCTTGGGCTCGCAACTTTTTGTGGTGGAGCAGGCACTGGAGGATCAGCGGTTTGCCGGTAATCCCTTGGTGCAGGGGGAGCCAAATATCCGTTTTTATGCAGGAATGCCTTTACGTTCCGCACGTGGCTATGCGCTGGGTACGCTGTGTGTTCTGGATCGACAGCCCCGGCAGCTTGATGAGCGGCAATGCCAGGTGTTCTATCGGCTGGCGAATATGTGCGAAGCACTGATTGCTGACCGGCGGCGGCGCATAACGATGGACGCCGAACTTAAACGTTCGGGAGAGGTATTGAATGCATTACCTAAGGCCTTGTTCTGGATTGATCGGGACAGCCTGCAACCGGAACCGCTCAATACGACAGCACACACGTGGCTCAGGCAGCTTGAACTGCACACGCCTCTGCAGTTGCCGGTGTGGCCGGACCGATTGTTGATCAGCTGGTTACTGCGCAACGAATCGGCACCACAGAATATGACCTCGGTGCTGGCATGGCTACAACAACAACCGTGTACCTTAACCTTACCCTGGTTAACGGAGGCACGGGTCATGGTTGATGTGCAATTGCAGGTCATTGCCTCAGGCGATTATCTGCTGTCGGTTGACAGAAAACAGACGCTGGATGTCACCAGGTTACGGGAAAGCAGTGCCGTCAGCCCGGAGCAATTGATGCGGGTTGCAGAACTGGGGGTGTGGCAATTTAATCTGCAGACGCAAAAACTGAGCATCAATCCGGTCTGGTTACAGATGAAAGGCTTTGCGCCATTGTCGGGTGTGGAAGTACCGGTCGAAGAATGGCGTCAACGAGTACACCCGGAGGATCTGCAGCGTGCTGATGCTTTGCGGGACACCTTGCGCGAAGGCGTCAATGGGTCGTATATGCTGAGTTTTCGGGTGCAGCATGCAGATGGGCATTGGGTGTGGCTTCAGTCGCGCGGCGAAGTGCTGCAATGGAACAATCAGGGGGCACCGGCACTGATGCGGGGAGTTCATGCCGATGTCAGTTCACTCAAGACCTTAGAAAATAAAAGTTTTCATCAACAGCAACTGTTGAATGCGGTATTTCGGGCATCGATTCAGGTGTCGATCATTGCAACGGATTTACAGGGCGTGATTACCTTGTTCAGTGCCGGTGCCGAACGTTTGCTGGGCTATTCGGCGGAAGAGGTGATTGGCCTGCAGACGCCGGTTATTTATCATGACATTGATGAAGTCCGGGGGTGTGCCGAAGAACTCTCGGTGCGGCTGGGACGGCTGATCGAAGGGTTTGAAGTCTTTGTGACGCTGGCGCTGAGTGCCGAGCCGGATCGACTTTGGGTGTACATTACCCGTACAGGACAACGATTGATCGTGCGGTTGTCATTGGCGGCACTGTATGATCAGGAGGGTCAGATCAGTGGTTATCTGGGCGTGGCCGTGGATTTGAGTGATCAGGTACGGGCGGAACAGCGGGCACTGGTGCACGAGCAACGCATGTTGCAGTCCTTTCGCTCGGCCGCGCACGGCATTGGCATGGTTGGGCTGGACGGACACTGGCTGGAAGTCAATGATGCGCTGTGCAACATGCTGGGGTATAGCCGCACCCAGTTGTTGCAATGCGATGTGCTGAGTCTGACGCATCCGGAAGATCAGGAATTTTTGTTATACCCGGCGACTACTGAACGTACGGCGAAAGAATCCTATCAACAACAAAAACGTTATTTGCGGGCGGATGGCAGTACCATGCGCGGTCTGATGTCAGTGGCAGCGCTTTATGATGAGCAAGGGGATGCCTCCGGTTATGTGGTGCAGATTCAGGACATTACGCAGCAGTACCAGGCAGAACAGGAATTACAGGCACGTGCAGAGTTTCAGCGACAACTGATTGCTCAGGTGGCCAATGCCATTGTCAGTATCAGTACCCAAGGCCAGATTCTCAGTTTTAACCGGGCGGCTGAGCAGTTGTTTGGTTACGATCAGACCGAGGCCATTGGTCAAAATGTCGAGATATTGATGCCGGAGTCCTATCGGTTACGCCATGCGGCCTATCTACGGGCGAATCAGGGCCAGGCGGTGGCGCAGGTCATTGGACGGCGTCGGGAACTGACGGCCTTGCACCGGGATGGGCATGAATTTCCGGTGGAAATTATCGTCTCGCAGATTGCTATTCGCAATGAAGTGTCGTTTATAGCGGTGATTCGGGACCTGACCGAACAAAAGCAGGTCGAACGTATGACCAATGAAATCATCTCGACGATCAGTCATGAATTACGCACACCGCTAACCTCGATCATGGGGGGACTGGGACTGATTTTGGGCGGTGTGATGGGTGAGGTGCCAGGGGAGCAGAAAGGTCTGCTGGAAATGGCGCAGCAAAACGGCAATCGGCTGAATTTGTTGATTAATGATTTGCTCGACATTGAAAAACTGGTGGCTGGCCGGATGGAGTTCAATTTAGAGTGGCTGGATGTGTCGATGCTGATTCAGGAGGCACTGGACAGTCATGCCGGCTATGCATTAAAACATAGCGTCGTGTTGCAAAGCCGGTTGCATATACCGGGGCTGCAGATCTATGTAGACCGTTTGCGTTTCGGACAGGTGATGGCTAATCTGTTGTCTAATGCCATTAAATTTTCTCCGGTACAGCAAACGGTCGAAGTGCATGGGGACTGTGTTGCAGAGCAGTTGCGTCTTAGCGTCATGGATCGGGGGCCGGGGGTGCCGGCACATTTCCGGCATCGGCTTTTTGAAAAATTTGCGCAGGCGGATGCCGGGGATACCCGGTTACGCGGAGGTACGGGGCTGGGACTGGCTATTTCACGGGAACTGGTTCGACACATGAAAGGGTCGATCGGTTATGAGGACCGTTCCGGCGGTGGCGGTTGTTTCTGGGTAAATTTTATGGTCAGAAACAAGGCAAATTGATGACAGGAAGTGAATATCATGGGCTCAGATACAGGACCTGAACTCAGGCGGGTGTTGCATGTGGATGATGACGATTCTATCCGTGGCGTTGCCCGGCTGACTCTGGAGAAAGTAGGGGGATTTGAAGTATGCAGTTGCGCGACGGGACAGGAAGCACTGACCCGGGCGGCCGGGTTTCAGCCACAGCTGATTTTGCTGGATGTGATGATGCCTGATATGGACGGCCCTGCCACATTGCATGCTTTAAGATCCTTGTTGAACCTGAGTAAGGTGCCGGTATTGTTCATGACGGCCAAGGTGTTGCCGGCGGAACAGCAACGATTGATTGAACTGGGGGCGTTCGGGGTGATAATCAAACCGTTTGACCCCATGCAGTTGCCGCAACAGATTCTAGGTTTGTGGAGGCGTTATCATGGTTGCTGAACCAAATATGGATTTTCAGGAACAACTGAAAAAACTCACCACTGAATTTGCTGTCCGGTTGCAGCAGGATTTGCAACGGTTGAAAACACTGGTGCAGCAGGGGGAGGAGGTGAAAAACGCAGTGCTGATGCACTTGCATAAATTATCAGGTTCAGCCTTGACCTTTGGTTTTACTGAAATTGGCGAACAGTTACGCCGCATCGAACGGGCACTTCAGGACGGCAGCATGGAGTGGGTGCGTTGCCGGGAGGCTGTACTGGCGGTCGAATTCACTCAGGCAGAGGACACTGCCGTTGCCGTTCCCAAGAGTGTGGAACACTGGCAGCAACATCAGCAGCAGGTGAAGAGTGAGGAGGTTGATGCGGCCGGGGTGACACTGCGACGGGAACAGGATGAAGAAAAGTCGCCGCCGCCGCTTTTTAAAATCAGTCGGCCACGTCTGGGTTTTCTGATTCAGGACACCTTTAATTTCAGCGGATTACTGGCACAGTTGCAGGCATATAATTATGATGTGGTCTCGCTGTGGAGTGTGGCGGAATTACTGACGCAACAGCGGCTGAGCGCTTTTGACGTTGTGATGCTGGCGGTGCCTGCCAATGACCGGGACGGCAGCCGAATGTTGGCCACACTGGATGAGTTGAAAGCAGCGGGCCTGCGTGTGCCGGTCATGGTGTGCAGTCCTTTCCAGAGTTTCGCCATCAAACTGCAAGCCTTGCGTGCGGGCGTGGTGGCCTATTTTGACCAGGCGGTCACCGTCAGCAGTCTGGATATACGTATTCACCGCTTATTGGAAGAGGAACAGAAATTTTCACCGAATGTATTGTTGATTGATGATGACGAAAGCATTCTGGAACATTACCGACTGACCCTGGAATCCTCAGGGTTACGGGTTCGTGTATTGGCCTATCCGGCCGAGGTATTGACGGTGCTGCGTGAATTTAAACCCGATGTCATCGTTCTCGATCTGAACATGCCCTCTTGCCGTGGCGATGAAGTGGCGGCCATTATTCGCCTCGAAGATACCTGGCTGCATTCGCCGATTATCTATCTGTCCTCGGAAACCAATCAACAACGGCAAATCGCCGCCCAGACCTTGGCAGGTGATGAGTTTCTCACCAAGCCGGTGCCTGTGGATATTCTGGTGGCGACGATCTGGGCCCGGGCCCGTCGTTCCCGGCAACTGGCCCAGATGTTAACCCGTGATGGATTGACCGGATTGTTGACTCACTCAGAAATCAAGGATCGTCTAGATCAGGAACTGGTGCGGGTGCAGCGTAGTCAGGTGCAGTTCTGTCTGGCCATGCTGGATATCGATTTCTTTAAAAAAGTGAATGACAATTACGGCCATCTGGTGGGAGATGGAGTGATTCGTCACCTGGCGGGCTTGCTGAAAGGCCGGTTACGCCGCAGTGACCTGATTGGTCGTTATGGTGGGGAAGAATTTCTGTTGATCTTGCCGGACTGTGATCTGGAACAGGCCGGTAAGATCGTCGATGAATTAAGAAAAGGTTTTGCAGAATTGCCTATGTCGACGGCCATTCAGGGTTTTTATTGCACTTTTAGTGCGGGAGTCAGCTGTAGCAACCAAGTGAGCGATGCAATGGGCGATACGCTGATCATGCTGGCGGATGAAGCCTTGTATCAGGCGAAATCGCAGGGACGCAATCAGGTGGTGCTGGCTTCTTGAAGGAGCGTCAACGCAGCCTGAATGACCTGATCCACCTCCAGGTGCTGCATACAGCGGGCCTCGGGGCACTGGCCGGGGGCATGACCGATAAAGCGTTCGCAGCGACGAATCCAGGGGATTTGCCGTTGAAAATTGCTCGTCTGATCCCGGCAGGCAATGGGTTGACTCAGTGCCTGGTAAGGGGAGTGACTCCAGAATCGTCCTGCACCGCAGAGCAATGCCGAGCCTGGGCCAAACAGACAGAGTGTGGGAGTCATGGTGATTCGTCCAAGATGGGCAACGCCAGTGTCTGGAGACACGAGTAATCGGGCGTTTTCTATGAGTCTCCAC
>JAJXWR010000013.1 GCA_021781515.1 Pseudomonadota bacterium
TCGTTGAGCGTTGGTCGCATGATCCTGAAGTGTTAGAAGTGGCATGGCAGACCCTTGCGCCATCGCTTCGGGAGAAACAACTGTTTGTACCGAGAGACGGAGTGATGAGCACGAGTACCCACAGGCCCTGCACACGCCTTGGCGCGAACCCGTGTCAGTCGATAAACTGCAAACCCGTTTGGCACCGTTGTCGTCGAGCCGCTCCTTTGCAAAAAGGGACACTCGATGGGGGTGCCAACGGGAGGAACGTCGACTTGTCTTCATGTAAGTTGGAGCAGTTTGCGTCAAAAGTTCTCTGCTTGGTCTGAGTAGGAGTAATATCCTATGCCCCAAGATAAACAGAGACCCCCTGGCTTTAGCCATGGGGGGTGTCAGAGGAAATAGCAACCAATCGCCACAGAGGAACCGGGAGAGGCAGGCCGGTGAGCTTAGCAGGCATAGACGGTTGATTTATTGTATATACTGTAACGGCTACCAAGGTGTCTTTTTGAGTGTTTCACGGCATCGGTGGACTGAGTCACTAATATTCAGAACGGTTCTTTTTGGCAGAGAGGTGAGTCATTGAATTTTGAAAATTGTTTACCTTGGCAAAAGAGTGCGCTGACTGAATGGCAGCGGCATGCCGATCGTCTGGGGCATGCCTATTTATGGGTCGCTGCTCCTGATTTTGGACTGAAAGTGATAGTTCAGGCCTGGTTAGAGGGTTTTTTGTGTCAGTCATCAATGCATCGGCCCTGTGGAGTGTGCGCTTCCTGTCATTGGTTACAGGCCGATACGCATCCGGATGTATTCTGGTTGAGGCCTGAAACAAACAGTCGGGTAATCAAGATTGATAGTATACGGGATCTGTGTAATTTTTCTGAAAAAACTTCAGCGCTGGGAGGGTATCGTTTTATTATCATTGAGGCCGCAGAATGTTTGAACGCTTTTGCAGCCAATGCGCTGTTAAAAACCCTGGAAGAACCTGGCGAAAAAACTGTATTGATTTTATTGACACATCAGCCGGCACAATTGACGGCGACCATCAGGAGCCGCTGTCAACACTGGATTATTGCACCGGTGGGCCGTAAACAGGGGGTTGACTGGTTACAGCAGGTGACTGCAGTTTCTTTGCAGCAGGCCAGTCGGGCATTGGCGTTGGCGCATAATTCTCCATTAAAAGCCAAGGCTTGGCTGGAATCCGGATGGCTGGATGTGGTGGAGCGCTTCTGGCGGCATTTAACGGAACTGATGCTGAAAGTCATTGATCCGGTATCCTTAGCTATACTCTACAAGGAACATTGTACGACTCCCGTGTTGGCAGAACATATGCTGCAGTGGGTTGAGGATTTGTGGCATCTTGGGGTGTTGAATGAGCAAGCCCTGCCGGGATTGTTGCATCATGAGGAGTTGCTGGCAGAGTATCAACGAATTATTGTAGCGGGGCTGGATTTAGAGCGTTTGTGGCGTTTGTGGCAGCGGCTGTTGCAGACGCCTCTGGAACTGGCGGGTAATGTGCAGCCGTTGCTGTGGTATGAAAATTTGTTTATTGATTTTTCAGGGGTGTGTGTGGTACGGCGGATGGGTTCAGGTTCGATGGTGATGGGGAGATAGGGATGGGTTCTTTTCGTGGAAATGGTATTTTGCAGCAGAAAATTTCTGACAAGGACGTGCTTAATTCGGTGTATATGTCCTTTGTAAAAGGCGGTGGGTTGTTTATCCCAACCTCGCGGCAGTTTATTTTGGGTGAAGAAATTTTTATTAGTCTATCGGTGATGGATGCTCGTTTTGGTGTGTCCTGCAAGGTCGTCTGGATTTCACCCTCAATGCAGACAGAAAGTACCATGATGTTTGGCAAGGCGTCGGATCAGTCAAATCTCAAACAAAATTATATGCGGGCACCCGGTGCCGGTGTGCAGTTCATTGGTGGTGAACGGGAAGAGGCACAGCGATTTATCGAGAATCAGCTGACCGGTATGATGAATTCAAATCGAGCAACACAAACCATGTAAGGTGTGTGTTGCTGCAGTGGTTCTATCGGTGCGGTTAGCAACGCAGGAGCAGGCGGACATGGAGACAATCGCAGAAAAGAATACGTTGCAGTTGACAGATACGCATTGTCATTTGAATCTTCTGGACTTGCAACCCTTTGCCGGAGAAATGTCAGCGGTGCTGGCAGAGGCGAAGGCCGCTGGAGTCGGTCGTTTTGTCTGTATCGGTGTAGAGGCGTTGACGCAACCAGAGGTGTTGGCGTTGGCGAAAAAATTCCCGGAAGTGTATGCCACGGTGGGGATTCACCCAAACCATGTGCATGAACATCCTGTGAACTGGGACTGTCTGACGGCTTGGGCGCGGGAGGACAAGGTGGTGGCGATTGGTGAGACCGGACTGGATTATCACTATACGCCAGAACATGCCCCACTGCAGCAGGAGATATTCAGCGGTCATGTTGATCTGGCACGACGGTTGAATCTGCCTTTGGTGGTGCATACCCGGGAGGCGGCTGAGGACACGCTGGCTATTTTACGTTCTGCAGGTTCTAAAGCTGGCGTGATGCATTGCTTTACCGAAACCTGGGAGGTTGCTAGAAAAGCACTGGATCTCGGTTTTTATATTTCATTTTCCGGGGTCGTTACCTTTAAAAATGCAGGTGCATTGCGTGAGGTGGCTCGCAAGGTGCCGGACGATTGCCTGTTGATTGAAACAGACAGTCCATGGCTGGCTCCGGTACCGCATCGGGGCAAGCATAACCGACCGGCCTGGGTACTTGCCGTAGCGACGGTATTGGCGGAAATACGTAACTGCTCACTGGAGTCGTTAGCAGAACAGACAACCTGCAATGCAAGTCGTCTGTTTGGTTTTCCACTGGAATAGATTCCTGGCGTTAATTGGCCGCATCATAAGCAGAGTTGAGTTGCGACGAGATATTGTCATTAAACGTGGATACGATGTAAGGGACGCTTTTACTGTTGAAGTCGATCATCCGGACTTTGATAAAATTCCAGTAACGGTAGGCATTCCACAAGTGCGCATATACTTTTTTCTGACTCATGTAAGCGTGTAGCAGGCTGTCCATATTCTTGCTGAACTCTACCGCCATCTGCTGTGGATCTTCTGAATCCGCATCAGACGTCGTGGTGGCGACGATAGATCCTCCCATCGGATCGCTGGCGCGTAACAGGTACTCCGCTGTCATACGTTCAATCAACACCGTTTGCTGATAAATCAGATTACTGTTGTTGTTGTTCGGCAAATGAGCCGATGCAATGGCATTCTGTACGGCGTCGATCAGCGGTTTAATCTGGTGCTGCACATTGAACAAGGTGCTTTGCACCACCATGTTCTGTTTGTCATAGGGGTTATTGAGCAGTGACTTGCGGTAAACTTCCCAGGCAGCAGCGACCTTGTTGTCATGCACCTGATCAATCAGTGCCTGTGTCTGTACAATCAGGTTGTTGAGTAAATCCATCTGATCTGGATTTCTTTCGGTGACGGTGTACATAAAGTAACGAGTTGCCATCTTGTAGGCATCGGTTTCAATAGATTGCAGGTTTTGCTGTTGGGGATCCACGCTGGCCTGAGCCGCCGGAGTCCATAAACAGAGCATTCCTAACATCAAAGCGAAACGGAGTATCATAATTTCAGTCCTGTAACGATCAGTCCATGGTACGCCAACAGTTTAGATCACTTGGTGAGAAGTAGTAGGGAGAAGTGCATGAATTTTCTGTTCTGTAGCGAAATACGCGTAGAACACGCATTCTGGTGCATGGGTGTGGCAAACTGCCGGAGGGCATGGTGCGGCGGATTAATGTGGGTGTTCTCTGAAGCTAACTGCCTTCGCAGACGGAGCAAAAAAATTCATGGCCAATTCAGGAATGGTATTAAGTGCGGCAACAGCGCCTGGATACCTTGATTTTTTTGATGGCGGGATCTGTGGTTGCGTACCTTAGGCGATAACAGGGTACTGAAGCCCCCTGTTATCGTTACAGCAGGGATCAGAGTAACTCAATGGCCAAGGCAGTGGCTTCACCACCACCGATACACAAGGCGGCAATTCCGCGTTTCAGCTGACGCTGACGCAGTGCATGAAGCAGGGTCACGACAATCCTGCAACCAGATGCGCCGATGGGGTGTCCCAATGCACAGGCCCCGCCGTGTATGTTCATGCGCTCATGCGGAATCTGCAAATCCAGCATGGGCAGCATCGCCACCATGGCGAATGCTTCGTTGATTTCAAATAAATCCACGTCATTGATACTCCAGCCGGTACGTTCCAGCAGGCGTTGAATGGCACCGATGGGAGCGAGGGTGAATTCTGCCGGTGCCCGGGAATAAGTGGACTGAGCGACAATACGCGCCAGTGGTTTTTGTGTAGTGGATAATGCATCTGCACGAGCCAGTATTATGGCGGCGGCTCCATCAGAAATGCTGCTGGAGTTGGCGGCAGTCAAAGTCCCGTTTTTGGCAAATGCGGGTTTTAACTGTGCAATTTTTTCCGGATTGGCTTTAAGTGGTTGCTCATCCTGGGAAACCTCAGTGGTGCCCTGACGGGAGTTCAGGCTAACGGGTGTAATTTCTGCCTGAAACCAGCCTTCTTGTTGAGCGGTTTTTGCTCTGAGCAGGGAAGTGCGCGCAAAATCATCCATGGATTCCCGGCTGAGCTGGCGTTGATCGGCAGTTTCTTGAGCAAAACTTCCCATGGCCCGGCCAGTACCCGCATCTTCAAGACCATCAAGGAACAGATGATCTTTAAGGCTCTGGTGCCCCATACGCAGACCAGCACGGGCTTTTTCCAGCAGGTAAGGGGCATTACTCATACTTTCCATGCCACCGGCAGCAATCAGATGTGCATTACCAGCGCGCAGAACATCGGCAGCGAGCATCATTGCTTTCATTCCGGAGCCACATACTTTATTCACGGTCGTGGCACCGATTGACTCGGGAATTCCTGCGCCCAAGGAGGCCTGTCGGGCGGGGGCCTGTTTCAGTGCCGCCGGCAAGACGCAGCCCATAATGACTTCATCCAGTTGTTCCGCTGCAATCTGGCTGCGTGCAATGGCAGCCTTCAGGGCCAAGGCACCTAATTCGGTAGTGGTAACTGAAGACAGGCTGCCTTGAAAACTCCCAATAGGTGTGCGGGCTGCTCCCAAAATAACGATGTCGGTCTGGTTTTTGCTTTGGTTTATCGTACTCATCAGTTTGTGGCAAGATCCCCGACATAGTGGTTTATGGCGGGGTGGGATAGCGCTGGCCAACTGGCCACCATTCCTGCGGTCTCCTTAAAAAAATGGCTATCTCAGGTTTAAAGGAATTCAGCGCTCACCGGTTAGGGAGACAGCATTTCTTAAATTTTTTCCCACTACCACAGGGGCAGGGATCATTCCGGCCGCAGGTAGGCGGTTTAACTACCGGCCGGGGTTTTTCCAGCGGGCCGCTAAACAGATCGTGGCCATCAACAAACCACCACGTCCCCTGTTCATGGCTGAAGGTACTCCGTTCATGGTGCAGATGCTGTATATTGCTGGTCTGGAACCGAACTTTGAATTCGACTTCGTCCTGCCTTAGATCCTGTTGATCTGGATGGCCAGGATCAAGAATTTCCAGTCCCAGCCATTGTGCATTTACTGACCAGTTTTCCATGGCCTGACGATCGCCCAGATCCCGGTGATCCGGATGGGTGCTGTGCATAATAAAATCGATAGCGCCCAGGGTGTAGGCTGTATAACGGGCACGCATCAGTTCCAGCGCACTGGTCGCTGGCCGTTGGCCATCTATAATCGGCTGACAACATTCACTCAAGGGTAACGAGGAGCCGCATGGGCATAAGGTCATAATTAGTCAATCCATCTGTGGGCTATTGGCGATCCGCTGTGGGCGAATGGAAAAAGTAGCAACAGCATTACGGGTTCAGCGACGCCTATTAAGCCAAATTTATGAGCAGTTGCCAAGCCGCTAGTTTAACATCAGGATGATATTTTTGTAGACGTTCAACGGCGGGTTGCGGCGCAGGTAGGAATGGTTTAAGGGATTGGCTTGTATTTATGGCATTTTTTTTGCATTGTTTTAGGTGTTGAATGGTCAGTGAGTGACGGCAGGGGAATTACTGAGGCGACGTGCGCTCAGGAGCGACTCTCCGGTGGCCCGACAGGGTTCATTGAAAACAGGAACGCATCATGGTGACTATGGTATCGGGTTTTAGCAACACAGTGGCTCCCGTTGCAGCGGATTCTGCTGCTGCGCTGACAGCGACGGACGGTGGCTCTGCAGGCAGCAATTTTGCCAATCTGTTAAAACAGGCAACTCCTGAACCCGCTGCAAGCCCGCCGGTAGTCGCTCAGCAGACTCCCTCTCAGGAAAAACAGATGACGCCAGACAAAAAAGCCCATGTGAAGCGGCAACCTGTGGCAGCAGAAGCCGGAGCGAACGGTAATCCCTTGCCTGTGGGCTGGCCGGCGGCGATGCCGGCACCGCAGACTACTCTGTTATTGCAGGGCCGGGCAGCTGCCGGGGCTGGTTCTGCAGTGGCGGGTACGGTGAACGGTGAAAAAACAGCCGGTGGCAGTCGTACAGCAAGGTCAGGTAAGCAGGATAAATTGCTGCAGTCTGCTGTGGAGCGGGGCGGATTATCTGGTGCATTGACGCACACTGTGGCGGTAGAACAGGGAAACGGCCTTTCAGGCTGGCAGTCACCGCATGCTGGTACAGCGGCAACGGGCGGTGGTTCTGCGGGGAGTGATCAGGCCGCCGCTGCAAAAAAACAGGTGATGGGGGCGGTGGAAACTGGTGGCAATTTACGTTCGGAAGCCGTAGCACTAACGACTCAGCTGACCCACTCAGCGGCCAGTGGGGTTCTGTCAACGGCGGCGGATGCCCGGCAACATCCGGCGCAAGGCACTGGTGGATCGTCTGGATCGTCGACTGCCGCCGCATTTGCCGGAACGTTGACCGGGGTGTTGAATGCTTCGGGAGTCAGGCAGGCGGCGACTGGCGTGCCGAGTAATACAGCGAAAATTTCGGCTCCGCTGGGGTCGGCTGCTTTTGATGCGGCATTGGGACAACATCTGTTGATGATGGCGGGCAATGGGACTCCTACGGCACGTATTCATCTGACCCCCGCTGAGTTGGGACCTATTGCCGTGGAAGTGCGTCTTTTGGCACAAAATCAGGTGGCGGTAACCATGATGGTCAGTCATAGTCAGACTCATCAGGTATTGCAACAATCGCTGGTGCATTTACAGGAGGCATTTCAGGCGCAGGGAATGCAGTTGCAGACCAGCTTGAGTGGAGGCCAAGGCAATGGGCAACAGGCTCCCGGACGTGAAGAATGGTTACATAATACACAGTCTGGAGCCTCTGCTCTGCTGTCGCCGTCTGTGGAACTGGCGCAGGCGGCTAAAGCGGTCAATCAATCGTCGTTGCTGGATACTTATGCCTGAATATGTAAAAAAGATAAAATACTGATGCCAAGAAAGCAGAAGGTAGGGGGCTGGGTGTTCAGGCGGGTATTGTTTATGCCGGATACATGGAAAAATACAGCGCAATTTTAGTGGAAGGGTGCAGGGGAATGTTGAAAATCGTGATGCAGGGGTACGATAGATTTTTCCTGCATTCAGGGTTAAGCTGTCAGGCAATGAGTGAGTTAAGTGGAGAGAGGTTGAACCATGGCGGCGAAAGAGTCAAAAAAAGAGGAAGCAGCAAAAACTGAGGCACCGGCACCGGCGGAGGCTGCCAAAAGTGGTGGTAGTAAAGTGCTGGTTATGTTGCTGGCGACCATGCTGGTGTCGATGGCTGTTGCAGGCGGCGGGGTCTGGTTACTCCTCGGGCATCATAAATCAGCCTCTGCCGAGGTAAAATTGCCGGATAAAGCAATTTATTATGAAATGACCCCTGCCTTTACCGTAACACTGACCGATCCGGATAATGGCACCTTGAGATACATGCAGGCGTCGGTGTCGATCATGACGCGTAACCCCAAAGTCCAGGACGACCTGAAATCATTTGATCCTGAAATCCGCAATAACCTCAATCAGTTATTTTCGAGCTATAAACCTTCGGATCTGATGGCTGCGGGTGGACGCGAGCAACTGGAAAAAAAGGCATTGCAGGCAGTGAATGATGTGCTCGCCCGGGAAACTAGCCATAAAAATGCGTGTGAAAGTTTTCTCTTCACCAGTTTTGTGGTTCAGTAGCGGAGACGAGCATGGCTGTTCAGGATATTCTCAATCAGGATGAAATTGATGCGCTATTGCATGGTGTCGATGATGGCATGGTCGAAACCAGCAATGATGAGCCGCCAGAGAGTGTCCGGCAATACGATCTGACGTCACAGGATCGTATTGTGCGTGGGCGTATGCCCACCTTGGAAATGATAAATGAGCGTTTTGCCCGTTATACCCGTATCAGTCTGTTTAATATGTTGCGTTATTCGGCCGATGTGGCGGTGGGCGGTGTGCAACTGATGAAATTCGGGGAATATGTGCACACCCTGTTTGTACCCACCAGTTTGAATCTGGTAAAAATAAGACCGCTGCGTGGCACCGGGTTATTTATCCTGGATGCTAAACTGGTGTTCAAGCTGGTTGATAATTTTTTTGGCGGCGAAGGGCGACACGCCAAAATTGAGGGACGGGAATTTACGCCTACGGAATTGCGTATTGTTCAGTTGGTGCTGCAAAATGCCTTCAAGGACATGAAAGAGGCCTGGCGTACGGTTTATGATGTGGAGTTTGAATACTTGACCTCGGAAGTGAATCCTGCGATGGCTAATATTGTCAGTCCTTCGGAAGTCGTGGTGGTTTCAACCTTTCATATTGAACTGGAAGGTGGAGGCGGGGATCTGCATATGACGATGCCTTATTCCATGGTAGAGCCTTTGCGCGACATTCTGGATTCGGGGGTACAGTCGGATGTCGATGAAAAAGACGTTCGCTGGATCAGTAGTATTCGTGCCGACATTGTGGAGGCCAATTTGCCCGTGACGGCGAATCTGATGGAAAAAACCATTAATTTGCGGGATGTGCTGTTATTCAAGCCTGGCGATATTATTCCTATTGATGAACCTGATATAACGACTGTTTTTGCCAATGGAATTCCTATTGCACGGGCAAAACTCGGGGTACGTAATGGTCATATTGCATTGAAAATCAATGATTTTATGGAACGTAAACATTTTAATTTTGATTTCGGGAATCTGCTATGAGTGATTCAGATCAGGACGATATGGCGGCTGCCTGGGCGGCAGCCATGGAAGAACAGGCTGTTACTGAGGCATCGCCTGCCGCACCGGCGGCGCAACCTGCCGGTTTTGCGGAATTTGGTGAGGCGGCGGTTACTCCGGGCACTGGCCCCAATCTGGATGTAATTCTCGACATTCCTGTCAATATTTCAATGGAAGTAGGTGGCACACAAATACCTATTCGCAATTTATTGCAGTTAAATCAAGGGTCTGTCGTGGAGCTTGATCGTCTTGCGGGCGAGCCGCTTGATGTTCTGGTAAATGGTACACTGATTGCCCATGGTGAAGTGGTGGTGGTGAATGAAAAATTTGGTATCCGTTTGACAGATATTGTCAGTCCCTCTGAGCGTATCCGGCGGTTGCATTGAACCAAGTACTTACGACCACCGTTGTGCCTTCCAGATTGGCTTCAGAAACGGGCAGTTTGTGGGAACTGGGTCTCTCGTTGCTGTTGGTGCTGGCATTGGTACTGGCGGTGGCCTGGTTAGTGAAACGAACCCAACGCCTGACGGGCTGGCAGTCGGTGATACAGGTTAAATCGTCGTTGGTGTTAGGGGCACATGAGCGTTTGTTGATCGTGGAAGTTGAGGGGCGGCGTTTGTTTCTGGGAGTGACTCCACAGGCGATTACTTTTCTGACGGAATTGGCAGGTGGAACGGAACCTGCGGTGGCGGCAACAGAACCGCCTGATTTTTCGCACTATCTGAAAAACATGATTCGCGGGATAAAAAGATGAAGAAATCGGTGCTGTGCCGTTCACTGGTGCTGTGGGGCATGGCATTCACCGGTGGTGCGGCACCGGTATGGGCGGCCGGGACGGGATTGCCGCTAATGACCATGACCGTGGGCACTGGCGGGGCGCAGGAATATACAGTGCCCATTCAGATTTTAGTGGTCATGAGTGCGCTAACCCTGCTACCGGCGGCGTTAATGATGATGACCTGCTTTGTGCGGATTATCATTGTCTTTTCATTAATGCGCCAGGCGCTGGGGTTGCAGCAGGCTCCGTCCAATCAGGTGTTGATTGGACTGGCTTTATTTCTGACTTTTTTTATCATGCGGCCGGTGCTGGATCAGATCAACAGCCGAGCATTGCAACCGTATTTGCAGGGACAGATGCCTGCAGGTCAGGCGCTGGATGTGGCGGCAGTACCGATGCGCCAGTTTATGTTGAAACAGACCCGTCAGGATGATCTGGCGTTGTTTGTGCGTTTATCGCATCAGCCCAGGCCGCAGTCTTTGAATGATTTACCCCTGTCCACGCTGATTCCCGCTTTTGCGACCAGTGAACTTAAAACAGCATTCCAGATCGGTTTTCTGATTTTTATACCTTTTATGATAATCGATCTGGTGGTCGCCTCGGTATTGATGGCCATGGGGATGATGATGCTTTCTCCCCTGATCATTTCCCTGCCGTTCAAGCTGATGCTTTTTGTAATGATTGACGGCTGGGGCATGATCATTGGGACACTGGCGGCCAGCTATGGACTGTGAGCCGGGAGTTTCGTTGTGAATGTTTTGCCCATCATGGATGTGTTTCGCTCCGCCTTGTGGCTGGCGATTGTGCTGACGGCCGTCATTACGTTGCCGGGTTTGCTGGTGGGTCTGGTGGTTGCCATCTTTCAGGCGGCGACCCAGATTAATGAACAGACCTTGAGTTTTTTACCACGCCTGCTGATTACTCTGGTGGCCTTGATTGTTACCGGTCCGTGGCTGGGAAAAATGGTCTTTGAATTTACCATGAACCTGTTGCTGAATATTCCGCAGTTGATTGGATGAGCGCTGATGATCGCCGCCATCCCTGAAATTGATCTGGGTGCCTGGTTAGGGCAATACCTGTGGCCACTGGCGCGTATCGGTGCATTTTTGTTGTCGATGCCTATTTTAGGAAGCCGGATGGTGCCCCTAAGAATCCGCATGATCTACAGCCTGATGTTGACTTGGGTGGCGTTGCCGTTTTTGCAAACAGTCCCCCGCTGTAATCCTTTAGGGCTGGAATGCTGGCTGATTGTGGTGCAACAGTTACTGATTGGTTTGGCTATGGGCTTTTGCTTTCAGTTTTTGTTTCAATTGTTTGAAATCAGTGGTCAATTGATTGCCACCCAAAGTGGTCTGGGATTTTCATCCATGGTTAATCCAGATACCGGGGTCTCTGTGGCGACGATTAGTCAACTCTACTCTATGCTGATTAATCTGCTGTTTTTAGCAATGGACGGGCACCTGATCCTGATCGATTATCTGATACGCAGTTTTCAGGTGCTACCGATTCGCGACAGTTATGCGTTGGGAATTCATTGGCCTTTACTTTTTCAAAGCGGAGGCTGGATGTTGTCTTCGGCACTGCTGGTGGCGATGCCTGCCATTGTCGCACTGCTGGTGGTCAATCTGGCGTTGGCCGTTACTACCCGTGCCGCTCCGCAACTAAATATATTTTCGGTAGGATTTCCGGTCAGTCTGCTGGTGGGTCTCCTGGTGCTGTGGTTGTCATTGAAGCCATTGCCTGAGCAGTTTCGTCAATTAGCGGATCAGATGTTTGTGATGTTGCAGCGGATTTTTACCGGTTAGCGCTGCTGATGCAGCACTGAAAATCAGGGTTCGAGCATTATGGCTGAAGAAGAAAGTAGTGGCGAACGTTCAGAAGAGGCGTCTGCACATCGTCTGGAAGAAGCACGCAAACATGGCCAGATTGCCCGTTCGCGCGATCTGGCGATGACGCTATCACTGATGACCGGTGCAGGAGGGCTGATTTTTTTTTCCAACAATATGGCCCAGGCCCTGGTGCACTTGGCCAGCATCAATCTGCAGGTCACTCGTCAGGATCTGCTGGATGAAAAAGTACTGCCTTTGCATCTGGCAGAGGCACTGGTGGTGGGAGGGCGTCTCCTGTTCTGGCCGTTGTTATTGATCATGCTGTCCGGAGTGGCCGGTTCGTTGTTGCTCGGTGGTTTTATGTTTTCAACCGAGATGTTATTGCCCAAATGGGAACGTCTGAATCCCTGGCAAGGGATTACCCGGATGTTTTCCTTACGATCCTTACTGGAATTGTTCAAGGCGCTTTTTAAACTGCTACTGGTCGCTTCTTGCTGTTTGCTGATTTTAAAAAGTCACCGGGATGAGATCGTTGGTATGGTCGATGAACCCGTTCCTGCCCTTTTTCAACATGTAGCACATTTGTTGCTCTGGTCATTTTTCTGGATGACCAGTTCACTGATTCTGGTGGCCTTGATGGATGTACCGGCGCAGTGGTTCAGTTTTATGAAAGAGTTGCGCATGACCCACCAGGAGCAACGTGAAGAATATAAGGAAACGGAAGGCCGCCCCGAGGTAAAGGCACGGTTACGACAGATGCAGCGCAAGATGGCAGAAGCGCGCATGATGTCAAAAATTCCTGAAGCGGATGTAGTCATCACCAACCCAACGCATTTTGCCGTTGCTTTGCGCTATAAACCCGACAAGGATCGGGCCCCGGTGTTACTGGCCAAAGGCATTGATCACCGGGCCATGCAGATTCGTAAACTGGCGGGTGAGCATAAAATTGTGATGGTAGAGTCCCCTCCCTTGGCCCGCTCTATTTACTACACGACTGATCTGGATCGGGAAATCCCTACGGGGTTGTATCAGGCGGTTGCAAGGATTCTGGCGTGGCTGCATGGCGTCAAGATGTATCAGGCGGGAAAGGCCAAGCATCCGGGCCAGGTACCGCCGGTCGATATTCCGGCCGACTTGCGGCATGATCGCAACGCTCCGGGAACATAGTGGCAGTATTTGTCCGGTAGTGTGTCTCTTGGTGACTCTGGGTATCGGTGGCAGTGATATGTTCTAATGGGCAACGCAGGCACGGATTCGCAGGCGCTTCTGATCTAAAAAGCAGCGTCAAAAAATAACAATACCGTTTGTCGTTTTTTTGGCAGATCGCCTGTAAAAATCAGCGTGCAGTGGCTGAGTGTAGAGTACACTGCAATGAGGCGGATCGGTTGATTGCAGATACAATCTGTTTACATCTTTCACAAAATGATAGTGGACAGGGGAATTGTTTCAGTGGTTATATACGTACAATACGGGATGAAATGTATACTGGTTGAGTCTGGGGAATGGATAAAGACATAAGCTGGTAAAGACAGTCTGAATAGCACAGGGCAAAACAGACCGGACTGCAGAAACAGACTAGACTGAGTGTAGGGAAAAATAAAGAAGAAAAAATAAAGAATACAGACAGATTTTGGGAAGACAGGTTTTCGAGGGGCGGTTTTCTAAAGCGGGTGGGTGTACTGACATTGGCAGGTCGGTACACTGGGGATGCGTGGCGAGGTGATGCAATGATACATCGGGCGTTGGGTGGATGTGCCGCTTTGGGTGTGGTGCTGTGGGGGATAGGTGTGGTTCAGCCGGTCTGGGCATTGTCAGATCTTTCTGATTCCCAGATGTCAGCGGTTGATGGTGAAGGGGTTGCCATCGTTCTTGAAAATATCCGTGCCACAATGGCACCGACCAGTTACGTGGAAGCGGTGGGTTCTCCTGACACTGATCCTTCGGTGATTGCCAGCAACGGTGCCCCTTTATTCAGCGGGGCCAATTATCAGTTCTTGGGTTTGAGTGTGACAGGTACCGGGCCAGGCGAAGGTTTTGGTGGTTCGGGCTGTAATACCGGTGGCCTTTCTGGAGACTTGGCCTGCGCCTTGGGAACCGCAGCCATCAGCAATCTGGCGGCTTTTGATAATCCACTGATACTGCGGGTGCACTCGTATGACGGCTATAATTTGTCCAACAATTATGTGCCTAACACCGTGGTGGAGCTGTTGGGGCCGACCAATATGGATCCTTTTCGCCTGGCGCTGTGGACGCAGATTACGCAGTTGAATAATTCCGGGGGAGGGGTGGCTAGTAATGGGCTGTTTCAAGGTCAGTTGATCATGGAGGGTAAACTGGCGTCCTTCAAATATTCGCCGCTGATTGGGGGAGTGTCCGCCAATAATCCGATGGCGGGATTTGATGCGCGACTTTTCCAAGTGTCGGACAGCAATGCGGGTGATCCTAATTATCAGGCACTGGGCCTGAATATGACCAGTGCCTTTTCGGGAGATATGCGTATCAGTGTCAATCAAACCAGTGCCAGTCCGAATGCACTTAACCAAGTTCCGGTGTTTGACCAGCAGGAAGGCTTGTTTATCAAGAACCTGTATGTCTACTTACCGATGGGTGGCCTGAATTATCAGGCACTGGTGTTTAATACGAATGGCACGGCATCGACCTCTAACGGTAATTTCATGATTGAACTGACCGCTATTCCGGCACCTAGTGGTGGAGACTGTACTTTCGGACAAGCAAGTGCTTGCGCGGCAGCCTACGGCCTTGTGAGCGGTGATTCATCCGGTTATGGTACGGCGTTTGACTCTCGGGCTCCGATGAGCGGATCGGGCAGTGGTTTTGGTAATAGTGTGTCGTCGACCACTTATTATCAATCGCACGGCTATATAGACATGGGACTTTACAATCCCGGCTGTACAACGTCGACACAGTGCGGTATAGCACCGACGGCCGGTTCGACCAGTGACGGGATTTATTTTGCAACGGGAAATAATCTGCAAAATACCGCCACTGCCGCTGCCAATACTGAGGTGGGTTTTAATTCCAGTGGCAGTTGTAGTGATACCTGGTGTGTTGAGCACAGCAATTATAGCTACACGACCGGCGGAACGGCACCAAATACCCAGACTGTTTATAATGGTACTAATAATAACACCACGACGACCAATCCCTCAGGATCAGGGTATAACCCTGGCATTATCAATCTGGGGACGGCGCACATGGATGGCATTTTGATCAATCATTTATCGCTGACTACCTTGGGTGCAGGACGCTGATCATGAGCAATTACTCGCAGATTCTATCGCTGATGTGGAAGTGGTGCTGCCTGTTGCTGCTTTGTGCGGCTCAGGTAGCGATTGCAGACATGCAGGGCCTGAGTGATACGGCACTATCGCAGGCGACGGGGCAGGATGGGATTGCCATGCAGATAGATTTTCACCTGAATACCGGGAATGATGGTAACCCACTGTCAACCTTGGGAGGCTGTGGTGGGTCGTCGGCACAGGCGAGTCCCTGTACCCTGTCCATACAGGGTTACCGCCCCAATAATCCGAATCTCTGGTTGGTGTTCAAGGATGTGTATGGGTATTTAAGCATTCCGAATCTGATGATTGATGAACAGAATAATCCTAATGGGGCTACTGCGTACGCAAACCTCAGTCGTTTAAATGGTGTGTCGCCGCAAGGATTACCCACCATGGAGTTGCATTTTCATCCGGCCGGTGTTACTGCAGGGGATTGCACGGCAACAGCGACGAGTTGTGATATTAATTTGTTCTTGAATATCGGGCGTATGGCCACAGAGTTTGGTGCCACGGGTTATCTTAATGATAATAATGGCAGTTTCATGGGGTTGAAAATTTCGGATCTTTCAGGGCCCACTGCCCCGGCCCGGATGAATTTTGATGGACAGGTGCGCATCTATGGCTTCTAAATCGTGGGGGTTTGCCTTCAGTGGCGGACGGCTTCTGGGAATGCTGTTTTTGTTGCTGACCTGTCTGTGCCTGAGTGTATCTGCCTCGGCGCAACTACAGGCTCTGTCGGATGGTTCCCTGGCGGAACAAAGTGGCCAGGGACTGCTCGACATGGTGACCATTAATCCCGGACAGGCGGGTGCGGCATCGGCACCGGCAATTGATAATGGGTTGACGTTTTACCGGATGGCTATCAATGGCACATTGAACATGAATGCCAATATTAATCAACTGAATCTGGGGTGTGGTGGGGTCAACGACGCATTGGTTCCCGGAGTCTGTGATATTAGTTTTGATTATGTGCGTTTTCTTGGAAATAATGGCAATAATGGACCGGGCGCACCGGGCAGTGATTTTACATTGCAACGTCCTTATATTACCTTGGCTGTCAATAATGCGGGTAGTAATAATCGGGATCTGGTGGGCGTACAGATTGGCTCGCAGTCGGCTACTGGGTATTTTGGTGTAGGGCAGGTGCTGAATAATGGCCAGGTCAATCCCTATAACGGTAAGACCTGTGGTGGCAGTAACGATCCTAACTGTCAGATCGGTATCAATGCATTCAGTGGTAATATCGGGTTGACGATGAATGGGCAGGTGAGTGGTACGACTTGGCTGTTGCCGCTTCCTTATACCTCGAAAATCAATAATGTGTCCACTGTACAGTCAGGGACTCGCATGCAGCAGGCCTATGTGATGCTGTCTTCGACACCGACCACGATTGCCGGTTTATTGACGATCAATGCCTCAATTGCTTTGACGGAACCGATGAAATACATTCATGGTATGTCGTTTAATGGCATTCCGAATTTTGCCTTGTCGATGCAACGGCAGCAGGTATCCTGGCCCAATTATGATTATACGTCGGCGACGGATGGGTATTATGCGACACCTGCCAATACTGGGTGGTGGATGAATATGCCTTCCAATGTCACGATTAACGGCATCAATGGTACGTATAATCTCAGTGCCAGCCAGACGGCCGGGGCCTTGTTTGTGACGATACCGTTGTCGAATGTATCAATGGGTCAGACGCCAGTCCGAAACTGTATGGGTTCGGTTACTTTTTGCTGATGGGGGATAGGATGATGCGACAGACTCGTCAGAAAATAATCGCCAGAGATTATTATGCTTCCAGGAAAATGCGGTTGTCACTGGCTGTGGCGTCTGCTTTGCTGGGAACCTCTGCCTCTTGGGCAATGACTGCTGTCGATGATACGGCACTGGCCGGTGTGACCGGTCAGGACGGCCTGACGGTGACCATGAATTCTGCTTCGCAGATTGGTGGACCGAGTTCGGTGGCGAAATGGAATCCCGACGGCCTTGGAAATGCCGCCAGTGCGGCCATCTTGCTGGATGGTTTGCAGTTTAATTCCATCGGTGCGGACGGTGCGGCGGCGGCCAATTCGAATTTTCAGGTGAATACGAACCTGAATGTTGGAACCGACAGCAGCGGTAATTCGGAAATCAATGTGGGAATGTCGTGGACCCGGATGCGTGAGTTGATCCCGGGTGTCTATATGGCCAATGGGTCGAGCGGCACCATGTTACAAAGCAGCTATAGTCTGGGCAGTATGGTGCTGGACAGCAATGGCAGTTTTGTCATGAGCAATTCCGGCACTGGATTGTTATCAGGGGGGAGTGTCAGCAGCAATGGCGGTACCCCGGTTTTTAACGGAGTGGCTGGTCGACAACTGGAACTGACGCTGGGTACACCGCAGTTTGATATTTCCAGTCCGGCAGGGCCCAGTGCCCAACTGTATTATCGTCAGGGAGGGGCGGGTAGCCCGGAACTGGTGATGGATAAGCTGTACTTGCAGATGGGCTTTCCGGCCTCTACGGGTGGGGTGATTGGTGCCTGCAGTTCAGCGTCTTCCTGTGGTTCATTCGTACCCGGGTCATCCGGACTGTATGTTGGGGCACCGACGCTGAATTTTAATTTTAATTATCGCCTGGATTACATTGCTACGCCTCCTTCGGGTTCGTCGTATACCACTGTAGGGATGGCTCCCTATACACAGAGTTTGGCGTATACCGGGTGGACCGGTAATTTTAATAATGCAGAGTTGTTGATGTCGGGTGGTGGGGTCTGGTCCGGACAGTCGACGTATAATCCGAACGTCCCTTCTGGGCGGAATCAGGGGATGAATTTTGCGTTTCATGCAGATTATGCACCGGATTTTACTTGGCTAATGGGGCTGGGCACTGGATCAGAAATCCTGAAATTCAGCGACTGGACCAAGTTGACTGGTGCGCAGTGGGCGCTGAATGCTCCGAACGTAACGCTGGATGTGGTGAACCCGGGGCAGGGACCGGGTGGGCTGTGTTGGGGCAATACGGTGTATGGTACCAATGCCGGAGCCTGTATGACCTCGTTTAAACGGGTGTATGACAATCTGCAGATTACGCCGCAGTACCTTGATGTAACACCGGGGCTTGGTGCCGCTAATGCCACTGCGCTCGGCGTGGTGTTCCGCAATGTTTCCTTGCAGGCCTATGCCCAGAAAGTGGTCTTGCTGGACGATGCGAATAACACGGGTTCCTACACCGGTGCGGTAACGGCAGCAAATGGCCATGTTGTTCCTAAAACACGCAGTGAGGGGTGGGGACTGATTTATACCTTTGGGGCACTGGATGGCAATGTGTACCTCTATCCGGGCGACTATGCCCCGGGTTCCAGCACCCCGTCAGGGGATGGGGTGACCTTGGATGTGTTGTTAATGTCCCAGTCGACGGCTAATAATCCGAATAAATTGTTAGGCAATACCAACTTCATGATTGCCGACACGACTAAAGGCTATGGCATTGGGTTGTTGCAGGCCAACCTGTTGTTTGGTGCCCATCAGTTGGACTTTAATATGTTGCCCACCGGAATCAATCTGGTGACCAATGATATGCGTGCAGAGATCAATGGGCGTCTGGGTGGGGGATCGGTGCCCTCAATGACGGCGGTGATCAATATCGGTAATATTGATGTGAACCTCGAAGGGGGGATCAATCTGTTGATTACTGGCGAGACCACCAAGACCCAGAGTCAGGATACGGCGACTAACAATCAGTACGCACTGTATGTGCCTGGCAGTTCGCCGTTGAGTGCCACCGGTGCCACGGTGGACAAGTACATTTATAGCAATCCGTATTCGTCGGGGGCTGGCTACAATTATCTGGGTTTTTCTGGAACGATGACTTTGGGTAGTTCGGCGACTTTCGGTAAAGGCTGTTCCGATCCTTCAGCGATGGGGGTGGGTTGTACGGACAGTTATATTTCTTTGGGTGAACCTTCACAGCCCGGTGTGGATGTGCGTTTTGCGGATTTACAGGGAACTCTGAGAATTTTGAATGGTAGAATATTTTTGGCCTCCGCTGGTGACCCGGTGATGGGTGGCCCGAATAGTCTGCCGGGGTTGCAGATTGCCGCCGATGTACAGGTGGGAAGCACCGCTGGGGGGCAGGCGTTGGCCACCAATGTGATGCTGGGGACGCAAAATTCCTCAGGGTCATTTAGTGGCAACTATGCTGCATTGGGAAGTATTGTGATGCCTTCGGGGCAGATGTACAGTTCTATTGTTCTGAAACCGCAGCATTAGTCGCAGCCTTAGTTGTAGCGTTAGTCGTAGAAAGTGTGTTCTGGAAGTATATATGAGTGCTACGTTCATGCCTGTCACCGAAGACAGGCAGCCTGCGAAGTGGCTGGAGATGTTCGCAGAGCGGGGGTATCTGTTATTCAGCAATTGTCTGCAAGGCACTGAGATTCACCGGTATCGCAGTTGGCTGGAACAGGCTATCGAAGCAGAAGCCCACTGGCGGGGTCAGCGACAGGGGCATGATGCGTATCAGTGCGTTTTTTTACCGTACCACCATCAAGGTTTTTTTGAGTTGTTGAGACATGAACTCTTGTCTCAGATCATCAATCTGTTACTAGGTGCACAATGCACGCTTTATTCGTTCAGCAATTCCAGCATGCCGTCAGGAGCTGGTAATTTTTCTTCCAGAATTCATGTGGATCGGCATTATTTTACAGGGTCCTGGCTGGAAGGGGTTGGTGTCTTGTTAGCGCTGGATGATTTTTGCGAAGCCAATGGAGCGTCTTGGTGGCTTGCTGGTTCGCACACGCATGCTGAAGCTCCGATGGCTGAGCATTTCTATGCGTCAGCGCAGCGTCTTTGTGTTCCTGCCGGTTCTTTGCTCATCTTTCATCCCAGGCTATGGCATGCTGGAGGCATTAATCAAACCACCACGCCTCGGCATGCGGTGACCATGGCCTTTTGTAAGCCGCATATCAAACCCCGACTGAATTTTTTAGCACTGATGCAAGGCCGATTGCCCGAAGATCCGCAAGTATTACAGCGGCTAGGGATGTATGCACAACCGCCGGAGTCGCTGGAGCAGTTTTATTCCGCAAAACCGACGCATTCACAGGATCTGCGCAACTGCTGACCTATCATTTCCGGGAACCATGTATTGAATCGCCAGATGAATTTGTCGTTGACACTGTTGTCAACCCGGCACAGTGATGAACGGGTAAATCAGGCCCTGTGGGAAGCCTTGCAGAAACTACATACGCTCAGGGATTTTCAGGTCATTCTCGTCAATGATCTTTTTGCCGCCTGGGAGGTTCCGGCGGTAGATTTTCCACTGGAGTGTCTGAATACCGCAGGCATGGGGCAATATCAGGCGATATTGCAGGGATTAACACGTTGTCGCAGTGACATTGTTATTATTTTTGATCCGGATTATGCGGCAATACTGGATGTATTGGTGGATCAGTTGCTGTCTGCCTGTGCGTTGGGCTTTGACTGGGTATTACTGCGGCGCTTACAGCGGCCGGGAGTGGCTGCCTCAAGGCGCTGGCTATCCAATAGTTATAACCAGTTGTTGCGATGGATGTGCGCTCTTGGTGTACATGATATCAATAGTCCGGTAATGGCATTGACAGCAACGGCACTGCGACAGTTGCCTGACTTGCCGCAAGGCGAAGTTAAACTGCACCTGTATGACCGGTTATCCGGGCGAGTGACAGAAATTGCAGCCGATGCCCCGCAGTCTCCGGGGCGCAGCAGTTATTCCCTGTGGAATTTGCTGCCAGTCCTTGTCGCCAGAGTGCTGGCGGTGTTGCAGTATTTTTACTACCGTTAATGCGATTTAGTCGGATACGGGGCCAGCGTACCAGTGCAAACTGTGGTGTACCGCCTTGAGTCGGGAAAAGCGCTCTAACACCCGATAGGCCTGCAAATGTGTCTGGGAAATGCGAATCTCGCAAAAGAGGTATGGGGTATCGCTGATCTGCTGGTGCAGTTGATGGATGAGTGGATAATAGACTCCTTGACTACCGGGGATCGCCAGTACCAGACCATTTGCATAATAGCGTAATTGATTCAGGGATTCTGGTAGGATGAAGGCTTCGAGGAGGCCGATGGCGATTATCTGGTGGTTTTTTTCATAAATAACGGCTGGATTTGCAGTTGAAATGCCCAGAGGAGTGGTCTGTGGGGCTAACAGACGTTGAATCCAGGCCGCATACAGTGCAGACGATTGTGGTCTCAGCAATGGATCGCGCTGAAATCGTGACTCAATAGTGGATTGCTGTACGATTTGCAGGATGGCAGGGTAATCCGTGGCCCTGTAGGGGCGTGTATGGCTCATCATTGGGCTTTTGCGGGAGTGACTGAGTGGATGGCTATTGATAAACGTCAGTTTGGTGTCCATCAGTCGAAACCCGAGGTGCAGTAACTCATTGAGCAATGACCAATGTGTGGCATTGATTTCCAGGTGCCAGTGCCGGATGTCGTTGTTGTGTAACAAGCTAGAGAGCAGAAGGCGACAGGTACTGCATAACTCTGTCTGTTTCATGGTACTCAGCAGTTGAATTTGTCCCATGGGCAAGCCAAAAAAATCACTATCCCACGGTAAAGGTTTCCAGGACAGCAATACAGCACCGCTTTGGTGTGGTAACCAGTAGTGTTTGCTGTAACCTAAGGTGTCGATGTAAGCGAGTTCCGCAACCGTTGCGTGCGTGGTGAAGGGCTTGTTTTGCCAGCGTGAACTGGAACCCAACAGTGACCAGTCCAGGGAGCGCAACGCTTCGGGAGGCAGTTCCGGGTGAGTAATAGACATTAGTACATCTGTTCCTTGAACTGTGAATGATCCGAGAGTCGATAGTTAGTAATATATACCTGATGCCTGCCTGCATGAAACAGCGGGCGACACACGCTACATTCAAGATTGCCGACAAACAAGGCATAGGTCGTCACTGCGGGATCCGGCGTGAATAGGGTCATGTATTGATAATAGGGTGCTTGAGGAAACAGGGTGAGTAGTTCGCCGTTCAGTGAATGTAGCGCCATCCCGGCGTTGACGGGGGTCAGACCAACGTGCAGTGAAGGGGGAAGTTGATCTGGATCCAGGAAGTAGAGGACATCGGTGTCATTGATCAACAGGTAGGTGATGCCGGGAATTTTATGGACAGCCTGAGTGATGAAATCGGCCTGCCAGCGTATGGCTCGCAAATCAGCCTGATCCACCCAGAGAAATTGCGTAGCGACCGGCCCCACACCAGCGACGGGCCAGCGTCCTTCAGGTGCCCATTGATAACGCAGGGGGTCGAGTTGCAGGCTGTGGTATGCAATGAGATACAACACATAGGCAATCAAGGTGGCAGTGAGGGCTTTACGTGTCTGTTGCATCCAGGTGGCTGTCCATAGCGAATGCATCAGGCTGGCCCAGCCCAACAGCAAGGCGGGCAGTAAAATGACAAAGTAGCGGTCTTCGTAAAAAGACGCATGTAAACTGACGGTCAACAAAAACCATGCGCTGGAGAGCACTGCTCCTAGCCACAGTTCAACGTGGCGACGCAGACGCAGCGTCCATAGTCCAGCCAACCCGGGGAGTACCCAGAACGGTGAAAAATTACTTAAAAACTGACTGAACTGGTAGCGGGGGCTAAAGTCGAAATGACTCATGTGTTGCCGCAAGAGGATACGCCAAGTCCAGTAATCGCTAGGATGCCGCAGATGCAGCAGTAAGAATATAAAGTAGAGCAGACCGGGAGTTAAGGTAATCATCAGGTTTTTATAATTTTTTTGACGCAGATCCAGAAAAACAAAGGGGATGATGATGAGTAAGGCATCGGGGCGTACAAAAGGCAGGAATGCTGCACAGGCGGCCCGGGCGCGGTGCTGTTGTTGCAGGTGGAGCACCAGCAGCCAGGAATTACAGAAAAACAGCAGCAGTTCTCCCAGGAAACTGACCGAAACAAAAACAAACAACGGCATCAGGCCCAGTAGCCACAGGGCGGCCAGCGCAATACCCGGAGCAATTTCCAGCAGACGCATTGACCGGTACAGTCCATAGAGTCCGGTAATGCCAAGCAAAGCATGCAGTGCTCGCAAGCCGCACAGATTATAATGGGTCGCCCAGCCGAGCAGACCATCAATCAGCAGATTTCCGGGCAGTACGTAGTTCCATAGGTAAAGCGCCGGCTGTGTCCAGGCCTGGCGGCTGAGAAAATAGCGGTAGGCATCATCCATGTTGAGTATGGGTAAACTGTCAACCCAATCGCCGGCCCAATGCAGGTCGGGTCGACACACCTGTTGACTGAGGTACAGGTACAGTCCGGTTAACAGCAAGACACTGCTCAGCACGCATAGTGGCTCAATATATCTGAATCTTTTATATTTTTTGCCACTGGCGGGCCATGGGGGTGAAGCAGATGATGGAAACTTGGGGTCAACCGGCATTTCAGGATCCAGAGCAGCCAACGGTGAGAATGATTCATTAAATCATAGAAAAAACAAAGAGATTTGTCAATAAATTCAAGTATCATGGCCTGATTCACAGGCGGATACCACCTATTGAAGCAGTGCCTGTAGTGCGATGACTGTGTAGGGATGCATTTGTGTTTGTTGCTGTATTTCTCAATGGTTAGGTAAACTGTGTGGTAATCATGATGCCCATGCGGCGATTCAGTTCTATAATAGGCCTGATATAATGTGTATCATGAATTTTTTTTAACCAAGATAGCAGACACTGAGGGAGGTTGTGAGAAACAGGCTGCCATAGGCAGGCGCTATCCCTCCCCGTTTTGACGGGGTTTTCTTGCACAGTGCAATGGCCGTAGTTTCATGGTTGAGGCGGGGATTACTGCGCACGGTGATCTGGTTATTGACGGGCCTGATCGTTTTACATGCGTCGTTAACCTGGATAGTGCCACTTCTTGTTCGTAAAGGCGTTGAGTCGTGGTTGCTGACGCATAAAGATGCCGTGGTAAAAATTCAGAAAATTCACTTTAACCCCTGGGTGGGTAGTCTGGCCTTTCGTGGAGTAGACATTTATTTGCCCCATCATCCACAGCACCCGGTACTGAATTTACGTTCTTTAGAGATTCAGCCGTCGTTTATGGCCTTGCTGCATAGAAAAATCATCATTAAATCGATCACGTTGTTTGAACCCCACCTCTGGTTGATTGCCGATGCCAAGGGGGAGTGGAATGTGAATGAATTGTTGCAGTCCTCCGCAACGCCACCACCCCGGCAAAATCCAGAGGAAAATGCGGCGGCACCGGGGTGGCTGATTCGCTCGTTTCAGGTGTATGAACTGCATCTGCATATCCTGGATACCCGTCATGATTTGAGTAAGCCGCTTTTACTGGTATTGCACCGTTCGCGTCTGGAGAATATTGGCACCATTGGCCGTCATGTTGGCCAGATACACCTTCATTTGCATGGGGATTTGCCTGGAGAAAAACCCTGGCGTCTGATCTGGGATGGTAGTTTAGCGTTGAAACCCTTGCAAAGTGCTGGGCATATCCAACTGAGCCAGGTGAATTTTAGGGATTTGCGTACTCCGGTTCGTCAAGTGTATCCGCTGGATATTCGTCATGGCGTCTTGCAGTCACTGAGTTTTGATTACAGTGCCCGGATGGCTGCAGGTCAGTTGCAGGGATCGGTGCATAATCTGGCGTTACAGGTACAGGGTGTAGATGTGTACGGTGTCGTCAACGGCGTAGATAACAAACGGTCACCACGACTGATCCTGCGCCAGCTGCGGGTTGAGCAACTGGCAGCGGAGCTTAGCCAACACACCCTGGCGATAAAATCAGTCAGTCTGGATGCCCCTGAACTATTGACGCACCGCAATCAACAGGGGCAAATCGATGTGGTGCAATTGCTGCAAAAACTGATTCCGCCGCCCGATCCGACCTCACCGTCCTGGCAGGTTGCGCTGCAGGAATTGCAGATGAACGATGGAAAAGTACATTTTAATGATCTGGCAGATCCGCAGGATAAGGAACTGTTTTTTCAAAATATGCAATTGCGGTTACAGCATCTGGATACAGGGTCGGCGAGCCTGTGGCCGTTACAGTTTGTTGCCCGAGGGCCGTTGCTGGGGACATTGCGGATCAGGGGGAAAGTCAATAAAACCGCAGGCGATCTGGACTGGCAGGCAGAAGGCTTACATATTCCGAATTTCAATCCCTTGTTGCCTAAGGCGGCGGGTATTGACGTGCAATCCGGCTTTCTGGATGCGCACGGTGTCTTCAGGGGGCAATGGCAGCAGTTGAGCACCATGCAGACCACCGCTTCTGTAGTCATGCGTCAGGTACAGGCGCATCTGGCGGCCGCCGGTGGGGTGCAATTGGCTTGGCAACTGGCCCGTCTGCAGGGGGACTGGCGCGATCGTCAGGGATTACGCTTGGCGGGACAATGGCAGAACTTGCAGGCGCAACAGGCACAAATACAGTGGACTCAGCCGACATTGTCTTTCAATGGGATGACCCTTGATGCCCGTCTGCGACAGTTACAACTGGCTACATTGACTGAGGAGCAGGGACAGGCCTCTGGCCCATGGGGAAGCCTGCAAGTGGCGGATGCTGGGCTGTATGCATTAAAGACACCGCTGGATGCTTCACTGGTTCAGGTGGATACGCTGCAGGTACAGGGGGTGCAGTCACGTATTCTGCAATCGGGAAAAACGCTGGGTGCTTCGTTGCAGAAATTGGCGCTACAACAAATTCACTGGAATAGTCAATCCCAGCGGTTGCGGGTGGCGGACATCCAGAGTCAGGGGACGGCCGTTTCCTTGCAGAAGCAGCCGCACCCGGTGCAATGGAAATGTCAGTCCGTGGATCTGAGCGGTTTATCCTGGAATGAAAATTCACAACAGGGGGAGTGGACTGTGGCACAGCTTCAGGGGCTGACCTGGACCGGTGCCAAACCCTGGCTGGATCTGGAGCGTTTGCAGATCCCGGCAGGACAGTTGGATCTGCTGCAACATCGCTTGCAGACTGGGGCGGTGCAACTGCATGTACGTTCAACCCGGCTGGCCGTCACACCAGACAATCAACTGAAAATGGTGCAGGAACTGGGTTTGCCTGGCCATGCGACGCCTCAGGCCAGTGCTCCCTCGTCGGCGGCCTGGGGCATCCATGTGGATGGCCTGCATGCCGTCGTCGATCGGTTGCAGATTCATGATCGGGTACTGGAACGTGCACCGATTGTTGTGCAACAACTGGTACTGGATAATCAGGCGATAGATTCCAGGCAATCAACACCCAGTACCCTGCATCTGGCGTTTCAGCTTCAGCCTTCTGGTGCCATTGACTGGCAAGGCCAATGGATGCTGAATCCACTGCGTGTACAGGGGAATCTCAGTGTACAGGCGCTGGATATGTTGTGGTTGCAACCGTATCTGGAGCAGACCTCCCGCCTGCACATGCAGCATGGCAATTTTTCGGCGCAAGGGGCAGTGGATTATTCGGCAACAGCGGCGCATTATCAGGGATCTATGGTGCTGAACGACACGTCGTTTGAAGACCAGGCGCAGCAACCGGTATTATCCTGGGCATCGGTAGCGGTGCCTGATTTGCGGGTTCAGGTTCCCGGCCATACTCATATCGCCCAAGTCGTAATCAATAATCTGTTCAGTCGCGTCGAAATTGAACAGGACAAGACGTTGAACTGGTTGAATCTGCTGACCCCGGCGACAGCAACGGCTCAGGTCGCCACCGCAGCGACGCCATCAGTGCCATCAGCGCCATCCTCCACGCCGACAAACAGTGTGGCCATTGATCAGATTCAAGTGCATCAAGCGGGGATTGATTTTACCGATCAATCCTTGCCAACACCCTTCCATGTGAGTATTCATGGGGTAGAAGGAGCGTTTGAGCAACTGGATCAACGACAGCCCACCCATTGGTCGCCGTTTACGCTGCAAGGCATCATCAATCATTATGGTCAGGTCGCTGTGCAAGGGCAAATTCAGCCCTTTGTCAGCCCGTTGCCCTTAGAGGTCGGTCTGCATTTTAAAAATATAGAAATGCCCACCTTAAATCCGTATTCGATGGTGTTTGCCGGTTATCAGATCGATCAGGGGATGCTGGATCTTAAATTGCAGTATCAGCTGCATAATAACCGTATTGACGGTAAAAATCATTTCCGGGTAGATCAACTGGAGTTAGGGCCACACGTGGCCAATGCGGACGGAGAAACCTTGCCACTGAAACTGGCCGTTGATGTATTGCGCAATCGTGAAGGGGTGATTAATCTGGATATTCCGGTGTACGGAAACCTGGATGATCCCTCCTTTGATATCCGCCGGGTGATTATGACCGCCATTGAGCAGAGTATCAAGCACGTGGTAGAGTCCCCCTTATCGCTGGTGGCGGATTTATTGGGTGAGGACTCAGAAACCTTACGTTATATTGAATTTGTCCCAGGATCGAGTACCTTGAATGCCACTTCGCTCACCCGCCTGAAAAAAATCTCAACGGTACTGCTGGATCATCAGGCGCTGATTGTCAGTGTGAAAGCCTACTATGACATGCATACCGATACCCAGGCGTTACAGCAGTTGTCAGGTGCGGCGAATGTGACCCTGAGTCCGGGTAGCTTGCGTGATCTGGCCATTCGCCGGGCGGAAGCGGTGAAAAAAACGCTGCTGGACTCAGGCATTGTCGATGATCGGATCTTTATTGATGAACCCGGCATTGCACCGGCGGCTGGACCGTCCACCTGGGTGCGAACGACCATTGATATTCGGCATCACTGAGGGCAAAGTGTTGCCGTTATGAAGGCATGAGGATTCCGCTTCCGAGGCATTAACAAGGCTGAAGTAGTCGGTGTTGTTTATTTGAGTTATTGATTTAGCAGGACTTGATGAGTCAAGAGCAACGCTTGATACCTTGGTATATATTGTGCTTGTGGATAGTGTGCATATTCAGACGGCAACTATCGAATGGAGGGTCGAGCCATGACATCAATCAGCAATAACAGCAATCCGTTGTACTATACAAATGCTCAAACACTGACTTCGGTGGCATCACTGGCCCCTGCATCAGCGACCAGTGATGCCAGTAGTGTCAGTCCTTCAGTCGCACCACATGCTCACCATGGGCATGGCGGTGGTGGTAAGCTGTTGCAGGATATTTTAAATGCCTTAAGTCAATCCGGAATCAACACTTCAACACTGACCGGTTCAGGAAACACAACTTCGTGCACCACCGACGCAGATGGCGACAGCGATGGTTCATCAAGCGTCGCTGGCAGCAGCAGTGCTTCAGCCAGCACCAGCAGTCCGACGCAGGCAATGGCAGCATTCCTGCAGTCGCTGATGAGTACACTGCAAAATTCCAGTGCTTCTCAAAGTGCGGGATACAGCACCACCCAGTCAGGTATTGACCAGATTACACAACAGGCGGGAAGCAGCAGCAATGTGAATCTGGCATCGTTGAATGCCAGTTTTCAGAATCTGGTACAACAGTTAGGTGCAACCAGTGCCAGTTCGCCCAGTGTATCTTCTACTAATTCAGCCAATTCAGCCACTGTGCCCACTCTGAGCAGTTTTCTGCAGAACCTGCAACAGCAGGTCAGTCAACAAGGCACGGGTAATTTAACAGCGGGCCTTTTGGTGCAGCAGTGGGCCTGAGTGTTGCGGCTACTGCACGCGCATGCCCGGCAATGCACCGGCCTCTGGGTGCAACAGAAAAATGTCAGCACCCCCCGGGCCTGCAGCCAGCACCATGCCTTCACTGACCCCGAATTTCATGCGTCGGGGTTGCAGATTGGCAACGACAACCACCAGTTGGCCGATCAGTTGGCTGGGGTCGGGGTAGGCGTGGCGGATTCCTGCAAATAGCTGTCGGGGTTGATCTTCGTTGAGATCGACCAAGAGTCGTAGCAGTTTATCAGCACCTTCGACCTGTTCTGCCAGGACGATTTTTCCGAGCCGCAGATCCAGACGTTTAAAGGTATCGATATCGATGTAGTCAGGGGTGGCAGCGGCGGTTACGGCTTGGCTCGCTGTCGATAATGCTGTTACATTGGTGGTTTGTGTCAGATCATCACAGGAAGCTGCCACCATGGCTTGTACCTGGGCAGGATCAATACGCTGCAATAAGGCTTTGAAAGGACGTATTTCGTGTTCGCCCAGAAGATGATGGCGATTATTCCAGTGCATATTATCCACGTTGAGAAACTGGCTACTGGCTTCGGCCAGTTGGGGAATTATCGGTGCCAGATAGGTAATTAACTGGCGAAAACACTCGATACCCAACGAGCAAATGTGCGCAATTTGTGGATCTGCAGGGTTGATCTTGGCAAGGGCCCAAGGTTTTTGTTCGTCAATCCGTTGATTGACCCGATCGGCCAGTGCCATGATGTCACGGACTACACGGCTGAACTGACGTTGTTCATAGCCGTCAGCAAGCGTATCACCCGCAGCGATCAGTTCTGTCAGTAAGGGATCTGCCACTGGAACCAGTTGATTATTGAATGAACGTTGCATAAAACCAGCACAACGACTGGCAATATTAACGATCTTTCCCACCAGATCAGCATTGACCCTGATGACAAAATCATCCAGATTCAGATCAATATCCTCGACGTGATTGCTCAGTTTGGCGGCAAAATAATAGCGCAGGGCATCAGGGTTCAGGTGTTCCAGGTAGGTTTTAGCCTTGATGAACGTGCCACGCGATTTGGACATTTTAATGCCGCTAACGGTCAAAAACCCAATAGCAAATACCCCGGTGGGTAAACGGAATCCGGCACCGTGCAACATGGCTGGCCAGAACAAGGCGTGAAAATAGACAATATCTTTGCCGATGAAATGATACAGTTCTGTGGTGCTGTCTGGGGACCAGAATTGAGAAAAATCCATGCCGGTGCGCTGACACAGTGCCTGAAAACTGGCCATATACCCAATAGGGGCATCCAGCCAGACATAAAAATATTTACCGGGAGCATCGGGGATTTCAAAGCCAAAATAAGGGGCATCCCGTGAAATATCCCATTCATTCAGACCTGCTGCAAACCATTCATTTAATTTGTTACTGACTTCTGTTTGCAGATGCCCGCCCCGGGTCCAGGATTCCAGCAGATCGCGGAAGTCAGGCAGGCGGAAGAAATAATGATCACTCTCTTTGAGTACCGGCCTGGCACCGCTAATGGTGGAATAAGGATCAATCAGATCCGTTGGGCCATAGGTAGCACCGCACTGTTCACAAGAATCGCCATATTGATCCTTACTGGCGCATTTGGGGCATTGCCCCTTGATAAACCGGTCGGCGAGGAATAATTGACGTTCTGGATCAAAAAACTGACGGACCGAACGAATGGCGATGTGATTGGCATCCCGGTTACGTTCGTAGATCAGTGAGGAAAAATGGCGGTTTTCTGGAGAATGTGTCGAATGATAATGATCAAAGGCCACATGAAAACCGGCAAAGTCTCGCTGATGATCAGCGGATACTTCCTGAATCAGTTGCTCCGGTGCCATATTCAGGCTTTCTGCTTTCAGCATGATGGCGGTACCGTGCGCATCATCGGCACAGACATAATGGATTTCATGGCCGCAGGAACGTTGAAAACGTACCCAGATATCGGTTTGAATATACTCCACCAGATGGCCAAGATGAATGGGGCCATTCGCATAGGGCAAAGCGCTGGTAACAAGAATGCGTCGAATCATAAGGGGTTGCAAATCCAGTTCGTAGACGAGTGTAGATAAGGCCTCGGAGCCAGACAATTATAGCACTTTTATCGAGACGAAAAATCGGTGAAAAGAGAGTTTGATGCTTAGTAGGCAGCTAAGGCGTCTGAGGTATGACGCCAGAAAATCCCGAAGCCAGAGCAGACGCCGACTTCGGGACTTAATGCGTGTACTGCTTGAGGAGAATTACAGGCCAGTATTTTTCAGGCGATTGACCTGGTTACGGATAACTGCCACAGGATCGGGAGTAAACCAGCCACGCAGACCCATGAACTGATTGACTTCGTCGCCATGATTCCACGGATAGTCATCACGCAATACCTGTCCGAAATGGCTGCTGCACTGTCCGGTCAGGCCGTCATTGCCTTCGTTCTGAAAGGCCATGCTGGTGACACTGAACAGATAATCAGTCGGATCAAACATGTTGGTAAATACAGAGGTTCCCCCCCAAGAATAATAATGTTGGCCGTTGGCGTAGGAAGCCCCCTGACCACAGGTGCTGGAGGGCAGTCCAGCAGGGTAGGCACTGTTAAATGCCGCTGCGCCCGGTGTGCTCATGGCTTCCAGTTCGCTCATGGCGCTTTCAGCGTACTGTGTTCCAGCCACTGTATCCAGCAGGCTGCTGAAGGCATTGGCAATGGGTACGGCAAGATTAGCGAGCGCAGGCACATTATTGGTCAGACCCAATAACACATCCGCCACCGGAGTGCCTTGATGCGGTGAACCGATGGTGGTGACCGAAGCGACCTGACCGGGGATGACTGCCGCTACATAACGCGAGGCAACGCCACCATGGCTGTGGCCAATCAGATTTACTTTAGCAGCGCCAGTAATGGCCAGAATGGTTTGAACTTCACCCAGCAGTTCTTCACCACGGGCCACTGAATTGTTCAAGGCAGACGCCGAAGTTTCAAAAACTGTGGCACCATTGGAACTCAGGTCAGACGGGATGCCGTACCAGTAATCAATGCCAAACACCTGAGCAAAACCCAGAACACCGGGAACCAGAACCACAGGATAACGTGTCTGGGCATATGTTCCTGCCCAGTCAGACAGACTCAGTAACAGCAAACCCACTGCAAATGCTATTTTTTTCATAATATTCCCTTCTTTTATTGTTTTCAGCCGATGGCTGTGATTTTTTCCGTTTTTATGCGAATCTTGTTTTTTTAAAGGCATTCATTGCTGCACTGACCAACCGTATGCACCAATCTGACTGATTTTAAGCACAAGAAGTGCCGATTCTGGTGTTTAAGGGAAAGAGAGGCAGTACCTGTCTCCAAATGACTATTTTTCAGTCCGTTTAAGTCGATTTTGTGGCTGAAATTCCAGATAGTCCGGGCGGTGTACCAGGGTTTTCTGGAGAAAGGGAGGCATCTGACCGGTCTGTATTGCTGAGTCTGAGTTAAAAAGTAGCAAAAAACGTTACTGGATTACTCGCAGAATCAATGAGGCGATCTTATCGACAGTAGTTTTTTTAGCATCAAATCGTTCTTGTTGGCAGAGTGATTTCTGAGCAATCGTCTTCATCCCGTGGCTTTGAGGGACAGAACAAATACATCTTAGAAATACCCGTTTTCTCGAAGCTGCGGCATCAATGCCAATGCAATGCTGTACTCTTTGGTTAAAACCACAGAAGCAGGTTCGGTTCCCAAAAGCACCATCAATTAACGATCGGCATCAACGGGCACGAGCCTCTCAGGATGCTCTGCGATCTCTTGATCCAGTGCGTCGATTATCACCTGCCCATGAGGCACCCTTGACAATACTGTACTCTCTGATGCTCCTGCAACTCGTTTATACGGTAGCGCTGCTCAGGCGCAGCATCAAGGTGATAGGATCGGCCGGCGAAATCTCGAAGCCATAGTGCTCGTAGAACGACTTGGCACGGTCATGGAGAGAATGAACCAGCAACGCACGCACTCCCGTGTGCTGTGATACGACCAGCGCCCGGTTGACGGCGTCTTGCAGCAAGGCGCCCCCGAGCTTGATCCCTTGCATGCGATGATCAACCGCCAATTGCGCCAACACCATGACTGGTATCGGATCAGGCATGTTACACCGCACGCCTCCCGTGGCCATCTGGTGCGAAATTGCACCGGCTGCCATTGCGTAGTAACCGTAAACACGGCCATCTTGATCGGCGACAACAAACGTGCGGCCGGCACATCTAGCCTGGTTGGCTAGCGCTCGGCGCCTCAGCCAATCATCCAGTACTTGCTCGCCGCAGGAAAATTCATCGAGGCGATGATCTGTGGTCAGCGGCTGCGGAGCAGTAAGCGTAAGACTCATTCCTTGTTCCACGGTGCTTTCAAGGCGAACAATCGCTCAAGGCCAGGGTTGGGCTTGGGTGGTGCGTCCAGCAGATCGAGAAACTGCTGGAATTTGTCAGCGTCGAGGGTGAAGTGGATCTGATCTAGCACCACCGCTTGCGCCCGTTCACAGGCGGCTTCAAGCATGAAATCCGAACGGTTCTTGCCCAACAGACTGGCAGCGTGATCAATCAGATCTCGCTGCTCGGGAAGAGCCCGCAGGTTAATGGCGGCATCACGCATCTTTATCTCCTCTCCATACATACACAACAGATATACGAATGGTAGGCAGATGTGTAGCCGTTGTCAATACGAGGTGTGATGGCGACAATGTGCACAGACTGTGTACTCGGCAGGAGCGGGCGGGTGACACGGTGGTATCTGGATGAAGTTTATCTTTGTATAGGTGGGCGATTGCAGTACCTGTGGCGAGCCGTCGATCAAGTGGGGAGAAGTCTTTGATATTATGGTACAGACACGGCGTAACAAGGAGGCGGCCCATAAGCATCAACTCTCGTGATTACACTCACGTTTCTGGCTTCGCATTTCAGATTTATTGATGAACGAATTATATCATATAATACAAAAACTTATTAAACGATTAATACCAAACCACCAATCTGAAATCAAAATCTGGTGTTACGCCAGGATGGCGGCGGTTTTTTCAACACTATCTTCCATGAGACTATCCTCCATGTAACTGGTCCCAATGTAACTGGTGGATGGTGGTTTGCAGACGGCGACAGAAGGTCGAGAAAGAAAACCGCTCCAGATGTTCAGGGGCTGAATAGGGTTGGGGCCAGGACGTACGGTCTTGTAGTTGCTGAAGCAAGCGGCGAAAGTCTTGGCCCTGATCTTTACGGGGATCGGTATAGAGGTAGCCGGTTTTTCCATGCACAACGGTTTCGGTAAATGGCGGAGCATTTACTGCGAGTACAGGTGTATTGCAATACTGTGCTTCGAGCAGATTCAGTCCTAAAGCCTCTTGTTCAGGCAAGCCTGAAAGCACAAAGTCCACGTGCGAATAAATCAGCGCAACATCAGGCTGAAATCCCCAGAACCGTACCTGCGCTCGTGCAGGCCGCAGCGCTTTACGTAAATCCCGGACGGAGGCATAGCCGCCTGCACCGAAAATATCTAAAGAGATGTGCGGAAATTCAGCGAGCACAGGGGCAAGCCAACTAAAGAGTAACGGGAATTGCTTAATAGGTGTTAACCGGGACACAATCGCCAGGGTTATTGGCGAGCGGCGTTGATAATACGGTCTGGGGAGCAGAGGACGTATCCAGGGTTCTATATAAAAGCAGAGTAAATCACGGCCTTTGCGTTTATCCCAGTCATAAGGCGAGTTTTTCTGGAACGGTTGCAGCGCTTTTTCCGGAGGGTATGCCTGGATATCGGCTACGGCGTAAAGAGGCTCCGGCCAGGCATTGTCAACGTGGGCGTCTTTTAAGGAAGCAGCGACATAGGCAGAAACCGCAAATATTTTTTCATAACCTGCATAACTGTCCGGAGCGAAATCATAAAGCGGCATGTGTACCATGGCAAAAAGCCGATGGTGCTGCGCCAATTGATTGCGAATACGGGTATCAATGGCCCCGTGTGAAATAATTTTCTGACCGGGCCCAGGCAAATGAGATTCAATCTCACTCAGGTCTTCTATCGCAAGCAGTTCACAGTTCGGCATTTGCAGCCGTTGCAGTTGCTGCCAGTACCTGGCTTTTTTGTGCACAAATAAAACACTGCGCCAGCCAATCTGGGAAAAGGCGAGTACGAGGAAACGGGTGTAGACTTCGCCGCCCCCAAAATAGGGGTTCATACTGATTTGGTAGCAGGTTTTTTGCGTGAATGGTTCAGTGTTGCTCATAGAAAGAGATCATGGTGAGAAATACCAACGGGTTCGCTGCATTTCGCAACGATGGCTTGTTTTGCAGTATAGATAAGCGCAGATATATCTTCAATGGCTGTACGATCTGGTATGAGAATTGCTGAACTGCTGCATGGAAGCAAAAAATCCCTGCACGATGAGGCCAAATCAGATGTCAGCCGTCAAAAAACAGAAATTTCGGGTCGTCTCCCTGGACGAAACGTCAAATGATTGTCAGCAGAGTGATGAACAGCCTACTAAAACCATGGTAGGTTCCTGGATGACGGCCTTACCGGGTGGGGCTGTGGTGGTTCAAAGCGATGGCAAAGTGGGTGAATGTAATGCGCAGGCACTGGATATGTTGGGTGCTCCGTTATTGCATGAATCCTGGGAAAAAGTAATTCATCGGGCTTTTGTGCCGCGTGCTGATGATGGCCATGAAGTCTCTTTACGAGACGGCCGCAAGGTCAGAATAGATATTCAACCGTTACCGGGACGCAAAGGTCAATTGATCCAGTTGATCGATCTGACTGAATCAAGAATCTGGCAAGACCGGGTAGCGCATCAGCAACGGGTGAATGCGCTCGGTCGGATGGCAGCATCACTGGCGCATCAATTGCGGACGCCGTTAAGTTCGGCGACCTTATATGCCGCTCATTTACAGCGGCCTGAACTGGATGAAGGTTTACGGGTGCGGTTTGCAACCCAGGTGGCGCAACAGTTGCAGGTGATGGAAGGGCAGATTCGGGCGTTACTGTTATTGGCACGACAAGAATTGCCATTAACCGATCGTATTGATATTGCGGCATGGGCCGAGGAGTGGCGGCAGCGCCTGGTGACCCGACCGAAGGTCTCTCTGGAATTTGATCCGGCGCTTAAATCACTGGTGTTAATGGGGCATCGACTTGCGTTGGATGAGGCGATCAATAATTTGCTGCGCAATGCTGAAGAAGTGGTATCAGTGACGCAACGGGTGGTTGTACGGTTTCAGTGGGACAAGGATCAGCTGTGGATCAGGATCACGGATCAGGGTGGTGGCATGACACCTGAAGTCTTACGTTGTATAGAGCAACCTTTCTATACCACCAAAACCCAGGGAACTGGATTGGGGCTGGCGTTGGTACGAACGATTCTGTCGGCCCATTCGGGATTTCTGGACGTCGTCAGTCAGTATGGTCTGGGGAGTACATTCAGTCTGGTATTACCGGTTCATAAGGAGGTTGCAGTATGAGTTCCCTGAAAATTCTGGTTGTTGAAGACGATGCCGCCCTGCGGCAGGCACTGGTCGATACATTGATGCTCGCTGGTCTGGAGGTGGCACAGGCCAGTTCGGCGCTGGAGGCAGAGGCTATTATTCAGGAATGTAGCTTTGCGATGGTCATTTCCGATATCAATATGCCCGGTGAAGACGGCTGGACCCTGTTACGCAGGATACATGCCCTGGATCCTGGGTTGCCGGTATTATTAATGACGGCTTATGCCAGCATTGGTGCTGCCGTTGATGCATTGCAGGAAGGGGCGGTGGATTACATCTCCAAACCGTTTACGCCGGATGCGCTGTTGACCCGGGTGCTCAAGTACGGCAGAAAAACCTTAAACCAGAAAGAACCGGTGGCGCATAGCGCCAGTACGCAACATCTGTTGACGCTGGCACGCAAAGTGGCCAGTACCGATGTCAGTGTATTGATCACGGGGGAATCTGGCACCGGTAAAGAAGTGTTGGCACGCTATATTCATAGCCATTCCCGGCGGACGGACAAACCTTTTGTGGCTATCAATTGTGCGGCCATACCGGAGAGCATGCTGGAATCGTTGCTGTTTGGTTATGAAAAAGGGGCGTTTACCGGGGCTTATACGGCACAGGCCGGAAAATTTGAACAGGCGCAGGGAGGCACCCTGTTGCTGGATGAAATATCGGAGATGGGCTTGTCGTTACAGGCCAAACTCTTGCGGGTACTTCAGGAAAAAGAAGTCGAACGTCTGGGTGCACGGCATCCGATCAGTCTGGATTTACGGGTACTTGCGACCAGTAACCGTCAATTGTCGGTTGAAATTGCCGCAGGGCGATTTCGCGAAGATCTCTATTATCGCCTGAATGTATTTCCTTTACGCTGTACCCCATTGCGTGATCGTCGCGAAGATATCGGGGAACTGGCGCACTATTTCGTCGGCGAATATATTCACAACAAACCGGTTCCCCCGCGTCTGCATGAAGCGGCGTTGCGTAAACTGACCGAATACGACTGGCCAGGTAATGTACGGGAACTGAGTAATGTGATTCAGCGGGCCTTGGTGCTGTACTCTGGCAGCAGTATCCGGGCAGAGGATATCATGCTCGATGGTCGCCTGGAATCGTTGCAGGCACCGGTGCCTCAACCGGCATTGAGTCTGCACGGTGATGTGCAAAAACGCGAATTCGAGGTGATTTATGATGTTCTGGGTCAGGTGGAAAGTAAAAAGGCAGCGGCAGAACGTCTGGGGATCAGTGACCGGACACTGCGTTATAAATTGTCACAAATGCGGGAACAAGGTTTTGCGGTCTGATCCCATCAATACACTAGGGTCTAAGAGCATGGCATGTTGTACCTGGTGATGAAACGCTAACCCGAGAGATTCAGCAAGGTCTCGAAGGGAATCGAGCAGAAATTATCAACTGATAAAAAGTGAGACCGTCAGCCATGACCGCAATCAAAATTTTCAAAAATGGGAATTCGCAAGCCGTGCGCATCCCGTCCGAACTGGCCTATGCGCATACGGATCTGGAAATCGAGTGCATTGGCGATGAGATCCGTATCCGCCCAGTGCGCCGGACTCCGGATCATTTGTAAGCGTCCGGTAAAGTGCACCTGTGATAAGAGTATCTGATTCGTTACGATGTCTCAAAGCCAAAGACATGGAGAATCATGATGACACCAGAGGCAAGCCGGGAATTCTGGAAACAACACATCGCTGCCTGGCACAGTAGTGGATTGAGTGGCAAAGCCTATTGTACAGCGCAAAATATATCCTATCACGGCATGGCCTATCATTTTCATAAGATGAAAGCCAATGCTGAGAGAAGTAATCCGCCGACCTTTGTGACCCCGACGATGAAGAAAAACGAATCGTCGGGAGTGGTTATAGCGCATCTGGGCAGTGGCGTTATTCTTGAGTTTGCTGAAAATATTGCTCAGCCACTGCGTAATGACTGGCTTGAAAGCCTATCGAGATTAACGTCATGATTAAGCCATCTCGCCTGTTTGTGGCTATTGAGCCGATTGATCTACGCAAAGGCGTTGACTCACTAATGGCATTGGCCAGACAAACCGCTCAGGAAAACTTTGTTGAGCAGGCGGCATGGGTTTTCAGAAACAAATCGGGAAGCCGTATTAAAGTGATTTACTGGGATGGTCTGGGATTTTGGCTGTGTATTCGTCGACTGGATCAAGGTCGTTTTCATTGGCCTGAGCACACAGCGGCTATTTTTGAACTGACCTACGAACAGTTTTTATGGTTGGTTGACGGGATTGATTGGCGTCGGTTCTCTAAGGGGCAGCGAGTGATGGCTAGTGGTTTTTAGCTCGTTTTTTACGAAAAAACAACAATATAACCTAAACTCGTTTGTTTTTCTGATAATATCCATTCCATGAAGACACCCATGGACTCCCTTCAGCCTCTGGCGGAAACATATACTGCACTCCATGCACAATTTTTACAGATCAACCAGAAATATCTGGGGCTTCTGAACGACAACAGCTTGCTCAGGCAGCATTATGCGGATCTAGAAAAACGCCATATTGAACAGAGCGAGCAATTACGTTTGCGTGAATTGCAAGTGAGTGAACTTGAGAAGAAAATCAAGAGTATCTACAAACGCCGTTTTGCCCCAAAAACAGAGGTACTCACTAGTCAGAAAAAAGATGATCCGCTCGCTGCGGTACATGCCGAAGCGATTCTTGAAGACGTTGCCGAGCTGGTAGCGAAAATCAAGGGCATCCAGAGGCCATCAACGAATGTCGATGGCCCGGTTGCTGATCAACTGCCGGGGATTGATGTTCCGCCAAATGTCGGGGAGAAGCCGCGCAGAACGGCGTTACCGCCTGAGCTACCCCGGATCATAGTGAATCTGGAGCCTGTGTCCTGTATTTGCGGTACCTGCAACAAACCCATGAGAGAAATTGGCGAAAAATCACTGAAGAACTGGAAATCAACATTGAGTTTCAAGTGAAACGTTATGTCCGCACCCAGTACACCTGCTGCGATCACTTCACTGTTGCACCCATGCCCAACCGGATCATCGATAAAAGCTTTGCTTCCCCCAGCCTGCTGGCCTGGGTGTTAACCCAGAAGTATTTTTTCTACATGCCATTGTACCGTATTGAGCAAATGTCCAGGCAACTCGGCTTTGCAATTGCTCGTTCCACCCTGGCGGACTGGGTCGGTACCTGTGGCTTTCAGTTGCAGCCACTGTACGACGAACTTCATAAGGATTTACTCAAGGCCTCCGTCATTCATGGTGATGAAACCACGTTCAAAATGCTCAAGGGTAAAGATGGGAAACCCGCCACGGCCTATGTATGGCTCTATCGAACCAGCCCGTCTCTGGATACCCCACCGATCATCCTGCACCAGTTCGAACGTAGTCGAAGTGGTGCACACCCATTAAACTTCCTCGCTGATTTTCAGGGGGATGCAATGATGGTCGATCAATATAGTGGCTATAAAAAACTTTTCCAGAAAATTACCGGCCTGGATGAACTGGGCTGTAATGCGCATGCTCGACGCAAATTTTTCGACCTGTACCTGGCTCACTATAGTCCGTTAGCCAAGGAAGCCCTGGAGTTTATTGGTAAAATCTACCAGGTGGAACGTAAAGCTACTCTTGAACAGGCAACGCCTGAACAACGGCATCATTTACGGCAGACTTTGAGCAAGCCGATCATTGATCTGTATCATACCTGGCTACAGACCCATCGGGCCACTGTCACCGACAAGACCGATATTGCCAAAGCCATGGATTACACGCTGAATCATTGGGACGCACTGACCCGTTTTCTCAAAAAAGGCACCTATCCTATAGACAACAATGCAGACGAACAACAAGCCAAAAAAATTGCGATGCTTCGCAAAAACAGCCTGTTTGTCGGTAGTGAGGAATCAGGAAAACGAGCCTGTTATATTTCCAGTCTTTTGGCGACCGCACATGCCAATGGACTTGATCCAGAACAATGGTTG
>JAJXWR010000014.1 GCA_021781515.1 Pseudomonadota bacterium
CCAGGCTGTGTCCCGCCATCACATCAGGAACCGCACCACCCGCTTGCCGCCAGCAACGGTATACCCCGACACTACAAGCCAGTAACACAGGCTGGGTCACTGCCGTCTGATTCAGCAAAGACTCTGGCCCCTCCTGAATCAAACAGCGCAGATCCCGACCCACCACCGTTGAAGCCTGTGCCAGGGTATCGGCAAATACCTGGTTTTCCATAAAACCGGCCAACATCCCCACACTTTGTGCACCCTGACCAGGAAATACCATGGCTCGAATTGACATCGGACACTATTCCTTACTGTTCTATGCGCCGTATTTTGCTCAACACTCAGGCTCAACACTCAGAGAGAGACTTGTGCCCCCGCATGCCGGGCTATAATCTCAGGCATGTTCACCTGTGCTTCCTTGTAGGCGACTCCCAGGGCATTCAAAAAGCTGGCCTGACCAGCACCGCCATGACTTTTTACCACAATACCAGAAAGCCCAACCAAACTGGCTCCGTTATAGTTGGCAGGATCCATCTGTCGTTTCAGACCGTTCCAGATTGGAAAAGCCATTGCCCCCAAAATACGCCGCAACCAGGACGTCTGTATTTCCGCACGAATACGCTGCGCCATTAAATGCGCCACTCCTTCAGAGAACTTGAGCGCTACATTACCGACAAAACCATCGCAGACAACAACATCCGCATGACCAAGAAACACCCGATCACCTTCGATGTAGCCAATATAGTTCAGCGTTGAATTCTGCAACAGAACATGCGTTTTTTTAATCAACGCATTGCCTTTGATATCCTCTTCACCGATATTGATCAAGCCGATTCTGGGACGTTCTATTCCATCCAGATGTTGAGCCACTACAGACCCCATCTGGGCAAACTGCAAAAGAATCTCGGCGCTGACATCCACATTCGCCCCCAGATCCAGCATATGACAATGCCCTGTCTGGGTTGGCATGGCAGAAAGAATGGCGGGCCGCTCAATTCCCGGATGTGTTTTTAACACATGCCGACTCACAGCCATCAATGCGCCCGTATTTCCCGCACTGACCACTGCAGAAGCCAGTCCATCCCGTACTTGCTCAATGGCAAGACGCATGGAAGAACGTTTTTTTTGCCGCAACGCCACTGAAACCGGATCCTCAGAGAAGACCTGCTCCTCGGTATGTATGACCTGAATCCGCTCAGAATGTCGCCAGCGTCTTGATAAGCAGGAGGCTATCTGCGCCTCATCCCCCACCAGAATCGTTTGCACCTCCTGATGCAGACACAACAGACGCTCCACGGCCGGCACCGTTACCGGAGCCCCGAAATCCCCACCCATCACATCTACCGCCAGTGTCAGATCCTTCACCATGTGAGCATCAACATCGGCACATCAACTTTCTTCATCCGCCTTGTCTGGAAACACTTTGCGCCCACGATAATAGCCATCAGGGGTCATATGATGACGCCGATGTGCCTCATGCGAATCCACATCAAAACTGATTGAGGGTGCCGACAAGGCGTCATGTGACCGACGCATATCACGCCGGGCACGGGTCTTACGATTTTGCTGAACTGCCATAACCACTCCTTAAGGCTTCGACGCCCATGATATTACTGCTTTTAAATAAACAAGACTGCATTGCATTGTTACGTTTTTCTCACCTGATCTGAAAGACACTCTGCAATCATGTCTTGCTCAGACCACACCTCATTTATCTGCCGTTTTATTTGCCAATAACTGCGCCAACTGGGCAAACGGCCTGACTTTTTCAGTCGATCGCTCAGCAGGAAGCACTGCTGGTCCAGCGGGCTTCTCAACACAATCCTCGACAACATCCTCGACAAAATCCTCAACCACCTTCCCGCAGAGTGCCCGATCTGCGTGCATGGCCACCAGAGGCAGACTCAGTAATAACTCATCCTCCAGGACATCCAGAAGATTCAGATACCCTTCCGCATCGGTGAGCACGTAGTCTTCCTGTTGCGCCGTTCCGATCAGTGACTCTTCATCCCTGGCAATCCGCAGAAACACCTGTTCCTGAAACGACCACACCATCGGTTCCAGGCAACGTTGGCATTCCAGAGCAACCTCCCCTGAAAACGCCAGATCCAAAAGTACCTGTTTCTTCGGATCCAGAGAAAAAACCGCCTGCATACGCACGCAATCCGTTGTTTCAGCCACCGTACCTACCGTTTCCAGCCATCTTGGCAATGCAGACAGGGCAACATCAACATTCAGAACCGTACCCCGGTCTGCCCAGCGACGCACATCCACATGGGTTAAAAAATCACTGCGAGACTCAGGGGGTAGCATGATAGTTATTTAGTATCCATTTGTCAAAAATCCTGTCACAGGATAGCATAGTTGCCACCGTCACTTGCTACAGTGACCGCTTTTCCCGGATCAAGAAGCGACTTTGCCGAGATCCGGATAAAGCACAGTGTCCGTCCAGAGTTCCACTTGATTACGCCCCTGACGTTTGGCCCGATACAGCGCCGCATCGGCTGCCTCAAATAGCCGACGAGATCCCTGTTCCTGCTCCGGAACCCCACAGGCCACACCGACAGACACCGTAACTTTCTGCCCCACGGCTCCTCTCGGATGGTAAATATTCAGTGCCTCTACCCGGGCACACAATCGCAGCGCTTCCTGATAAACATCCTGTGCGCCAGTTCCTGGCCAGACCACGACAAATTCCTCCCCACCAAAACGGGCGACAATGTCTCCCGGTCGACGTGCCGCAGTGCCTATCGCATTGGCCACCAGTTTCAGGCAACGATCACCAGCCACATGCCCGCAACTGTCATTGAACTGTTTGAAAGCATCCACATCAATCACCATCACCCCGACCATTGACGCAGCACGTGCCGCCCGCCGGCATTCCAGTTCATAACGTTCTTCAAAACTGCGGCGGTTATGCAACCCGGTCAAGGCATCATGCCGGGACTGCACGGACAGACGCTCATTTACCACTTCAAGACTGCGGTTATGCATACGTATCTGTCTGAGCTGACAATATAAATCCCTGCTTCCCTTTTCCAGAAAATAGCTACCACAACCCAGCATGATCCCTGCGGCAAGCAAGGCCAGGTTTTCTGTCGTCAATACCCCCAATGGATAGTGCCCGAGACACACTGAAGTAAGATCATGCAATGCAACTCCTGTCACCATGAGCCACAAAGCATAACGCAACGGCACTCGCATCAGAATGAAACTGAACATCCAGGACAGTAACAGCCCCATCACATACAACGGTCGCATCGCCACCGGGGCCACCAAGGAAGCCAGTTCCACGGTCAACATCACCAGAATGCAAAACCCTGTCTGAACCCACTCATGGCCCGGCAGGGTATTAACCCAGCGATTAGCCAACAGAACACTTTGCACGGTAAAAAAAGCGACGAGGAGACGTATCGCCCCCGCCCAGGGCACCTGCTGTTCAAAGAGAAAATAATCAAAACCCGAAAGCAACAGATAAAAAACCGCTCCACCCCACAGCGCAAAACGAAAATAACGCCCCAGCATTCCCCACTGCAATTGCTGATAGGCGGTTTCTTCTTCTGGTTTAAAACATTGACTAAACGGACGATACTTGAGTTCCGCAGCAGAACAGAATCCTTCTTCGGCCGAATCTGACCAGACGCTGTCTGCGCTGACCGACCCTACAGCATTTGCTCCTGCCGTTCCGTCACTATTTGTGCTCACTTATTGTTCCAGCCTGTATTTACAGTATTTTAGTCTTATGGTTTTAGCTGTGCTACCGTGTAGGTTATCTTAACTGGCGGCATTTAGCAGCACATTTACGCTGAACGGCATGCTCTGGTGATCCGTTTATGTTATTTATGCGAGGGTGATTTTTTTCCCTGAAATAACGTCCGCAAATCCAGACTCAAGGACGCCCCCACTTCAAAAGCGGGCTGGGTGTTTATATTGGCACCGCCATAGGATAGACGCCGGTCAATTCCCATGTCCCCGAAAAACTGCATTTTGGTGAAATGAGTAACCCATTGATACCCCGTTTCAAAGCCGCCGCCCACAATTCTCAATTGCCGCGTGGAAACTTGCGCCGCCCCCACTTGCCCGACAAACGCCCCAAAATAAAACCCATCGGTGTTGGTATCGTGCTGAATGTACCGTCGCACACTCAGATTGACATCCCAATCATTGTTCATCTGAATATATTGACCCGCCCGCAATTCTATATTGCCGTACTGATTACCCACCTGATAGTCAAAAAACACACCGTTATTGTAGGTGCCCACCCCTCCATAATGATCCCATGACCAGACTGGCAATGCCATAAAAAACAAGAGCAACCCCACCGCCTGTTTCCATTTTTTTTTATTCATCATTGTATGCGTGAAACATCGGCGTTCAGGCCGGTGAGGTAGCGCAAAGAACGTCATACGTTCCTGGCGTTGTGGCTTACCTGCTCACTCTCCATTATTGCCACGATCTAATTGAAACATTTTTACAATAGGCCTGCAGTTCACTACATTTTCCACACGGCAACTGAATAACTTGCCACCAATAACTGTCTCGCTGCAATTGTCCTCCCGCTGACAACACCGCCATTCTGAGTAGTGCTGCTGGAAAGCAGCGAAAAAACACTGCCATCCATTATAATCAATAGCCACCCCAGCGACCAAAATTTTCTGTAGCAGACAGCATGACATGATTCATCATTTTTATAATTCTACATTTGTACATTTATCGGGATTTTTCCTGCGACGTCTCTGCCACAGTGGCACCGAGCAGACAAAGTTCCTGCAACGAACGGCCGGCGCGCTCAGGTACGACATAGGCGGCACACTCAAAACGCTGCGGATACCCCGCACGCAACCGGTCAAATCCCTGTGCGTCGCCCTCTCCCAACGCACGCAATGCCGCATCATCACGCAGTAATGGCACAATTTCAAGCATTGCCCGAGCAAAATCCATCTCAGACTGCCCATTTCCGAGAGGAATCCGCATTTTTTTCTGCGAACCAGTAGGATGCAGGAACGCAGTGGCCAGTGCTGCTGATTGCCCCAGCGGTGCTGCCAATGCCTGACAAACCATCGCCGTACCCCGCACCTTGCCCTCATAGCTATAACCTGCCACGTGCGGGGTGCCCAGTACTGTGCGGGAAAGCAGCGACATGGAAATGACCGGCTCACCGGGCCAGACATCCAGGATCAGTTTCAAGCCATTATCCTGCTGGAGGTACCGCTGCAATCCAGCCAGTTCCACAACCTCACCACGGGACGTATTGATTAACCAGGCACCTTTCTTCAACAACTGTAGCTGCGGGTATCCCAACAGATGCAAGGTCGGCCAGGCCCCTTCCCTGACCATCGGCACATGCAGGGAAACGATATCCGCCGTCGCCAGTAATTCATCAAGCGATACCAATGGAGCAGCGGCCTGCGTCAGCCAAGGGTCGCAAACACAGACATCCATTCCCAGACTTAAAGCCATTTGTGCCAGCAATCCACCCACATGACCACAACCCACGATACCCAACCGGCGATTGCGCCATTGCAACCCATGAATTTTTTCCAGAAAACACCAGCTGGCAATCACATACTCCACCACCGCCTGTGCATTACAACCAGGGGCAGCCACAAAATACACACCCATGGCCGCCAGTTCCTGTTCATTGACATGATCGCGGCCGATTGTACAACTCCCTACATAGCGAACCGCCGATCCTTCCAACAACCTCCGGTTGACCGGAGTGACAGAACGTACCAGCAGCAGATCCGCATCCCGGACTTCACGAGGCCCGATTGAACGCCCAGGATAACGCCTTATCTCTCCCCAATCCGCAAAAAACTCCTCCAGACAGGGAATGTTTTCGTCTGCCACGATCTGCATTCAGCATACTCCAGTGCATTCCAGCGGTTCATGATTCGTATTCCAGGCATGCCATCTACCCACAAAACGGCTACATCAGTTGTCTACTGACGCACCTGTCCGATGCAATCCAGTCGCATTTCACTGAGCCAACTTAACCACAGAGTAATCCAGGCAACGATCTTAGTCGAGATTTCCGTCGAGTCCGGTCGATCGTGCAGTAATGTTCAACAGCGCATCTGGCCCGATTTGGGGTAAAGAGCCGTCTAGTGTGTCCTTGCAGGTTTCGCACCTCTGTTATTGTTATTCTCCGGGTTATTATCCAGATTATTTCTTGCCTTTTCCTCACAAAAACACAACAAGACCAGAATAATCATACACACATGGATGCATTATCATTAGCTCTGGTGCAGAAATAATTCTTTGTCAGCATACTCCTTGACAGGCAGGCACGGAATAAGACACGGCACGATTAAACAGGTTGCCGCAACTCCTGTTGGAACGATGGGGTGAGCAATACAGGAAAAATATCACAATTCACTCAACCATTTTGTGTTTTCCTATCATACTTAGTGGCAGACCGTATATGACCTTGTAAACTATCCATCTGATGCGGCTAGGCTCTAAAATAACACCACAGGAGACGGAAGACTGCTGAATGGCGCTACTTCTTTGGCCCCTGAAAGACAGACTTGGTTGAGACGCAATTATGGCAAACTGTATAAAGTTTCTGAAAATATTGGTGGTCGCTTACTGGATGCTGATGTGCGCTGCAGTTGCCTCTGCAGACGAAGCCGGCTCCAGCGTACCTTCTGATATGCAGAATCTGAAAGAGAACGTACTGAACCTCAACACCCAGCTCACCCAACTGGAAGATGAGTTACTCTACCCCAGTTCTGAATCAGCCTTGTTTATTTCCATTGATGTTGGCTCCAGTGTTCGTCTGGTTGACATCAACGTGTTGCTTGATGGCAAACATGTGGCCTACCATTACTACTCGCCGCAAGAATATGCCGCACTGACCAAAGGTGGTATGGATCGGATCTTCCATGGCAACATCACGACGGGCCAGCACGAGATCAAGGCCGTGATTACCGGATACGACCCCTTGGGTAAAAGCTTTCAGCGAATAATGGGTTATCAATTTGTCAAGGGCAAAGAGCGGAAGTTTATTGAACTGCATATTTCCGACGATGCGAACAAATCCCAGGCGGAGTTCAATTTTCACGACTGGGATATCCGGAATTGATCCGGTAATACCCGGCAGTACTGGTCAGGACAAAAAATGCGCATGAACCTGAGAACTTCTCTGAATTTCCGGCAGCACCGACAGGGGTATGCCGGCCTGCTGCTGGCGGTTGCGCTATCGACGACCACGGTACAGGCAGACACGCTGGCCGGTGGTGAAGACATTCTCGGTGGGAGTGGAGATAACTTGCTATCCGATCAGGACACCACACTGATCATCAATCAGGCAGAGCGCAGCCAGTTTTCATATGGTCGGATTCTCTTTGATTTTTATTGCAATCGTTACTATTCATCGGCCAACCAGATTCTTGCTGCCGAGGCTGAGCATGTATTCAGAAAACATTCTGCAGATACCGATCTGTTGTTGGGCAATATTTACAGCCAGATTAACATGCCAGAATATGCCGATGAAATGTATTCGAAAATCATTGAACAGGATACGCTGAGTTCCATCAAACAACAAACCTGGCTAGGTAAGGGTGAGTTGTACTACAAGCGAGGTCAACTGCAAAAAGCCGAAGCCATCCTTAAAGTGCCGCGCCAGTCCCTGACCCAGGAACAGGACGTTGAACGTCGTGTCTTCCTGTCCACTATTTATCTGGATGAGGGGCATGCGGACAAGGCCAGCTCAATTCTCGGCAAGATTCCCGTTAATACCCGCTACTCTGCCTTTGCACTGTATAACGCCGGCGTCGCCAACCTGCGTCAGGGGCATGTGCATGAAGGCATCGGGGAACTGGAAAAAATAATCCACACCCCTGTGGGAGATGCAGAAGTCAATGCCATCAAGGATCGGGCGTCGCTGGCTTTAGCCTACCAGTCCTTGCGCGATCATAAGCCTGATAAAGCCCGCTCTTATCTTTTGCATATCCGCATCGACGGACCTTTCAGTAATCAAGCCTTGCTGGCCATGGGTTATGTGCATTTTTCCCAATGGAATTACCGCAAGGCACTGGCATTCTGGCTGGAACTGATCAAACGCAATCCGGCAGATCCCTCGGTGCAAGAAGCCTTGATGCTCGCTCCGCGAGCCTATGAAGAGCTGCATGCCTATCCTGAAGCGCTATTTGGTTACCACCTCGCCGCCCAGATCTTCCGGGCTGAACTGAAGCGCCTTGGTTACATTGAGTACATCAGCACCCAGCCAGGATGGATTGATTCTCTCGATGTTTACAGCCAGGATACCTCACAGGATCCATTTGCTCCCATCGATACCTTGGGGTTTGCCCAAAAACCGGAAGCGTCTTTTCTGTATCACCTGTTTTCCCGGCACGATTTCAATCTTACCTTTGCCGATTACATCCAGACAGGGCACTTGATCCAGCAGATTGAACGACAGCAGTCTGAATTACCTGCCGTGCTGCAGATTGCTTCGATTCACCAGCAGGATTTACATGATCACCTGCACGAATGGTCTCAACAAATGGATCTGCTCAGCAAAAGAAACGATGAACTACAAAATGAATTCCGGATACTGCGCAAGCGCATGCAGAGCTACAGTGAAGAATCCTCCTTTACAGACAATGCTTCCTATGCAGATGTGAACCGGTTACAACTGATGCAGCATCTGGAACAGTCCATCAATCAGTTACCTCCTTCAGTTACCGCCACTTTGTTTCGCGAGCGTATTCGCCGGATCAAGGGCGTTATTCTCTGGCAGGTCGCCCATAATGCGCCTTTGGCCTTTGAGCAGGCCCGTATGGATATCACGGAAATGTCCACCACAATGCAGGTATTACAGCAACGAATTGATGGAATTCATCAATTACTGACCGATTCGCAACAGTTTATGGATCATTATTCCCCTGCGCGTTTTGCCGATGTTCAACATAAAATGCTCCATGATCAGGATGACCTAGGCCATCAACGTTCCGCCAATGCCGGTCGTTTACTGGCCATGACCCGACAAACCATTGCTGACGAACAGACTTTCCTGAACCATCAACTGGCCTCGGCTTTACTGGCCGTTGCCCGATTACAGGATATGACCGCCAGCAGACAACTCAGTAATGGCCTACCGGGAAACAGACCATGATACACCCCAAGATCCTGCGTAAACCTGTCTTGCATCCGGGTCTGGTTGCAGGAATGAGTGTCATGATTTCCGCACTGGCTGGCTGTAGTATGCCGGGATTCCTGCATCATCATCCCGTCGCTACGCCCAGCAAGAATATTGCGCCCATTCACCACGACGAAGAGTTTCAGCAAGGCACACTGGCTGAACTGGAAAACCGTGATGTCATGATCAATTCCAGCGATCTGAAAACTGCATCGGTGGAAGAAGCCTTAAAAACCTACCATTCCGCCACTGAAGTGTTGCCTGACAGTCAGGCAAAAACGGAAACGCTGAAACGAATGGCGGATTTGACCACCCGGGCCACAGAAGTGCGTGACGAGATAGCCACCACACCCCAGACTGCAGCCAAAGCTGCACAAACCAGTACACCTGAAAATCTTGACACAAAAATCAACAAAAATATTGACACCATGCTTTATAAAAATTTCATGCAGGGCATGGCCACTGCCAGTTCACGAGAAGAAGCCGCTGCCTATCTGGATTTGGCCAGTACGGTTTCCGACAAAGTGGATCCCAGTTTACTGCACGTCAATTACGATCAGGCCATTAGTCTGTACCAACAGGTACTACGCTCTTCAGTAGCTGCGCACGAGCGTCAGGAAACCTATTACAAACTGGCCCGGGTATATGATATGGCCGGACGAACCAATGAATCGCTGATGACGTTGAAGCAACTGGCCAAAGAATACCCAAACAGTAAATTTTATGTAGAAGCCGAATTCCGCTCTGGTGAACTGTATTTCAAAAAGAAAAATTTTGCGGCAGCTATCGACTGCTATCAGGCCGTACTGAATTCCCCGCGGTCAGGGCACTACCGGCAGCAGGCTGAATACAAAATGGGCTGGAGTTATTATAAAAACTCGGATTATGCCCATGCAGTCAGTACATTCTTTGAATTCTATAAAAAAACCCGCAGTGATTACCTCAAGGAAGTGGCGCAGGACAGCGGTACTGTACAAGAAGAAGATCAACAAAAACTGTTACATGATACAGCACGGGTCATCAGCTTGAGCCTGATTCAGGAATCTGGTACAGAATCGTTGAACCAGTGGTTTGACAGCCATGGGCCGGCCCCTTATGAAGCGGATATCTACAAAGCGCTTGGCAAAGAATACCTGCTGCAGGATCGGTTTCAGGATGCGGCAAAAGCCTTCAAAGCCTATGTGCTGCGGCATCCGATGGATGATCTGGCCCCTGAATTCAGTACAGCGACCATCCAGGCCCTGCAAAATGGCGGTTTTCCGGAACTGGTGCTGCCCGCCAAGGAATCCTTTGTGCAGCTTTACGGGATGAACAGCACGTACTGGAAACAATGCAACGACGAAAAACAGAAAAAACTTCTGCCCTATCTACGAACACATCTGTTGGATCTGGCCAAGCACGACCACGCTCTGGCGCAGAAAGCCCACCAGCCCAACTATTATCTGGATGCCGCTCGCTGGTATCAACAATACTTGGATACCCGCCCGGGTCCGGAAAATGATATGGCCATCCGTGAACTCATGGCAGAGGCTTATCATTTCGCAGGCCATGAGAATGAGGCCATACCGCAGTTTCATCAGTTGGCCTATGGCTACAATGGAGCAAACACCAATGCAGAAAAAGCCGCTGTCTTTGAACTGGCGGCTTGGCAATCGCTCCTCAGCAGCAGCCGCAACACGGCCAGTCTGCCGGACGTAGAACAGCATTACCGCAATGCAGCTTTGCAGTTTGCCAGAACGTTTCCCGCAGACAAACGCACACCCGGAGTGCTGGCTGATATAATTGATGCCCAACTGGCCGGTCATGATCAAGCCTCCGCCATTGCGACCGCTAAAGTGCTGGTGGATCTGCAGCCACCTGCACCTACGCAGCAATCGCTTAATGCCTGGAAAGTCATTGCCGATGGTCAGTTTGATCTGGGACAACTGGAAGAAGCGGAAGTCTCTTACACACACATACTCGGCTACGACAGCCCGCTGCTCAGTGATACCGACCGTAAAACGTATGAAGACCGTCTGGCGGCCACCATCTACAAAGAAGCCGTACATTTACGTGATGTGCATGAAATTGCTCAGGCGGTGCGTACTTTCATGCGTGTCGGTGATACGGTACCTAAAGCAGCATTGCATCCCGTGGCTGAGTTTGATGCGGCTACCTTGCTGCTCACCTCAGGACAGTATACAGCGGCCATCCCCATTCTCGAATCGTTTCAACATGAATTCCCAACACACGAGTTGAACCAGACCGTACCTGCCAAACTGGGACTGGCCTACGAAAAGACCGGCAATTATGCAGCCGCTGCCGCCGAATTTGAACATATCGCTGATCTGAACATGACCACCAATGTGGATATGGCCCGGGAATCGCTGCTCCATGCGGCCAATCTCTTTCGTAAAACCCACAGCCCTGACCGTGCCGCCGATCTTTATAAAAAATATGTGGCCGCCTTCCCGCACCCGGCCACTGACCAGGCCGAAGCAGAAAATCATCTGCTGGAATACTACACAGGACTTGACGATAGCGATCTGGTCAATCAATGGTTAGCGGCGCTGGTGGCAACTGACGCCAATGCCGGAGCCGAACGAACCGATCGTACCCGTTATCTGGCCGCAATGGCGGCTTTCCGCCTCGCTCAGCCCGATTTTGATACCTTTAAATCGCTGACCTTGACACAACCCCTCAAGGACACCTTGGCTAGCAAAAAAACCGCCATGAAAAAAGTGCTGGATGATTATGCCCGAATCAGTGCTTATGGAACCGTCGAATACTCAGCCGCTGCCAACTATCAGATTGCCACGATCTATCATTTGCTGGCCAGTGGCCTGATGACCAGTGAACGTCCAGCCGGACTAGCCGGCATTGAACTGGAACAATATAATATTTTGCTGGAAGAACAGGCCGATCCTTTTGACGACAAAGCCATCCATATTCTTGTTACCAACACCAATCTGGTTAAACAAGGCATCTACAACGAATGGATTCGCAAAAGTTTTGATGAACTCGCCCAACTGTCCCCGGGTCGTTACAGCCGCCAGGAACAGCTGGAACCCGTAGTTCCCTTTGTATTTTGAGGACTGGTGCATGCTAAATTCACGCCTTGAGGGGTGCCTTCAACAGTTACTGACACTGCTGCTATGCAGTACGGTGATGGCAGGCTGTACCCTGCACCCACAAAAACCCACATCGACTGTTCCGACCCAAGTAACGGCCACCACTCCGAGTGCCGATGATCTGTTAGCCTCACTGAAAGCCCGTATGCAACATCCACATACCGCAGCGCCCAAGACGAACCTGAATACCGACAAACAGGGCGTCAGTCTGAGTCAACATGAACCCGTGGTTCCACCAGGTCCACGTCTGCTGGATGCGATTAATCCCGCCAGTGGCGTTACGGGCGATGGTAATGTACGTTATCTGTTTATCAGCACCTCGGGAGGCGTGACTGCACACCACACCCCCGTGGTTCCTCCAGCATTCAATGATGCCTACGATAAAACCCTGGATCAGATTCGGGCTGGTAATTATGATAATTCCCTGCAGAAAATGCAGAATCTTTCAATGCATAATCCGATGTACTCCGGCCCCCTGGTCAATGAAGGGCTGATTTACTTGAAGCTCGGAAAATACGGCAGTGCCATGAAAACCCTGCAGGCCGCAGTACTGACCAACCCGAAGAACCCCTATGCCTGGAATGCGCTGGGCGTCGCTTTACGCTACGAAGGATATTTTGATGATGCCCGTAAATCTTATGAACAAGCCCTGAAACTGGATCCGGACTATGCCCGTGCCCATTTCAACCTGGCGGTTCTGGCGGAGTTGTATCTTCAGGATCTGCCACTGGCGCTGGAGCACTATCAGCGCTATCAGGCACTCCAGAGTACACCGGATGCTGTAGTCGGACACTGGATTGTCGATCTGGCGCGGCGCACCGGTGCCCATATTCCCGTAGCCACGCCAACACCACCGGCTCCACAGGCGAGTACTGCACCATGATTCATACAACAACGCTACAACGACTGGTTTTCTCTGTTATCATTGGTCTGTCTGGAATCGAAGTCGCCGCTGACCCAGGACATGACGATGACAAGGACAAGGATCATGTCACTACCATCGTAGGTAACCATGAGGCACCGGCCGTGTCGAATATCCTGCCTTGGCGTTCTGTGGGAGAATCGACACTGAGCAAAGATCCTATTGATTCCTCGGTGCTGCATGAGTCCCTGGATCCACTGGATCCGGAAACCCTGCATCGGGAAATTGAGTTTCATCAGGCAATGACTGGAACAGCAACAGAGGGGAACCATTAAGATGCGTATCATGCCGATAGACAACGGCGGTCAAAACAGTCACCTATTACAACAAATCCTTTTGCCAAACTGTTTTTTTTGCAAAAATACCGCTTATTTTTTAGCGATGCATGATAACAATTTTTCGAACCTTACCAGAAATTGATGGAGATTTGCGAATGAGCATTATTCAGGGCATGATCAGATTTATTCAGGCAGGCGAAATCTGGGTTTATCCCATCCTCATCGCAATGATCGCAGGATTAGCCATTTGTGTGGAGCGATGGATTTTTCTGCAAGGCGTCACACGCAACAGTAATAAAATCTGGAACATGATTCATCCGCTGCTCAATCAGGGAGAGCTGAAAAAAGCGCTGGGCATGGTGAAGCAGTCTGAAACGCCGCTGGCGCGCATCATGACGCACGGTATCAGTCGTTCATTCAATGCCCGTACCCATGAAGATGTAGAACTGGCGCTGGAAGAAGGCTTGATGGAAGCGCTCCCGCGCATTGAAAAACGGACAAACTATATCTCAACAATCGCCAACGTATCCACCTTGCTGGGTCTGTTGGGCACCATTATGGGATTAATCGACGCCTTTGCTGCCGTTGCCAGTGCAGATCCGGCACAAAAAGCCGATCTGCTGTCCAAATCCGTCTCAGTCGCCATGAACACGACAGCCCTTGGGTTGATTTCAGCGATCCCCCTGATGCTGCTTTATGCCTACCTGCAATCAAAAACCAATGAGGTCATTGAAAGCCTGGAAATGGCGAATATGAAATTTATGAATATATTGCGGAACCTTGCGCAAAAGACGACAGATTGAGGTGAGGGCATGAGTCGTCGCCATCGTGAAACTGAATTTGAACTGGATCTGACGACCTTCATTAATTTGATGGTCGTGCTCCTGTCATTTCTGCTCATCAGCTCTGTCGTGCGCGAAGTATCGGTATTGCAGGTCAATTTACCTGCACATGCCTCCGGCAAAAACAGTGCTTCTGCTCCCCCGAAAAAACCGCTTATTCTGGAAATCATGCTTTATCCGCACCATTTACTGGTGGCGGATCGCCAGACGGGTCCCCTGAAAGATATTCCTGATGTGCATAATCAGCACGATTTCGCCAGTTTAAGCGTCTATCTGCAACAAGTTAAAACCCAGTACCCAGCTATTCGTGAAGCATCAATCCTGTCACAACCCACGACGGCCTATGATGATCTGGTACATGCCATGGATGCGGTCCGCTACCATGATGAAGAAGTGGGCAGCAATACTATTCACAGCGCACTGTTTCCCGATATTGCTCTGGGTGATGCGCCCGCCGATCCATTATCAGGTACAGGTACAGGCTCAGCCACTGCAGGGAGTTCTTATGCACCATAAGGATAAAGATCCGCGTCAGGTACGCCTGTTGCGTCGGCATAAACGCAACAAACCAGCCAGTATCATGCTGACCTCGATGATTGACATTTTCACGGTACTGGTGTTTTTTCTGATTGTTAATGCGCAAAATCAGGTCCGCCTCCCTAACAATCAAGCCATGCAAGTCCCTAAATCGGTTTCCCAGGATTTTCCCCGGGAAACATTGACCATTCAGGTCACTCCCAGTGATTTGTTTGTCGACACCGTACATATCGGTTCTGTACCCGAAATACTCAACACCTCGGTACATGCGGGTATGATTCCCGGACTGGCTCAGGAACTGCGTTACCGTGCCGGACATCAGAACCTGGCCATGGATCCAGATCATGCTTATCATGTGTACATCCTGGCAGACCGACGCATTTCCTATCGTTTATTGCGACTGATCATGGTGACCTGTTCACAGAACAGCTTCAGCCATATTTCATTCGCTGTTGAAAGAGCGCATTCAGGAGACAAGGCATGAGTATTCCTGCGTCTGATGACTGGAGCCCGGATCTTCCATGGAGTCCTTTTGCTTCGGATGAGAATCGTTTTCGGAAGATTTTTTTCGGGAGTATCACGGGGGCCTTTGTCCTGTGTTTGGTGATTCCGCATATCCACGTCCCCCAATTAAGCCGGGAAGAGCGTGATTTACAGGCAACACAGTCACGTATTATCTCTGTGGCAATGACAGCGCACTTTGAACTACCACCGGAAGTGCTTAAACCCACCGTAGTGCCCCTGAAAAACAAAAGCACGGCACCTACCGCAACCACCCCAAAAAAAACGGTAAAAGAAGAGCAGGAAACGCATACAACAGTGCACGAACGTGACACCAAAAATACTCAGGAAAAGGCTCCCCCGCCCGAAACCACCGAAAACCGGGCCACCAGTGACATGGCCGTGCAACAGGCGCGAGCCAAGGCATCCGCCTTGCTGAAAGATCAGGGACTGGATCAGTTAGCTGCGTTGCGCGATCTGGTGGGCGATCACCCTTCCACGGGCAATACACCGCTATCCGCCAAAGGCACAGAATCCACAGAAGATGGTGGTAGCCGTGCCATGATTACCTCCAGTGTCCGATCAGGCAGTGGAGGTCTGGCGGAAGCCGGTCTGAGTGGCAAGTTCAGTTCCGGTTTTGGAGGAGGAAAAGAAGGTTCACGCCGCAATGGAGCCATTCAGGAAGTCGCCGGTTCTGCCCATGAGCAGGCCGTACACAGTAATATTGGCGAAGGCAAGCATACAGATACCGGCGTGCAGAAAAGAAGTGGTGGCGATATTGCCCGTGGCTTTGACCGTTTCAATGGCGCACTACAAGCGTTATATCAACGTGCGCTGCGCGACAATCCCGCCCTGCAAGGCAGCGTAACGGTGAAATTAACCATTACGGCCGATGGTGCGGTATCCGCCTGCGAAGTTGTTTCCAGTCAATTGAATGACCCCGAACTGGAACAGAAAATTGCCATGCGCATCAAACTGTTTCATTTTGATCCGATTAACGGAGACACGTGGACTGGTACACACACCATTAACTTTCTGCCACCGACCTAGGCCTCAGTCTTTTTACTGTGCAGCTACTGAGCGAACAGCAAGAACAAGTCCATGCATTGTGTGGCTTGCGCCTGAAATTCATTGCACCACCCATTTCCTGCAACCAATGGGTTTCGGGTATTCGTAATTGGTTGTTGATTAAGTGGCTTTCTCTTGGTGTAAACTTGGCAATTAAATCGTATTCAGTAGTTGACGGTCGTTTTGACTCGCACATCTGAGCGTAGGGGCCTTTTGAAAACAGGAGATTCAAATGAGCACTTCTTCCACCACCTACTTCGTGATCTATAGCAACATCAGCCGTTATGGCATGGCTGGTCTGCGGCTACAGGTCATGTGGACGTTCGGCAAGACCATCGTTGAAGCCGCAGCTTGGAAAATGAACCGCAGCGGCGAGTCGTTGAAGATATGGCTGGCGTTGAATGGACTGTATATGCGGACGGCAAAATGAAGTCAGCCCGAGAATTGACCTACGACGAAGTTCTGGCCTTGAGCATTGAGAAGCTCGGTGATGAAGCCCGCACCATCGTTGAGAAGTTCAATTCGTAATCAGCAAGCCCCGACACACGCTGGGGCTTTTTTCATAGGAGAAACGCCATGCAAGTAGCCATCGCACCGCCGCCTATTCCGGTAGGCAAGATCAAGAGCTTTGGGCCGTTCGGCCCGAAATACGAGGTAGGTCAAGCCCTCCGCCAATTGGACGATGGTGACTGGATGATCGAGATCACAATGATCGAAACGGCAGAGAAAGCAGAATACCGCTGGACGCACCTGAACGATGACCCTGAGGCGAACTGATGTACGCCGTCGCTTTCGACCTGGTGGTGGCCGACACAGAGAAGCATCACCCCAAAGGGGTGACGCAGGCATACACCGATATTGGCGCAGTCCTTGGAGAACACGGCTTCCGACGTGTGCAGGGCAACTTGTACGTGACTGATGAAGAAAACATGGCGAACCTGTTCCTTGCCATCCAGGCGCTGCGAACCAGAACGTGGTTTCCGAAGTCCGTGCGTGACATTCGCGCCTTCCGCATCGAACAGTGGTCGGACTTCACTGCCGTGGTCAAGTCGTAATGTCCAGGAACCATCGCAATCGGTCATGGCGTTCTCAATGGACGCCTGAACCTGTGAGTCGCGCCGCTGTCCTTAAAAGCGGTGCGACGGCTTGCGTCCAGCCCAGTCCTACCGACCCGACGAAGGATGTAATCACGCTGAACAACATTGCCACGCTAGACCTTGGACGGTTCGACTTGGGGCAATTGACAGGGCAAGCCATAACACTTTGTATAAAGGAGAAGTTTTGACCAAAGTGTACGCGCAAACCCCGGGCTTTAGTCATGGGGAGTGTCTGTACCACATCGCCGCCAAACCTGTTGAACCACTGCGTTCCTGCCCACATTGCCAATCAATTACGAATACCCTGGGTTTCTTACCCACCATTTTCGCCGCCAGATAGCGTAAAATGATTGAAAGCTTCAAGGGAAACTCATGCCATTGCCACTCTACTTACGCCACATCCACCGCATTGATACACCCCCTTGCTCCTGTGCGACATCCACTAAGGTTTACCATGCCTACTGCTAACCCCGGGGATTCCAACGAATCCAGGCACATCCTGCGTCTTTTGTGGCCGATGTGGGGAACTCAACTCCTGCAAATGGGCCACGGATTAGTGGATACCCTCATGGCCGGCCATTACGGCACGCACGCCATGGCCGCCGTGGCCATCGGTTCGGGATTGTGGCTACCGGTGCTGCTGTTCATGCAAGGCGTATTATTGGCCAGTTTACCCCTGTTCTCACAAGCGCGTGGCCAACAATACTGGCCAGCATTGTCGCAGATTCTGCAACAATCCTTGCTGATCGCCTGGGGACTTGCCCTGTTGATTGCCGGCCTGCTGTACCTGCTGCCCCTGAGTTTTCATCTCCTGGGGATTAAAGCCGATATGATCGCTGACGTACGCCTGTATTTGCGTGGAATACTGCCAGGCGTTCCCGCCGTCGCCTCTTTTATGGTCTTGCGTGCTTACAGTGAGGCACAAGGTCAGGTACTGCCTATTACCTTGATCAGTGCCACCACCCTGGCTGTCAATATTCCCCTGAACCATATCATGATGCAGGGTTGGCACCAGATACCCGCCATGGGAGGTGCCGGTTGTGGATTCGCCACGGCCAGCGTGTACTGGCTGGGTTTGCTATTACTGTTGCTCTGGATCAGCATCGCCCCTTCCTACCAACACTGCCGTTGGTATGCTGCCGACTGGCGACCTGACTGGAGGCGTCTGCAACAGATAATCCGTTTAGGTCTGCCGCTGGGGGCGGCCCTGTTTTTTGAAGTCTCAGCCTTTGCGCTGATTGCAGTCATTCTGGCACCGCTGGGTGCCAGCACAGTGGCGGGTCACCAGATCACCTTAAGCATTGCTTCTTTTTTGTTCATGCTCCCCCTGGCGCTAAGCAATGCACTGACTATCCGCACCAGTCACTATCTCGGAAGCAATAATCACTCCGGCTTACCCCATTTTTTGCGTATCGCCTTTAAGCTGAGCCTTACGATCGCCGCCGCCAATGCAGTACTGGTGATACTCCTGCGGCCTTGGGCACCACAGTGGTACACTGCCGATCCGCAGGTGATTGCCTTGGCACAACGTCTGTTGCTCTACACCGCAGCCTTTCAGCTTTTTGATGGACTGCAAGTCTGTACCACCGGAGTCCTCCGCGGTCTGCATGACACAAAAGGTCCCTTCTGGATTACCCTGCTCGCCTACTGGGGCCTCACCTTGCCGCTGGGCTACATCCTCGGCCTGACCCGGCTCTCTGGATCGCAACACGGTGCTGAAGGACTCTGGTTTGCCCTGGTTTTTGGTCTGATCACCGCCGCACTCCTGCTCGGTCTGCGACTCTCCAGTAAAATACGACAGTTACCGCTGTAAGTCAGTTAATGACGGTATTCTGCGACACACCGAAAGACAGTTCCAATGCCCGGATACCACGCACACAACGCACTATCCACCAAAAAAACAGAAAAAAATAAATCAGATAACCAATCAGCACGAAACTAAGGACATACCCCACCAACAACATTAAAAACCCTGTCCAGAATGTCCGTATCTGAAAATCAAAGTGCGAGGTCGCTAACGGCGATGAGGTACTGCGGTAAATATAAGCAATCACTACGCCTGCCATACTGGTCAGACACACCGTCACTAACCCAGCCAGATACAACCAGTAAACAAGTTTGGCCTTGGCAATACTTTCAGTTTCTCCGATCATGAATTTCACCCCGGATCGAATAAAGCGATAATCATACCCTCATCATATCATTTGTAGTCGAGTCTGACACCACTGTCTTGTTGCTATCATCGGCGTAATTCTTCTATTTTTCCATACAGCTTCCTCGTTTCTTCCGGACCATCGCCTCCGGATAAAACCTGTACCGCCACAAACCGGGCCAATTCGTTATAATAAATCCTTCCGTGTAACGGCGATACCCAACGATGCAAAAAACCTCTGTCTTTGCGACCATCTTCTTCAGTGGATTTTTCATCCAGGGCGTACTCCTCGCAGCACTGCTCTTTAGTATCTCTTCTACACAGGCAGCAGTCCCGGATATTTCCTATGAGAAAGACATTGCTCCCATTTTTGCGCACCGCTGCGTCGCCTGCCATGCCTGTTACGATGCGCCCTGTCAGTTAAATCTCAGCAATGCCGATGGCGTACAACGAGGAGCCAGTAAAACCCCTGTTTATGGTGTCCCGCGTACACAGGCCATGCATCCCACCCGGTTGTTTGTCGATGCCACTGATATTGCCGGCTGGAGAGCCCTGGGATTTTATTCTGTAATCGAACCTGCAGGTGCCCAGGCTTCACTGATGGCGCGAATGTTATCGCTGGGCAGTCACCGGACAATCACTGAACAAACCGGCATCCCCGCAGAAATTCACACCAATGTCGAACGTTCGAACCAGTGTCCGGCCACTGACACCGACTGGCAAGATTACCTCGATCACCATGCGCAAGAGGGGATGCCTTTTATGGTGGCCGGATTAAGTCACACTGATCTCAAGACGTTACAACAGTGGTTAGCTGCAGGAGCTCCCGTTGTGGCGCATCCTGTAGAACCAACCCGCAGGGAATTGCTGCAAATTAACCAATGGGAGCACTACCTCAACCAACCAGATCCAAGACACCAGTTACTGAGTCGCTGGCTTTATGAGCACTGGGTGGTTGCCCACCTGTATTTTCCATTTCTGCCCCCTGGCCATTTTTTTGAGCTGATTCGTTCTTCGACTCCACCAGGAATGCCTATTGAGATCATTGCCAGCCGCTCCGCCAATGATCCACCGCCGGTGCACCCGTATTACCGTATGCGCCCCATTCAGGGAAGCCTGGTTTACAAGACCCACATCACTTTTCCCCTGGATTCCAGTCTGAAAAATTCAATTGAACAGCTGTTTTTCAGCAGCCAATGGGACATCCATCAAGCCGCTGGTTATGATGAAAGCAGTCGGGCCAATCCTTTTTTAACCTTTAGCGATTTGCCCGTGGCCGCCCGTTACCAATTCATGCTGGAACATGCAGAATATTTTGTGCGTACGTTCATCCGTGGCCCGGTTTGCCGCGGGCAACTGGCCACGGATGTCATCCGGGATAATTTCTGGACTTTTTTCCAGGATCCCCGCTATGATCTTTATGTCACGGATGCTGACTACCGTCAGCGCGTTTCACCGCTGCTGGCGCTACCCGGTCAACTGGACGGTCTTCTTGATTTACCGAAAGAATGGCTCAAATATCGGCACCTACGTAATGAATATGAAAAACTCCGCCAAAACGCCTATCGACAGGAGGAGTCTCAAGGTGCCGGCTTCAAAGACCTCTGGACGGGAAATGGCGTCAATACCAATGCACTGCTCAGCATATTCCGCCACGGTAACAGTGCCACTGTGCATCGCGGCTTGCTGGGTGCGCCACCACAAACCCTGTGGCTACTGGATTTTCCCTTGCTGGAACAGACTTATTATGAACTGGTGGTAAATTTCGATGTATTTGGCACGTTATCGCACCAGACACAAACCAGGCTGTATTTTGATCTGATCCGGTTTTCTGCAGAAAACAACTTCTTGCGGCTGATGCCGCCGACACAACGGCAACTGCTGCTTGATGACTGGTACCAGGACAGCGGCCGCATTAAACTCTGGCTGGATTACTCGCCTGTCAGTGCCGACCTGGTAGCAGCCGATCCCTATTTTTCTGCGGATGCAAAAACCGAATTCGAGCAACGCCTGCTGCAACGCAGCACTCGCTTTAATGCCACACCTGACCCCATCAACCGCTGTAGTCAACCCAGTGGTTGCAGCCGGACAGGGGTTCCTCCATTTGTGGCCTCCAGTGATAAAGCTCTCAGCCAGATCGCTGCCTCTACCCCAGCACAGCTTCCTGCCATTCTCTTCTTGCCTGAAGCCAGTTTATTGAGAATTTACAATACTCATGGTCAACAGACTTTTTATACCTTACTCAGGAACAGAGCCCACAGCAATGTCGCTTTTATTCTCGGTGAAGACTTGCGTTACCAACCGGAACGTGACTCTATAACCATCGCCCCTGGTTTGCTGACGTCTTATCCTAATTTTGCTTTTAATATCGCCAGTAATGCACTACCGACATTTTTAAGCGATTTACGCCAAGTGCGTGATAGCGCACAATGGCAGCACTTGCTCGCACAGTGGGGAGTTCGCCGTTTGAGTCCTGAATTCTGGCCACTGTTTGATCATTTGCTGGACTTTTTACGGACTGATGCCCCCGTGGAGGCAGCCATTCCTGACTTGAATCGCTATGAAAAATGGTAAAAAAGAGGCTTTCTCTGTTTATTCAACCTTGCCTATTGACCTGCATGGTTATTTACAGTAAAAAATCCCTGTCCTTGATCCAAGGACAGTTGTCATAGAAAATTAAGGAGTACCCGCATGCCCACTTCACTGTTCAGCCCCTTACTTGTAGGCGCTCTCACCCTGAACAACCGAATTATTATGGCACCACTCACCCGCATGCGTGCGATGCAGCCAGGCGATATTCCGGCCGCAATGGCGGTGACCTATTATCAGCAACGGGCCACTGCTGGCTTATTGATTTCCGAAGCATCCCAAGTATCCCCGCAAGGCAAAGGCTACATGGCCACTCCTGGTATTTACAGTACGGAACAGGTGGTCGGCTGGCGTCAAATCACCGATGCCGTACATGCCGCTGGCGGTAAGATTGCCATTCAACTCTGGCACGTTGGCCGAGTCTCACACCATAGCTTGCAGCCTGACCAAGGACTTCCCGTTTCAGCTTCGGCGTTGGCCTACGTGAACAAAACCACCATCATGGGAAAAGACGGTCAACCCGAACGGGTGGCTTGCGATACCCCTCGGGAACTGCGTGCTGATGAAATCCCGATGCTGATCGACAGTTATCGGCATGCAACGATGATGGCCCGTGAAGCCGGTTTTGATATGGTAGAGGTGCATGCTGCCCATGGTTATTTGCTGCACCAGTTTCAGAGCGCTGAGAGCAACCATCGTCAGGATGCCTGGGGTGGCAGTCTGGAAAACCGTGCGCGTCTGACGCTAGAAGTGCTTGATGCGGTGATTGCCTCCTGGGATCCGCAACATGTCGGTATTCGTATCTCTCCTCTGGGAAAATTTAATGGCCTGGATGATCGGGCGGGAGAAGCAATGGGGCTGTACCTGGCCGAACAGTTCCAACAGCGACAGATTGCCTATTTACACCTTTCAGAACCGGATTGGGCCGGCGGCCCTGAATTATCCAATGAATTTCGCCAGCACTTGCGGCTGCGCTTTAAGGGCGTGCTCATCGGTGCCGGCAATTATACCCGGGAAAAAGCCGAACGACTGCTCAACGATGGCCTGATTGATGCCGCTGCCTTTGGCCGTCCGTTTATTGCCAACCCGGATCTGGTGCGCCGATTGGCCGAATCGGCTCCGCTCAACCCGCCGCGGCCGGAACTGTTTTACGGTGGCGATGAAGAAGGCTATACCGATTATCCATTTCTAACATAGACCGGAGCAAAACCACCTCCGGACGTGCGCATATTGGTCAGTTGCCCCTGATACAATCTGGCACATAATAACAAAGGTTGACCGGCGTAACTAAAAACCCGCAGGTCAACCTTGTAACGTCCCCATCCCGGACTGTCAACCTCTGTCGCCGGAAAGTATTCTTGTGCCAAATAATTATTCTGCTCACAAATCCACTGCAGCACTTTTCGGGAGATACGTGCACCACGATAGGCGGCTTTGGCCGCATAGCCCTCGCTCGGTTTAAAAAACCAGTCATTACGCTGCGCCCACCACCACTCCATCGGCTGTTCAGCAACCCCTCTACAGGCTAACACCCAGGGTGCAACACTCTGTTGCTGCTGTAAATCCAGTAAATTGCGTTTATCTGCGTAAATGGCAAAAGTCGCCGGAGATGGAACCCAATGCAATTTTGGCCAATCCGGCACATTTTTAAGATAAAAATCAGTGAGACGATTATAAATCAGACAGTCTGCGTGCTCTGTAGCATACGAGTACTGATACAAATCTCCTATATCGCAAATTTCGACAATAAAACCTCGCTCTCGTAATCTCTCTGCATACAGCAGGAACTCGGGATAGAGTATCTGCTGCTCGGGTTGATGATCAACAATAACAATACGCCGCAAGGGCTGCCTGGCACCTGTTTGTTGCCAGTGCTCCTTAAACATTTGCTCAACAACAGGCACGACAGAGGACGAGGGAAGTCCTCGCCAACGGTCGGTGTGTTGCCTGAGCCAATCATTCAACAGCAGCCCACCGGCATTACTATTGACTTCTATTAAACGCAGCCCCTCATTTTTTCGCCAATGAAAATCATAACAGATAAAGGCCCCGTGCCCACCAGGTGCATCGTTCAAGGACAGTTCCTCTCGGCCCAAGGCTTCCTGGCGATGCGATTCACTGTTCAATAACTGATCCAGCGCCGCCACTGCCTGACAGAGTTGCTGCCAGAGGGATACAGAAATTTCCAGATAGACGGGAGCACAGAGCGCAATTGCCTGCTTTCGCTGCGCCTCTGTCCAGAACGGCGTCTCAGCTACCTCTCGTTCCAGAGCATTTGAATAGTTTATAACCGTTAGCATTGGCGACAAAAACCAGAAGAGGTACCAGGAATTTCCTGCAAAAAAACGGGAGTAATCCAGGTGTCCCCAGATCCTCCCGCTTAACGATCACCAGAACCCAAGGGCTCGTCGCCGCTTAATGTCCAATCATAAGCAAAGGAACAAACGCAACAATCATCAAACCGATGAACATGACCACCACCGGGACAATCCAGCGTTCATACCGACGAAAGAACCGCAGGTTTCTGACTTCAGCATCGGCCTTTTCAATTTCATCTTCACCCACGACCTGCCGGGTTAATAACTGGTTCAATGCCACTGGCGGTAACAGATAACCCAGTTCGAAGGCCACCAGCACCATCATCCAGAAGTGCACCGGATCAATCCCCGCCTTGTAAGCAATAGGGGCCAAGGTACTTGACACCAGAATAACCGCACCAAAGGGATCCATCACCATCCCCACCAGCACTTTGGTCACCACGAGGAAGGACATGGCCACCCAGATATTCGGGAAATGCGTCGGTGCCAAGTCCATGATCCCGGAACGTTCCACGACACCGCCCATACTCAGACTCAAGGCCATCAGCATGATCAGGGCACCAATATGCCCCGTGGTCTCGTTGGTGGCATGCCGGATGGCCCGTTCCAGATGCGTACGCCGACTGTGTTGCTTGCGCGGCGTATCGACCGCTGCCGGGTTATGGCGCAATTTATCAAATATCACCAATACCAGCATGATAATCGGCATAATGACCGGAGCGGTGAATTCATTGAGCGGGGTGTCCAGCAGAAAGTGATAGCTCAGTACAACCAGACCAATAATGACAATGTAGGGCATCACCGGTACGCAATTACGTAACATCCCCGGAATTGCAACACTGGCACGCTCAATCCGCACTTTTCTTTGCCGATGCATCTGCGACACAATGAAAAACAGCGTGGAAGTCAGGATGAATACCCAGAATCCCCAGTGAAACAAAGCGGAGGTGGTCACTTCCTTGTTCAATGCCGCAATCAGCACCACCAGCAAACAGGGACGTAACACAACCCCCAAGGAGCCAGACATTGCCGTAGCCGCCAACGCAAACTGCCGGCTTCCTCCGGAGTTCTTGACTTCATGATAAATCAGCGGACCAGCGGCAATCACAAAAATACCGGAAGCACCAGTATAAGCGGTGGGTACCGCAGCAGCCAGCAAAATCATGTAGGTCAGCATTTCTGGGGAAAACTTCCAGGGACGTAAAATGTCCAGAAACAAATCCACGACCTTCGACTGTTTCAACAACATACCTGTCCAGATATACAAGGACAGGTTCAGGAAAATAGAGGACAAATCCATCATCTGATTCATATAGATCGACAATGCCGGACGATCCCCATGCAGCATGAAAAACACACTGCCCAATATGGCCATCATCGAATACAGCGGCACCGCCAGCAACGATTTACCGATCGACCCGCCGGGAACTGCCCGTGCCGGGACACGGAATATCTGGAAGAAACTGAGCAGCGTCTGACCGCTGAACATGGTAATCCACACGTAAAAAATCCATGGCTTGTCGATGGGCACCCCGGAATGCAAATCCACTTCCAGGTGACTGACGCAGGCCACCACCAACAAGGCATTGGCAATCGTCATGAACAAGGATTGCATCTTGAAATCAAGGTAGGTATGTGCGGGTCGCAAACCGATGTGATGATGCGCCAGTGTCGTGGTCAGAGAAGCAATCAGCACGATCAATAGCAACAGTAGCGGCCGGTTATCCATACCAAAGTGAAACAACCAGAAAAAAGCCGTTTCAAATCCGCGGTACACCCGCAATCCCGGCGTGATGTGCTGCACAATTTTCTGGTACATCGAGTGCTTTTCCTTGCACTGCTGCAAAGAGGTCAGCACCGACTCGCGAATGGCGGCTGGATCGGCTGGAGTGGCGGAAAATAACCCACCAAAATCATCAGCTCCGCCTGTCCCCGCCGTTGAAGCCAGCCGTTTGGCAACTTCAGCATCCACATTCATATTGGGGTCACAAGACGGCTGAGACGGATCGGCCCGCAGCATAAAATACTGTATGCCCGACGACGGATCCCCGTATAATTTTTCTCCCATGCGCAAGAGCTGACCATGGAACATTTCACCCGTTCCTATGACTAACGTCAGCAATAACAGCATGAACATCGGCAGACTGGATAGCCATTCACCAGCCGACCTATTCAACAACACTGGTTTTGCAGATTGCATCATTCATCCCTTTTTGTTATTTCAATCGCTCTCGACCCCGGATCGTGCGTCCAGACCCTCAAATCCGGGCGCTTGATGATATAGTCAGCTCTGACTTTTATCTACTGCTATTTTAGTACGCACACAGAAAAATACTCAGAATTCTGCGCCGCAAAAATTGCCCAGTGATTTTAACCGCTTTACCGGCCAGCACAAAAGTCCAATCCGGTCATTGCCAGTCACTAACGCCGTTCCCGGAAAAATCGCCGTAACAAATCGCTGCTGGCTTCTGCCAGCAATCCCTCCTGAAACTGAAAATAATGATTGTACTGTCCTTGTGCTAACAGCTGACAGGCACTCACCAGCGCACCGGCCCTAGGCTCACGTGCCGCAAAAACCACCCGGCTCACACGGGCGTGAATCAGGGCACCGACACACATGGTACAAGGTTCCAGAGTGACATAAAGGACACTCCCGGGAAAACGGTAATTCTGCATGGACTGTCCGGCCTGACGCAATGCAATGATTTCAGCATGCGCTGACGGGTCATGCGCCGAGACCGGCTGATTGCCCCCCGCCCCCAGTAATTTGTCCTGCGCCGAGACCAATACCGCACCTACAGGCACTTCCCCGCTCGCCGCCGCCCGGTGCGCCCAGTGCAGCGCCAGCTGCATCCAATGATAATCTGTTGCTGAAAAATCGCCGTCACCCACCACAGCGCTCCGCCCTTGCTGGTTTATTTTTTTTCTGATCCCTGTTGTAACGGCACTGCTGGCAGCGGCAGATCACCCACTGGCAGAACAATCGACTTGTGCATGGGTAACTTGAGCCCCCCACCCACCAGACGGATGACGGGATTACTCCAGTTACCCTCCACTTGATAATGCACCGTTGTCAACTGATCCAGCGGATGACTGAGCACGGCCTGAGCGGCCAGCGCCGCACCACCAATCACCGGCCCGGCGACAACCACCAATGCCAGCGGCAACACGCGGGTCACAGGCACCGTTACTGTCATATCAACATGTGCCGTCTCCGGCTGTAGTTCGAGAGTTCCCTGGCCGGTGACATTAATCGCCGGCCCTTTCAGGCTGAAGTTAGATAAATGCAATACCGCCTGTTGCAGTGAAGCATTTACGGTAAACGCATCAAATGCGACGCCTTTTTCTGTCAGATCGCTAAAATCCAGCTTCAGTCGCCGTCCTAAATCTGCAAAATTAATGAGGCCGAAAACCCGGGATACAGAGGCCGCCCGACTAACAGATAATATCCGGCCTTTGCTGAGCTGCAGCGTTCCCTGCCCTGCCAACTGCGGCAAATGCAGCCCTTCAGGACCTCCCGGCCAATGCAAGTCCACAGGCATGTCAGCACTCTCTGCATCCAGCGTTGGAGCGGCATCCAGCACCTCAAAAACCCGCGACAGATCATTACTGTGCAGATTCAGGTGCAAGGCGGATCCCTGACTGGACGACCATAGGTACTGACCCACCACATCCAGACCGGGCAAATGCACTTGCAGTCCCTTGATGGCGGCACCTTCCTGGGTATTGTGAAACTCCCCCCTTCCCTGAATATCCGGATAACCCCGTATATGCAAGGCATCCAGCACGACTTCGGTATCCGGCCAATTACGCAGTGTTTCCAGGGTCAACGGAGCAGCCGTCGCAGCCGACACCTCAGACTGGGGTGGCAAAGGCCAGTACAACTGAATCAGATGCAGTCGCCAGGGAACGGAAACACCGGCATGAGGTACCGGAATGAGCATCTCTGCCTGGACGGGACGAGAGTCTAGACGCATTTGCCAACCGACACTCGCAGAGTGCAGTAGCGTCAATTTTGCCTGGGGGATCTGGTATCCCAGTCCATTCAACTGACCAATAGAGACCGCCACGGAATTCAGGGCACAACAGGCAGAATCCTTTGTTCCACCCGTTGCCCCCCCGAGTCCGAACCGCTGCATCTGCGCATACCAGGCATCCAGATCCAGTGCCGGTAAACTGCCAGTGATTTTCAGCCCATCCTGACTCGGCCACCCCATTGGCGTGCCACCCAGCCGCAATTCGGTCGCACGCCATGCCTTGTTGTGAAACATCATGGCAGCCCCGAGACGGCTATCAATCCGGGCGTGTAACAAGGTATCCGCCGCACCGTTGCTGGCGAGAATTTCTGTAGGCCAGGCGGCATCCACTGGCTTGTTTAACGGATAGGGCAACGCCACTGCAATGCCTTGCAAGTCCGAACGCCAAGTATAGATATCACTTTCCCGGGAAGGTCGCCAATCGGCCTTGAAACTAAACGCTGAACTCCCCGTAGCGGCCGACCACAGTGCACTGGGCCATTGCTTCGCTACCTCCGCAACAGCCATCGTTCCTTGTGCCTGCAACCTGATTTCTGCAATATTCCCAGAGTCCGTCACTGTGTCAATGACCGCATTCAATGGTTGCCCCAGCCATTGAGAATGCAATTGACCGGCCAGTCCCTTGTCACTGTCATAGTGCAGTTCTCCACTGACGGCGCTAAAGACCAAGCCCTGACCCCCCACCGTCCAGTCATTACCCGGAAGACTGAGATCCGCATGCACCTGAACCGGCTGGCTGTCCAGCGGGATGTCCAGTTGCACCTGACTGTGCTGCTGACCCTGCACCACCCAGCCGGTAATCGCCTTAGCCGCGTAGTGTTCCAGCGGTGTGGTGCGTAAAAAAGTCAAAACAGCACCTGCCGGCCCCTCCGTTTCTCCTTGTACCCGAACCTGTAACTCGGGCGGTCGGGTATCCAGGCTCGCCTGCACCGACTCCAGTTGAGTATCGGCCATCCAGCCCGTGGCCCCCTTCAGACTCAGCACCCCATGCTCTAACCGGAGATCGGTCGCCAGTTTTTGCACCGGCGGCCAACCAGGCGCATACGCCAACGTCACTTGTTGCAAGGGAAAATCCAGGGCTAAAGAAGGCAATTCTTGCGCCAGTATCCGGCCTTCATAAATGGCCGTACTGCGTCCAATACTGCCTGCCGTTAAGGCCTGTTGTACCCAGGAGACTACCGCCGTCCCCAGAAGCGCTCTCGGCAAATAACGCCAGGCCGTTGCGACCTGCGCATGATCCAGACCCGCCAGCAAAGACAACTGGGGTGGAAGGTGATTTGCCAGATCCGGCCACCACAAGTTCGCCTTGACATGCAAGCGGGCATCCGCATTTTTTGCATATAGATCTTCAAGTCGCAGCAACAAGGACTGGTGCGGATGGTAGTTCCAGCGCACGCTGGCACTCAGCGCCTGTAATCCTATAGGTTCGCTGAAGTTGCGATCGTCGCGCACCCCTGTTTTTTTGCCCTGAATGAGTAATTGGCCTTGTTGTGAACTCCCAGACCACTGTACCGTCACCCCTTTGAGATCGGGAACATTGTTCCAGCCCATCCAGGACAGATCCGTTACCTGCCCGCGCAGGTCCTGCAATGCGATTGCATCGCCGGATTGTGTCCATTGCAACTCCAACCCCGGTATATGACCGGTCATCCGCAGCGGATGTTCTGGCCAGTGGTCAATCCATGGGGGAAAAATACCAGGTGCAGAGGCGACAATTGTATAAATTTCCCCCAGATCCAACTGCGCCGTCTGCAGACTTCCACCCTGAGGGGTACGTTGCAAGGCCACGGGACCGGTATGCAACGGTTTATGATCCAGTACCAGTGCCATATCGGCCAGATTAAGGCGCTGTATCCCCGTCGTCTGTTGCAGTTCAGCCTGCAGACGGGTCGCCGTCAACAGATGCGTCTGTACTCCCTGCTGCCATTGCGCCGCCAATGCCGGACAATCCATCTGCAGGTGCCACTGCCCGTCCTTGTGAACCTGCAGCCAGATCTGCCCCCCGGCTTTCAGGAAGGTCAAGCCATGCCAGGCGGAAGGCCCGTTCCACCAGGGAATCCACTCGATGTCGGGCAATTTCATCCAGGCCTGTAACTGCGCCTGCCAGTGCGGCAGGAGAGAGCCGCTATACTGCAGCCTGATCTGCAGGTGCTTCTGTTTCAGTGGCCAGTCTTCCCAGGCCGCTGCGACCGGCCCTTTCGCACTGCTCAGGGTTTGTAGTACCGCATCACACTGCAGTTGCCCAGAGGTCTGCCAGAGAGAATAGCGTGCCTGTACATGATTCAGCCGGAGTTGCTGCCCCAGACGATTGGTAAAATACAGCCGCCCCTCTTCCAGTTCCAGTGCCGGTTGTTGCAACACCCAATGCAACACCCGCAGACGCTGCACCGGATCTGCCGGAAGACCCGCCAGTTCAAGCAGCGACCATTTACCCTGCTGATCTTGCTGCCAGTGCAACTGCAGTCCCCGCAGCCGCACTGCAAAACGCCACTGCCGCCACCTCAGGCTATCCCACACCTCCGGTTCAATTTCAATTTCCGGCAGCAGGATCCGGGTATGTCGGGCATCCGCCACTGTCCAGACCACATCATCCAGCCACAAAACCGGCTGCACGCCCCGCCAGCGTGCATGCAACTGTCGTAATTGCACCGAAAAACCCGTTTGCTGTTGTAACAAACGCACCAACTGCTGTGGGTGCTCAGTAAAAAACCGGAGCGCCTGTCGACTCAATCCGGCATATAAGGCCACCAGAATCAGTACCACCAGACCGAGTTGTACCGCCAAGTGCCACAACCACCCTGCCAGACGGGCCATACTGATCTTCATACCAGAACCAGATCAAACTGTTCCTGATGGTACATGGCTTCCACCTGAAAGCGGATGGGTTTACCAATGAATTGTTCCAGATCCGCCACTGAAGAAGAATCTTCATCGAGGAAACGATCAATGACCCGCTGACTGGCAATCACCACAAAAGCGCCCGCCGATTCATAGGCACGGGCTTCCCGTAATATATCCCTGAATATTTCATTGCAGACGGTTTCCGCACTTTTCACACTCCCCCGACCTTCACAGGTAGGGCAATGTTCACACAACACATGCTCCAGCGATTCCCGTGTACGCTTACGCGTCATTTCTACCAGTCCGAGTTCAGATACTTGGGTAATCTTGGTTTTGGCATGGTCACGTTCCAACATCCGTTCCAGATTTTTCAGAACACTGGAACGATGCGTAACTTCTTCCATATCAATAAAATCAATGATAATAATGCCGCCAAGATTACGTAGCCGCAACTGCCTGGCAATCACCTGTGTCGCTTCAAGATTGGTTTTAAATACCGTTTCCTCTAAAGACCGATGCCCTACAAACGACCCCGTATTGACATCAATGGTCGTCATGGCTTCGGTCTGATCAATCATCAGGTAGCCGCCAGATTTCAGCATCACCTTACGGGACAGAGCCTTTTTCAGATCTTCTTCGACCTCGAATAATTCAAATACCGGGCGTTCCCCAGAATAGTGCTCCAGTTTAGCCAGCGATGCGGGCATGAAATCCCTACTGAACGTCTGCAATTTAAGCAAAGTCTCTCGGGAATCAATGCGGATACGAGCGACACGATCGCCATCCAGATCGCGGACTGAACGTTGCGCCAGTGGCCACTCCTCATGAATGCAGAACGGTTGACTGATGGTTCGTGCCGCTTCCTGAATCTGGCTCCAGAGTTTTTGCAAGAACAGGAAATCCCGCTGCAAGTGTTCACTGTCTGCAATCCCTTCCGCTGCCGTACGTACAATAAAATGCCCGTTTTTTTGTCCCCGCTGCTCGGCTTGTATCTGGAGTTCCTGCAACAATTGCCGCAACCGCAGGCGCTCCGCTTCATCTTCAATCCGCTGAGACACGCCTGAATTTTGCGCATAGGGCATATACACCAGGTACCTGGCGGCCAGTGAAATTTCCGCACTCAACCGCGGCCCCTTACTCCCCAGCATGTCCTTGATAACCTGCAACGTAACGATCTGTCCTTCATGCAACAGTTCCTGAATAGGCGGATGAGCACACTCACGTCCTTCCTCATCCCCCCCTTTACCGGGCCACCACAAATCATTGGCATGAATAAATCCGGTGCGCTGTAACCCGATTTCGACAAAAGCCGCCTGCATGCCGGGCAAGACACGGACGACCTGCCCTTGATACACATTTCCCACCAGCCCGAGACGTGAGCTCCGTTCCAGATAAACTTCCTGAACTACTCCATTTTCGATCAGTGCCACTCGCACTTCCATGGGAGTCACATTGATCAGAATTTCATCGCTGCTTGGGAGTGCCTGCATACCAGCCGTTCCATTCAAGGGGTTATGCCCAGTGTAGCCAGCAATTCCAGAGTTTCTACCAGTGGCAAGCCAACCACATTGCTAAAACTTCCGTCAATGGCCCGAATCCAGCGACCACCCCGACCTTGCAAGGCATAAGCACCGGACTTGTCACAAGGTTCGCCGCTACGCCAGTACGCCAACATCTCCTCCGGACCGAGCAATTCCATCCAGACCCGAGTGTTCACCGTGGTGCAGATTTCCTGTTGGGCAGATTTAAGCACGACCCCTGTCCATACTTCATGCCAGCGCCCGCCCAGACGTTCCCAGATTTTGCATGCCTCGGCAAAATCTGCCGGTTTGCCACAAAACTGATGATCGACCACCACCATGGTATCTGCTGACAATACAACAGCTTCCGCCTGAGTTTCCTTGTCCAGGGAGGACCATACCTCCCGGGTTTTAGAATGCGCTACCCGTTGTACATAATCGGCAATCGCTTCCCCGCAAAGCCGGGATTCATCAACATCCGCCGGACAGACTTCCGGTTCCAGACCACACTCCTGTAATAACGAACGTCTTCTGGGTGACCCTGAAGCCAGAATCAATCGCTGCTTCATAAACGAACCCCTTCATAACGCATTAACATCAACAAGACCGGCCAAACCAGCGCAGAGGTCAACACCGGCCAGAAAAAACTCCAGTCATGCGATGCGGCCACCAGTGCCTGCAGCACTACCCAGTTGAGCAGCCTATAAATGGCATCCAGCATGGCCACCAATATACTGGTTTGCCAGAGACTGAACACCCGTACCCGGGCAGCCACCTGCACCCCGCCCCATACCACTACCGTGAGGCTCAGGCAATGCATCCCCAAGGGATCGCCAGTCTGCACATCCACCACCACTCCTAACAACCAGACGGCCCAGAGACGCATTGACCGGTCATGAATCGCCCAGAACAGCAGAAAAAGCACCACCCAGTCCGGCCTCCATAGACTGATCAACGGGGGTAAAGGCCATACCGACATGACCATCGCTGCAAAAAGGCTTAAGGGTTTGACCATCCAGCTGACTTTAAGCAGGCCCGGCATGTTCATTGCCCTCCCGATAACTGGCGGCCGAATAACAGTAGCACATGTGAACTTCGATCCAGTTCAGCCACGGGGCGGGCCTGGATTTCCGCAAAGTCGCCACCGGACTTGCGGTTGACCCGAACCACTTCTGCAACGGGATAACCAAAAGGATACAACAGGCCCAGCCCGGACGTCACCAGCATATCCCCTGGCCGTACATCGGCGGACGGAGGAATGTAGCGGACACTCAGACGATCAAGCGCCCCTTCGCCGGTAACCACCCCCCGCACCCCATTACGGTTGACTTCCACCGGAACCGATGCCAGAGGGTCGGCCAGCAACATAATTCGGGCATGATGTTCTCCCACCCGCAGCACTTGCCCCATGATTCCCCGGGCATCCAGTACCGGCTGACCGACATAGACACCGTCCTGGATGCCTTTATTGACGTAAACAATCCGCCGCTGGGCATCCGGGTCCAGACCAATAATTTCACACACCAGTACCCGGCCATCTACCGCCACATGGGCATTCATCAAGGTCCTGAGGCGCTCATTTTCTGCCACCACCGCCGCATACTTCTGCAAACGCCCCTGTAACACCAGCATCTCGGCGCGTAGCAAGCCATTATCCCGCTGCAGGTTCCGGCGTGACAGTGAGGCATCATAAAACCAGTCAGACATGATTGCCGGCAACGACATCAGGCTGTAAACCGGCGACAACATCCGGTCCAGTTGCAGACGCACCTGCGCCATCAGTGGCCACCAGCTATCTGCCAGCAACATCAGTAACGAAAAAAAAATGGCCGTCAGCAGCGAACGGAAGGCTCCTCGCTTCCGGGAAAAAATGGCATCATCCATAGCCTGCGGCCAGCCCGTTGAGGTTATTCTACAAAGAGCATATCGTAGGCCGGATTATCCATGAACTGCAAAGCCCGCCCCCCACCCCGGGCGACACAGGTCAACGGATCTTCAGCGACGATCACCGGCAACCCGGTTTCCTTGCTCAGCAATTTATCCAGATCACGCAACAAGGCACCCCCACCTGTCAACACCATCCCCCGTTCAGCAATATCTGCAGAAAGCTCCGCCGGCGTCTGTTCCAGTGCGCTTTTTACGGCAGCCACAATACCGGAGAGGGGATCCTGGATCGCACCGAGGATCTCATCCGAGTTTAGCGAAAAAGACCGCGGCACCCCTTCTGCCAAGTGCCGCCCTCGCACTTCGATCTCCCGCAGGGGGCCTCCTGGAAATGCCGTCCCGATTTCCTGTTTGATGCGCTCCGCCGTAGATTCGCCAATCAGACAGCCGTGCGCCCGGCGGACATAAGAAACAATACACTCATCAAAGAGATCGCCGCCTATACGTACGGAATCAGAATAAACGGCACCTGACAGCGAAATGACGGCAATTTCCGTCGTGCCTCCGCCAATATCTACCACCATTGAGCCACAGGCCTGTTCCACCGGCAATCCGGCCCCGATCGCTGCGGCCATGGGCTCCTCAATCAGCCGGGCTTCCCGGGCACCCGCTTCCGTTACTGACTCACGGATGGCTCGCCGTTCCACCAGAGTCGATTTGCAGGGCACGCACACCAGCACCCGGGGGCTCGGGGGAAAAAACCCCTTTTCATGCACTTTTTTGATAAAATGCTGCAACATTTTCTCAGTGACCTCAAAATCAGCGATGACACCATCTTTGAGCGGCCGGATGGCCGAAATATTTCCCGGCGTCCGTCCTAGCATCCGCTTGGCATCTGCACCAACAGCGGCTACAGTTTTTGTAGCTCCGCTTTGACGAATGGCAACCACCGAGGGCTCGTTGAGAACTATTCCCCGTTCCGGAACATAGATCAATGTATTAGCAGTTCCAAGATCAATCGCTAGATCCTGGGAAAACAAACCACGCAAGAACTTGAACATGGAGAAAGATAACCTGAGTTGAATACAATATTGAATGCGGGCAGGACACAGCATTCTTCCAGCCCATCCCTGTAGGCGTAGCGTACTGTAATCAAAAGCCCCTCTTTGGGCAAGCCTGCATTTGTGGTAACGTGCCTTATTTATGAAAAAGGTTGCATTTTTCTTCAATCCCCCTGACACAAGGACTCTGATTATGAGTTTAAGCCCCGAAGAACTCAGGCAAGTGGCACATCTGGCACGGCTGCAACTGGGGCCTGATGAACTTCCCCGCTTCCAGTCCGGCCTGAATGCCATTTTATCCATGATTGACCAGATGCAACAGACCCCCACTGCGGCGATCATTCCCATGGCCCATCCATTTGATCTGGCGCAACCATTACGTCCGGACTGTGTTACTGAAACGGACCTGCGTCCCCTCGTTATGGCGCTGGCTCCGGCCACCCAGGAAGGACTTTATCTGGTTCCCAAAGTGATTGAATAGGATAACAGACATGCATACATATACACTTGCCCGCCTGGCGCAAGGCTTGGCGCAAAAGGAATTTTCCAGTAGCGAACTGACCCGGCACTTTTTGCAGCGCATTGCCACACATGATCCGCAACTCAACAGTCTGATTTCTGTAACGGTCGATCTGGCGCTCCAGCAGGCCACCGAGGCCGACCAGCAGCGACAACACCCCACGGCGTCATCGCCACAGCCACTGTTGGGAATCCCGCTGCTCCATAAGGATATTTTTTGCACTCAAGGGGTACGCACCAGTTGTGCCTCAAAAATGCTCGACAATTTTATAGCCCCCTACGACGCCCACGTGGTGCAACAGTTACGTTCTGCCGGCATGGTCATGCTCGGAAAAACCAACATGGATGAGTTCGCCATGGGCTCTTCCAATGAAACCAGTTATTACGGACCGGCACACAATCCCTGGGATCTGCAACGGGTTCCAGGAGGCTCCAGCGGCGGTTCGGCAGCCGCCGTGGCTGCGCGGCTGGCACCGGCGGCCACTGGTACCGACACAGGTGGCTCTATCCGCCAACCCGCTGCGCTGTGTGGACTCACCGGACTCAAACCGACCTATGGACGAATTTCCAGATGGGGCATGGTGGCCTTCGCCTCCAGTCTGGATCAGGCCGGCCCCATGACGCAGACGGCGGCAGACGCCGCCCTGCTGTTACAAGCCATGGCCGGGCACGACCCGAAAGATTCAACCTCCGTTAATGAGCCCGTACCGGACTACAGCGCCACGCTCAACGCACCGCTTAAGGGACTGCGGCTGGGTCTGCCCAAAGAGTTTTTCAATGACTCGCTCGATGCCTCCATGTCTCAACTGCTGGAAGCGGCGTTGCAGGAACTGGAATCCCTTGGGGCCCAACGGGTGGAAATCAGTCTGCCGCATATTGATCTATCAGTACCGGCCTACTATGTGATTGCACCCGCAGAGGCCTCCAGCAATCTGTCGCGTTTTGACGGGGTGCGTTACGGTTACCGGTGTGCCCACCCCAACGATCTCTACGACCTCTATGTGCGCAGCCGCAGCGAAGGATTTGGTACCGAAGTCAAACGCCGCATCATGATCGGCACTTATGCACTGTCCAGTGGTTATTTTGATGCCTATTACCGCAAAGCCCAACAACTGCGTCGACTGATCCAGCAGGACTTCATGCAGGCCATGCAGCATTGTGACCTCATTTTTGCGCCTACCACACCCAGTACGGCATTTCCACTCAATGACAAAAAACAGGATCCTGTCGCTATGTATCTTTCTGATGTGTACACCATCGGCGTGAATCTGGCCGGACTGCCTGGCATCAATGTACCTTGTGGTTTCCTGAACGGATTGCCCGTAGGCATGCAATTGGTGGGTACTTACTGGAGTGAAGCCTTGCTGCTGAATGTCGCACATCGCTATCAACAGAATACCGCCTGGCATCAGGCCATCCCTTCACTGTTTTGCTGAGGCTCAGTTTATGTCCTGGGAAAGTGTTATCGGACTTGAAGTCCATGTACAACTCAATACCCACTCCAAAATCTTTTCAGGCAGTTCGACCACCTTTGGTGCTGCCGCCAATTCTCAGGCCAGCCTGCTTGATCTGGGAATGCCTGGAGTCCTGCCGGTGCTTAACGCCCAGGCGGTGCGTGCAGCCCTGCGTTTCGGATTGGGTATTCATGCACAGATCAACCGTCGTTCTGTGTTTGCCCGTAAAAACTATTTTTATCCGGACCTCCCCAAAGGTTACCAGATTTCCCAATACGAAGATCCGGTGGTCGGACCTGGGTACCTGGATATTCAGGTTGACAATGAAACCCGCCGCATTCGCATAACCCGCGCACACCTGGAAGAAGACGCCGGCAAATCACTCCATGAAGATTTTGGCGGTATGACCGGTATTGATCTCAATCGGGCGGGGACCCCCTTGCTGGAAATTGTGTCAGAACCTGACTTGCGCAGCGCCCGTGAAGCAGTCGCCTACCTGAAAGGAATTCATGCACTGATCCGTTACCTGGATATTTCGGACGGCCGGATGGCCGAAGGGTCCATGCGCTGTGACTGCAATGTGTCCATTCGACGCCATGGCACCGAAACTTTAGGCACCCGCTGCGAAATAAAAAACGTCAACTCCTTTAAATTCGTGGAAAAAGCCATTCAGTACGAAATTGAAAGACAGATCGATCTCGTGGAATCAGGTCAATCGGTCGTGCAGCAAACCCGGCTTTATGATGCCGAACGTAACGAAACCCGTCCCATGCGCAGCAAGGAAGAAGCCAATGACTACCGCTATTTCCCTGACCCCGATTTACTGCCCGTACTGATCAGCGAAGCCGACATCGAAGCAGAACGTCTCCACCTGCCAGAACTCCCGGAAGCCCGGCTGCAACGCTATCAGCATCAATTCAGCCTGAGTGCTTATGAAGCGCAGGTGCTGGTCAGCAATAAAGATCTGGCGGTGTATTTTGAGGAGGTGATTGCCACCTCGACGGAGATGGCCCCTGCCGCCGCTCACTGGATTATGGGCGATCTACTGGCCGGACTTCACCGTGATTCCCTGGACATTACCCAATGCCCAGTCCGTCCAGAACAGTTACGTGGCTTGCTCCAACGCATCGCCGATGCAACATTATCGAGCAAACTGGCCAAACAGGTGTTTTCTGCCTTGTGGTCGGGAGAAGGGAGTAGTGCCGATGCCATCATTCAGGCAAAAAATCTTAAACAGGAAAACGACGAATCGCTGATTCAGAAATTAGTGGATGACGTACTCCAGGAATTTCCAGAACAAGTATCCGCTTATCGCGCCGGTAAAGAAAAACTATTTGGTTTTTTTGTGGGCGAAATCATGAAGCGTTCTCGGGGCAAAGCCGCTCCGGCGGCTGTCAATGCCTGGCTGCAGCGGCGGTTGCAGCCGTCAGCGGATGCCTGACTTTCCAGTCCGCCAACAATCCCCGGGCATGAGCAACGTCCTGGGGAGCCATTTCCATCTCCAGAACGTCACGGGACTCCGCCGCATCCTCAATATCAGTGGCAGCGAGACTTAGATACATCCATGCCCGGGTGACGTCCCGGGTCACCCCTTCTTCCCCCAATAACAACAACCCCAGATGGTACTGGGCCTGCGGATTCCCTGCATCTGCCGCCATGGCAAAATAACGGGCAGCCTGGGCATTATCGTTCAATACGTTGGCATAAATTTCGCCCAGATCAGTCTGTGCATTGTCATTGCCCAAGCGTGCTGCATGCGCAAAATAATCCATGGCTTTTTGCGTGTCCTGGGGAACCCCATCCCCATCTTCACACAATTCTCCAAGGCGAGTCAGGGCATCTGGCTGTTCCTGGTCCGCCGCTTTTTTATACCACCGTGCCGCTTCCGCAAAATCTCCCTTGCCTTCCTCATAACTGGCACCCAATAAATCCTGAGCCTCTTTATTGCCTTGCTCGGCCAAAGGCGTCAACAACACAATGGCCTCAGCATCATGCTCGGCCTTATAG
>JAJXWR010000110.1 GCA_021781515.1 Pseudomonadota bacterium
ACAATCATCTTGTACGCATGTCAAAAATCAAAACATTACTGCCCACCTACCGGGATAAGCGCTTGCTGGGCGCTGTGGCGACGATGGTGCTGGATGACCAGGTGGGGCGGTACGCTTACACTAAAGGTTTGTATGTACTGGCCCAAAGTGGTGAAACGGTAGAAATTAAAAACGATATGGATTTTCAGCCAGCCTACAGGTAAACACTTCATTGTCCGCCGAGCTAAAATTTGCCGCTGGCAGACTCACCCAAGAAATTCGCAGTCAGAAAACATCCTGTTTCACCTCCATGAATTCATATCAACATGAATTTAATTCAAGCTATTTTACATCGTCCTGATGCTTATTTCTCAAAATTCAGCAGCCTAAACATAGCAAATCATCCTCGTCGACAGAGCAATGGTTCATCAGGTGGCACCGATGAATGAACAAATTCAACCTGGACTGGTAGCATCCCTGTAAATTATTGTACAATGCTATTAGCATCGTCTGACGGGGAGCAAGATAATGACCATCACGATGGATGAAGTATTGACATTGTTTGCTGATCGAGATGCCAGACAACGCGAGATTGATGAGCGTCGAGCCGCAGAGGCCGATCGTCGTGCCACTGAGGCCGATCGTCGTGCCACTGAGGCCGATCGTCGGGCCACTGAGGCCGATCGTCGGGCCACTGAGGCCGATCGTCGGGCCACTGAGGCCGATCGTCGGGCCGCTGAAGCTGATCGTCGTTTCGCTGAAGTCGAACAGTTTATTGCAAAAAATTTTGCAGAAGTGGATCGTCGTGCCGAAGAACGCCGTGCTGAAATAGAACGAATGGAAGCTTTACGTCGTGCTGAGACAGAGCTGCACATGCGCCAGTCCAAAGAGGAATGGGAGCGGCAAATGAAGGTATTAAATCAGCAGATGGGGAAATTGTCCGGCCGTCTTGGACAATTTGTTGAAGCCATGATCATGCCGGCGGTTGTCTCTCTTTTTCGCTCCCGTGGCATTGATGTGCATGAAGTACATCCCAATGTTACAGCGAAACGCCCGCAAGGGAGCATTGAAATTGATCTCCTGGTAGTGAATGACGGTGATGTGATTGCAGTGGAATGTAAAAGCCGGCTGAACATTGAAGATGTCAACAATCATCTTGTACGCATGTCAAAAATCAAAACATTACTGCCCACCTACCGGGATAAGCGCTTGCTGGGCGCTGTGGCGACGATGGTGCTGGATGACCAGGTGGGGCGGTACGCTTACACTAAAGGATTGTATGTACTGGCTCAAAGTGGTGAAACAGTAGAAATTAAAAACGATATGGATTTTCAGCCAGCCTACTGGTAAACACTCCATTGTTCACCGAACCAAAATTTGCCCATAGCGGACTCATCTAAGGAATTCGCAGCCAGAAAACATCCTGTTTCACCTCACGTTCAAAAACATTGGCGAATTCGTAAAAAACCAGAGCACCGGAAATGTCCGCGAAGCATTTGTATCGCAAGACGGGATGTGCGGACAACCCGTTGATCAATCCGCAATAGACATCCGACCGTCATCGTGCGATCACGCACTAAACTTTTCACAAAAATAGTTCAGTCAACAGTTGCATGTGCTGAGTGACATAGTTCACTGTTGTATAATGAAAGAGGTGGTCATCATAAGACGAGACCCCGGCGACTTCATCCCGGGAATTCCTGCCTTTAGGCAGGTGGATGTTTAAAAAGGATCTGCTCATGCTTAAAATACACCACATTGATTGTGGCTCAATGTGCCCACATGGCCGTAAACTGCTTAAAGGCGAAGGCAATTTGCTGGAACGTACTGAGTTATGTTGCCACTGCCTGCTGCTGGAAACCCGCAAAGGTCTGGTACTGGTGGATACCGGTTTTGGTCAGGCCGACATTCAGCATCCCTATCGCCGACTGGGAGCACACACCAAATGGTTGCTTGCCCCACGATTGCTTAGAGAAGAAACCGCTCTCGCCCAGATACAGGCCTTGGGATTTCAGGCCAACGACGTCCGGCACATTCTGGTCACGCACCTGGATATGGATCACGCTGGCGGACTGGCGGACTTTCCGGAAGCCCAGGTACATATTCACCGTCCGGAATGGCTTGCTGCCCAACAACCGTCCACATGGAAGGAAAAGGTACGTTACCGCCCTATCCAGTGGCAACATCATCCACTGTGGTGTATTCATGAGGAAACGGGAGAATCCTGGAAGGGGTTTTCCATGATTCAGGCCATTGCCGACAGCGACGACGAAATTTTGCTGGTTCCGTTGCCGGGACATAGTCGCGGCCATAGTGCTATCGCTGTTCATAGCGAAAACGGCTGGCTACTACACGCCGGAGATGCTTATTTCCATCATGGAGAAATTGCCACTCCCGCCCATTGTCCCCCTGGCCTTGCAACCTTCCAGAAACTAATGGAATTTGAAGGTTCATCGCGACTCCACAATCAGGCTCGTCTGCGTGAGCTGGCACGGACTGACAAAGATGTCAAAATTTTCTGTGCTCACGATACCATGGAGTTAAACCAGTATCGTTCCAGCCAGTAAGATTCCAATCAACGTGTCAACGTGGCTGATTGATCCAGAGAACTGTCGCCCCTGTCAGTCGGCCACTTGCCTAACCCCACCAGCGTTTATTACCACGCATCGTGGCATCTTTTGTCATTTCTACTGCATTGACCGCTGTGTTTTTTTGTTCTTCCCACTGAGAAGTTGTTTGCCGTAAGCGGGCAACATCTACTTTAAACTCAAGAAGCTGCGCCTGAATTTGCTCAATCGCCGGTTTCCAGTCACTTCTGGGTTTGCTTTCATTCATCGCCAATGCCATCTCATGGATCCGTGCTTCCAGATCCTGAACCTGAGACTGCATATTCTGACGTTCACGGTGTAACTGCGATTGCTCTTGTCGGGTTTGGGTCATCAACCACTGGTGCTCTTTCTGATTAATTTGTGCTTCCCGTTGACTTAGTTCCATTTCTTTCAAACGACGTAACGCCTGTTGTGCCAATTTATGCCAGTGTTGCAGCTTTTCTTCCTGCTCCTCAACAATTTTAGCCTGACGCAGACGTTCTTCCGTCTGTTCCTGCAACATACGCCGCCATTCTTCTTCACGTTCACCGGCCTGATTCAGTAGGCGTTCTTGGGCATCAAGACGTTGTTGCAATATCACGGTATGCTCTTGTGCCTGTTGTATCTGCTCAGTCAGCAGTTGTTCTCGCTGAAAAAACCGTTGCGTCTGTTGCAATAATTCCTCACCACTTTTCTGCAATTGCTGATTCTGTAACATCTGTTGGATCAGCAGGGTATTGGCCTCCCGTTCTGACTGGGCAGACGCCTCCAACTTATGCCCCAGATCCAGCAGTTGTATGGCCAGACCCTGTCCCTGCCCCAATTGTTGATCCAACTGAGAAATCCGCCCCTGAAACTGAGACATGGACGACTTCACTTGTTCAGCATCAGCAGTATATTCCTCATGTACCTGACGAACATCTGCCGCAAGCTGCTGGACTTCTTCCCGGTCCTGCTGCGCCGTATGCAATAGCTCCTCAGCTCTGGACAGACTCAAATGAGCGCGAGCCTGCAGGGTTTCCATAGACTGATGCGTTGCTACCATTTGTTCAGATAAACCCATCCACTGCGTCTGCACTTCTTCCTGACGATCCTGTAAACGGTTCATCCGCTCAACACCGGAGTGCATGACTTCCTGGTGCCGTTGACCTTCCAGCAGCAACTGACTCAACATCGATTCCTGAGTACTCATGCGTTGCGATTGCTGTTGCCATTCCTGTTGCAACTCAAATTTGAAACCTTCCATGGTTTCCAAAGCATTTTCCGTATGTTCCTGTAACGATTCGTTCCTGAATAACATGCGCTGATGTTCAACCAGTTGTGATTCCATCCGCTGCAATAACAACCGGCTTTCTTTTTCCAGATGCTGCCAATGTTCAGAGGTCTGCAATACCCGCTGTTCCAACTCACCCAGTTTCAAGACAGTGGTTTTGATGTCCTGATTCTGCCGCATCTGTTCCAGCGATAGCGATGCACAACGATTTTGCAAATCCGCCTGATCCCGTTGCAGATTATTGACCTGATCACCACTCTTCTGCTGAAAACGGCTCAACTCTTGAACGTGTAACTGCAATTGCATCCCGGTGTCTTTCACTACAGAAAAACTTTGCGATAACTGCGCAAATTCCAGTCTGAACTGATTCGCCTCACTACGTAATTTATCTATACCTTGATCAAGTTTCCTGGCAACCTCCTGTTGCTGCAAGGAAGAACCGTCGGAAAATTGCTGTTGCAAGGCCTGCATGTCAGTGATTTGACGTTCAAGGTGCGCCAAAGCCGCAGCAATTCGCTGATCCATTTCCTGGGTAGGGGCTAATTCACACTGCTTCAGTTGTTCCTGACACTGTTCCGACTGCAAACGCACTTCGGAAGCCAAGCGAAAAACATCCCTATAGATTTTCTTGGCCGAAGTCAATTCCTGAACAATCTGTTCTTGCTGTTTTTGCATGACCTGTTGATGCGCCAGACGGCTTTCATGCCACCCCATACGGTAAGCCGGTTCACTAGCCATCTTAGGATTGGTTTTTTGAATAAGATCCTGCAATGGTTGCTGCGACGCTTGCTGCGATACCCCTTCCGCCGCTTTTGTGCCAATTTTCTCATCTTCGAATTTTGCCAACATATCCGACCTCAGCCCTGCCAGAATTTCACCTTACTAACAATAAAGCAAAATTCAGACCAAGGACAGCGCAGTCACCCCACTACCCCAACTGTCGCACCACTTGCGACAACTCATCAGCAATGCGGTTCAAATCTTTGGCCATCACCCTGGACTGTTCTGCCACTTCACCCATCGTCTCTGCGCCACGCGCCGTACGATTAATGCGCTCCGCTATTTCCTGGATGGCCATGTTTTGTTCATTCAGCGCCTCATTAATAAAACCCACCGCCTGACCAATACGTTGACCAGACACATTCATTGACGTCACTTCATCTTCGGCACGCACCGCCATTGCAACGCCCTTATCGACAGAATGCACTACCGATTCCACGTGTGTTGCTGCCAGTTCAGCCCCTTCCTGCATATTTTTTACCATCCCTGAAATTTCAACCGTCGCTTGGCTAGTCCGGGTCGCCAATTGCCGAACTTCATCGGCAACCACTGCAAAACCACGCCCGGATTCACCCGCACGCGCAGCTTCAATCGCTGCATTCAGTGCCAGTAAATTGGTCTGATCCGTAATCCCACGAATCGTGATCACAATCTGACTGATCTGCGTCGCCTCATTGCGCAAACGACCTATGGCCTCAGAGGTCGCTGACACTGCATCAAAAATATGTTTCATCTCATCACCCGCCTGATGAATGACTTGCGCACTCTGACGTGAGGACTGTAACGACTCCAGGGTTATTTTCTGTGCATCCGCCGCATGCTCAGCGACCTGACGGATTGATGAAGACATCTCATCAACAGCGGCTGCCATATTGGTGGTCGCATCCAGTTGATGGCGCGCAGATTCGGACACAGCATCTGATTTTTTACCCAGACCCGCCGCTGAACCACTCAGATTCACGGTCTCTGCCTGAATTCCCTGAATCACGGCCAACAGTTTTTGTCGCATCATTTCCATCGCATTCTGTAAAAACCCGATTTCATCTTCCGCTAAAGGCGAATGCAGAGCCTGACGTAATACCCCTTCTGATAAAAGTTGCATATCCGCAACAGCTATACCCAAAGGATGATCCAGCCACCAGCGCAACAGAAAATACACAAACAAAGTAAGCAATAAACCCAAGGTCTCCAGCAAAACAATCAGAATCCACCGCAACGATAAAGCTTCATGCGTTAAATCATTCACAGCGACATCTGCAATAATTTTCCAATGCCACGGCTGATACGATACAAAACTGACCATTCTTTCTTCTGGAGCAACACCTGAACGACGCATCGTGTACTTTTGCGTTCCACTTTCCGTATGCAGCAGATTATCCACCAGAGCCTCGCCGACCACCGGTGTCAATTCCTGGATTTTTTGATTTACTGAGAGTATTGGATGGTACAACAAACGACCTGAATCAGCACCGGAATCTTCAATAAGCCATACATAGCCCTCATGCTCTATGCGCACTTTGCTGATTTGCTGCTTCAATGCCTCTAGACCCTCAGTAAAATCAATGCCAACATAAAGTACAGCAACCACCTGACCCTGAGCATTCAGTACCGGCGAATAACAGGTCATATAATCCCGACCAAACAGGTTTACTTTTCCCTGCCAGGCTTTACCGGCCATTAATGCCTGATAAGCAGGATGATCGGGACCTAACAATGTGCCTAAGGCACGACTACCATCCGCCTTTTTAACGGAAGTGGCGATTCTCATAAATACGTTATTAAAAGGCACAAACACCGTGGCATTGCCACCAGACACCGTCGCAAACTGATCGACTTCGTCTGTACGATTGTTAACAATAAGGTTACCGGAATGCAGTACAGGGCTCATCCTGCCTTGAGCGTTCCTGTCCTGATCCAGCGTCAGACTCCATGGCCCGGTAAACTGATGCTGAAAAATAGTCTGTAAACGAACGACTTCATCTTCCAGCACAATATCGTAGGCATTCACCATTTTTAGAAGAATCTGATTCGTCTTGGCGGTCTCTTCCATTCCTCGATCTATAAATCGTTGAGAAAAATAAACAGATATTGCCAATGCAAGCGCCAGTGCAACCACGACCATCGCAACTCCCAGCACAGTCGTAATTTTCATGGCAATAGAATGCTTAACGGATACCTGCATGGTGTATTCCCTGTAATAATCTGAATGAGTGATAGGTTATTATCACTGTGGCATCGGACACATTTGATGTGCATCCGCCTGATTTTCTGTGATTGCCCAAAGCTCATTATAGAGATATTTTGTAACTATTCAGCACAGTTTAACGTATTGATGATATTTTCAATTAAATCAAACCATTCTCCACGAATGAGCGGCTCCAAAGCAGTTCCTGGCCCAACATTCTGTTTTTAGCAGGTCGAGAGCCAAGGTCGAATGGTGCAAAAGGTTCTGGCACCCTCCATGGAACGGAAGCAGCCTGAAATTTCCTGCTGAACTTACATCATGCGGATATCACGTTCACCCTGATTTTTGGTAAACGGACTGTCTTTACGAACCATGAAACACAAGACTTCGTTAAAAAATTATCCTTGACTTTTATTCAGTGCATAACTGAATCCAGTGCCGCTGTGGCTTCATGAGGAAGCGCTCATGCTGTCCTTACACAACATACCCGCTTATCCACAACTTCTGTGGATAACTCTGTGGGAATTCTTTGGAAAGACTCAGCAACCTACTGGAAAATCAGGAAAACATGACAGTTGCATGAATAGTAAGCAATTTTAATAGTCAAATAAATCAATATGTTAAATTGGTCAAGCCATTTGTCTCTAAAAAAATACCACTAAATAACTCATTTTTCGTCGTCATTATCCTTGACTTTTATTCAGTGCATAACTGAATCCAGCACCGCTGTGGCTTCATGAGGAACCGCTCATGTTGTCCTTACACAACACACCCGCTTATCCACAACTTCTGTGGATAATTCTGTGGGAATTCTTTGGAAAGACTCAGCAACCTACTGGAAAATCAGGAAAACATGACAGTTGCATGAATAGTAAGCAATTTTAATAGTCAAATAAATCAATATGTTAAATTGGTCAAGCCCTTTATCTCTAAGCAAACACCCCTGAATAACTCACTTTTTTTCGTCATTATCCTTGACTTTTATTCAGTGCATAACTGAATCCAGTTCCGCTGTGATCTGATCATGAAGTAACTCATTCACCTCAGGCCTACAGCATGCTGTATTTCAACAGCAAAGGCGGTCAGATCGAAATCCTCACGCCACTGCGCAAGCAGCACAATCCGCAGCCCCCCCCTGAAAAACATCCGGAAACGGGGTGAATTACCCAAACCTGCCACCTCCACTTCCATACCACCGGTTCCGTAAAAATAATCTACTGTCGGACACAGCGCTGTTGTGCCAATCTGCTCATTTTCATTGCTACGCACTGGATGGTCATTCCTGAACATCCTGGATTTATTCAGGGTCTATTCTTTCCTAACTGACCTATAAAATCTTGACGTGTCGTTCACCGGACGCTTACCCTATTCCTGCAAATACCCTGTGGTTTGGTGCCGCATTGGAAGCCCTCCTTTGCAAAAAGGGACGCTCGATGGGTCGCCAAAGGGAGGGACGTCGAGTCCTTGGAGCAGTTTGCGTCAAAAGTTCTTTGCTTGGTCTGAGTAGGAGTACTATCCTATGCCCCAAGATAAACAGAGAACCCCCTGGCTTTAGCCATAGGGAGTGTCAGAAGGACTTCCAGAACCATGCGAAAATCAACCCAGTTAAGACCACACCGTACACGATCGCACCAATTTTGGCGCATTCGTAAATTATTGATTAAACACCGGCAGCATCAATGGTTTATTAGCACTACGCAAAAAGACACCCAATCCCCTTCCCCTTAAAACAACCGAGATAACTACTCGCACCTCAAATCAGTGTGTTTTGCCGGCATTGATGATGTAACATTTTCGTCGACCCACGAACCGCTTGACCAAAATGTGAGCACAAGCCCCTGGCTTTAGCCATGGGGTGAGCGGTGCGACCTGAGGTTGCACTATTTTCTGTTATACGTTTGATTATATGATGTT
>JAJXWR010000015.1 GCA_021781515.1 Pseudomonadota bacterium
CCGCATTGGGAACGACGCCAGGGACGGGCGATGGTGCTGGAACAGATTCATTTACTGGGATTGCAGGTGCATCCTGGGCGTGCGGTGCCGCTGAGTCACCAGGATCCATTGGAGGCCCGACGTTTACTGATTTCCGAGGGCTTGGTGGCTGGGGATATCGACCTGCAGGTTGGCTTTCTTAAAACCAATCAGCAATTGTTGCAGCGTTTACATGAAATGGAAGAACGCTCCCGGCGTCGTGATCTGGTTCTCGATGCTTCCGGACAATTTGCCTTCTATGATGCACAGTTGCCTGCGTCTGTTGTGGACGTTCCCAGTCTGCAAGTCTGGTACAGGCAAACGCTTCCTCACACCCCAGCATTATTATTGATGACCGAGGACCTGCTGCAGCGCCCGCAAACAGCAGGTGTGATGGCTGAATTTCCTGAAGTGTGGCCGGCGGAAGGAGGGGATTTTGCGCTCAGTTATGTGTTTGCGCCGGGTGACCGGCGCGATGGTGTAACGCTTACTTGCCCGGTGGGGCGTTACCATAGCTTGCCTTGGAAAGATTTTGAGCATCTGGTTCCCGGTCTGCGTCCGGAAAAAATTCTTTGTCTGTTGCGAGGACTGGCCAAAACACATCGTCGACAACTGGTGCCGATTCAAGAATTGGCCGCCTGTCTGGATCCACCCCGTTCGCTCCCCTTGCTGGAGGGACTGTGTCAGGCGATTGCCCGGGAACGTCAGGTGCAATTAACACCCGTGGATTTTCAGGACATTGCTTTGCCACTGCATGTACAACTCAATATCCGGGTCGTAGCGCCGACCGGTGAATTGCTCATTGAAAGTCGCCTGCGGCAGGAACTGGATGCTCAGGTGGCGCGCTGGTTACAGACACAGCATACGCCGTCGGTGCCGGTGCCTGGGAACACGGCATGGACCGACTGGCGCGAAGATCTTCTTGAAATGACGGAAAGAGGCGAAGGACTGGCCCGGCAGCGTCTTTTTGCGGCGTTGCAGGATCAGGGCAATCGGGTACAGCCGGTGGAACTGCTACGCCCCATGGAGGCAAGGAAGGTGCATGCCCGTGGATGTGCCCGGCTTTATGCGTTGGCAGTGGCGGATCTGCTCAAACCCTGGCAACAAAAAATCCGTAAATCACAGGTGAGTCAGGTCTTTACTGAACTGGCACCACTAGAGCGACTGGCAGAAGAGTGGGTACTGGCCTTGGTCATTTTTTTTGCCGGGCTGGATCAGCAGTTGCCCTACCGTAAAGCCGACTATAGTCGGCAACTATCGCTATTACGGGGTGCTCTGGCGGAACAGCTACCGGTGTTGTGGCAACAACTGGAAGCGATTGCCCGTCAGGTGCGGCAGGTGCGTCAGGGGATTGCTACACTGGATCGGGCATTGCCGGAACTGCGGCAGGATTTGCAGGCGCAGTTAGCGGGGTTAGTGGACGACAACTGGCCGATCGCTCCGGGCTACCGGTATTGGCAGCATTACCCCCGTTACCTGAACGCCATGCTCTGGCGTTTGCAGCGGGGTGGAGTCAGCAGGCAACGGGATCTGCCGTTGATGCAGGAGGTGCAGCAGCGGTTGCAACAGTGTCATGTCGTGCTGGAAGAGCGGGAACGCTTGCAGGAACCCGTAGAACAAATTCTGCAATACCGTTGGATGTTGGAAGAATATCGGGTATCTTTGTTTGCACAACACATCAGGACGGCTCAGCCGGTCTCTGCAGTGCGACTGGATCGTTGGTGGGAACAGGTGCGTGCCGACCTGAAAATCAGGTAGAATGGCAGCACGGAGTAATGGTGGTGGAGTAATGGAGAATGACGGCTAGGTTCATGCTTTTCTGAACCCGGTGCCAATAAAAATGCATCCGCATCAGCGACTGCGGATCACTACACAGGAAACAATATCATGCAGCCTACGCAATCTGTGCCCCCGGAGGTCCTGATTAGTGGTACCGGTCTGTTTACTCCCGAGGAATCCATCAGTAATACGGAACTGGTCGCCGCCTTTGATGAATACGCCCGCCGCTTTAATGGGCGTCATGCTGAGGCCATTGCCGCCGGAGAAATGCGTGCCATGGGGATGTCCAATGCGGAGTTCATTGAAAAGGCCTCGGGTATAAAATCGCGGCATGTCTTGAATAAATCGGGTATTGTGGACCCGGACCGTCTTTATCCCTTTATTGCAGAACGGCGTAATGATGAATTATCGGTACAGGCGGAGATGGGGGTCAAAGCCGCCTTACAGGCACTGGAATGCGCCGGGCAGCCGGTGGAGGCGATTGATGGGGTTATTGTCGCCTGTTCCAATATGCAGCGGGCTTATCCGGCCATGGCCATTGAAATACAGCAGGCACTGGGCATTCAGGGCTTCGCCTTTGATATGAATGTGGCCTGCTCGTCGGCTACCTTTGGGTTGCAGGTGGCAACGGACAGCATTCGTTCCGGTAGCGCCCGCTCGGTGTTGATGGTCAACCCGGAAATCTGCTCAGCCCACTTAGAATGGCGGGACCGGGATTGTCACTTTATTTTTGGGGATGTGGCCACGGCGGTGGTGTTGCAGGCGGCGGATTTGCCGGGGCGCACTGAAGCAGCATGGTCGGTGCTGGGCACGCAGCTGCAAACCCGCTTCTCTAACAATATCCGCAATAATTTTGGTTTTCTCAACCGTTGTGATGAGTCCGGTGTCGGGGCTCGGGATAAACTCTTCATGCAGGAAGGGCGCAAAGTGTTCAAGGAAGTATGCCCGATGGTGTATGAACAGATTGGCGAGCATCTGCAGGCGATGGGGCTGCAGCCAGCGCAATTGAAACGTCTGTGGCTGCATCAGGCCAACAGCAACATGAATGAACTGATTGCCCGCAAAGTCATGGGACGTGAGGTCAGTCGGCTCGAAGCGCCACTGATTCTTGATGAATATGCCAATACCAGTTCGGCCGGATCGATTATTGCCTTTCATAAACACCGGAGCGATTTACAGTCGGGTGATTATGGGGTGATCTGCTCTTTTGGAGCGGGTTATTCGATTGGTAGTGTGATCCTCAGAAAATGCTGAAAACGGCCTGGAGGTATTGGTTTGTTGCAGGACTGTTACTGAGCGCTCCGCCGATCTTTGCAGATGAGCGGGATCCGTTGGTGCGTATCAATCGACCGATCTATCGTTTCAATGACGCACTCGATCGGAGAATTCTTCTGCCGCTGACGCGTGGCTATGTCTGGTTATTGCCGCAGCCTGCCCGCGACTGTGTGCATAATGTGTTCAGTAACCTAGGGGATACCCTGGTGGTAGTGAATGATGTACTTCAGGTCAATCCAAGGGCGACCGGCCGGGATTTTCTGCGTCTGGTGATGAACACCACCTTCGGGCTTGCCGGGTTGTTTGATGTGGGCGTGCGAGTCGGCTTGCCAAAACATGAGCAGGATTTTGGTTTGACGCTGGGCGTCTGGGGTGTGCCAGCGGGGCCTTATGTTGTGCTTCCCATCAAAGGGCCCTCTACTTTACGTGATGCACCAGCCGCTCTTTTTGATACCTTGCTGTACCCACTCAATTTTATTCGTCCGAGCCGGGATCAGTGGGGGCCCTATGCCTTGTACGTGGTGGACATGCGCGCGCAATTACTGCCATTGCAACCGACACTGGAAAGTTCTGGCGATCCCTATATCTTGCTGCGGGAAGTGTATCTGCAACGCCGTGCAGCAGCCCTGAAGGCCGATCGCAAGGCCGCTCCCAGCGATCAGACGGCAGCAGACGATCCATTTACAGCGGATGGTTCGGAGGCGGTACCTTGAGTAATGATTTTTAGTGACTGATATTTAGTCCAGCACTTCGGTGATTTCCAACGCAATGCGGTAGCGCTTCTGCTGACCACTGTCCACCCGCAACACCCGGGCTCGTGCATGAAATCCAGCCATGTGGGGCGTCGGTGAGGGGATGCGCACCTCTACTTCCATCCCGGCGGTCATGGTGGCATCACTGTCCAGCAATAGGCCACTGGCCGACAGATTCTCACACACCCCGTGCAGGATACGACCATCACCACACAAACATTCGGCTTGTGTGCCCAAAAACATACGGCGAAAGGAACGTTTTTCGTCAAAATCCATACGTTTGTCACTCATAATTTTTCCTCCCCCTGGCGGCTGAATCCGACTGGTTTATGCAATCCTGCTTATTATGGAGGATAAGGCTTGAAAATTCACGATAAATTCATGATTTATTCACGATAAATCGTCCAGTCACACGAACCGTAGGTGAAATAACCCAGGTTCGTGTGTGGAGACGCATTGCCCCAATAAGCGGTCTAGAAGGAGCCGTCCAGGGCGACAGACAGTAGATTAGAGTCGCCTAAGAACATGTAGGGTTTCTGGGAAAGATCCTTGGAGATATCATATTGTAGTTTTAAACAAAGGTTAGGCTTAAAGTCCCAACGAACGCTAAAGTAAGTGGTGCGCCGACCTTCAATGGGGGCCGAAGGCGTCGGTTCAGTGATATAATGCGATTGGGTGATCATTCCCGTCCAGTCTTGCCAGTGGTATCCTGCGCCTGCCAGATAATAGTTATAGATGAATTTGGTCGCTGGTTGATCAAAACGGTCACTCTCGGTGCGAACAATCCAGTGATCAGTATCGACATTAAAGGCAACGCCCATGATACGGGTTAGTACATCGTTGGTGGGGTTACCATTCAGATCATAGAACCAGGGACTGGTGGTGCCATTGGGCAGCAAAGTAGAGGCACGATCCCGGTGCTCTTCCCCCATGACCCGAATCCCAAAGATGCCATTGTTCAGGTTGACATAGGCACCATGCATCTGTAGCCAGGCTTCATTGGTTTGTGCACCACCGGAGCCGTTGGGTAAACTGGTATTCGGGTAAAATGTATACAAGAGCGTATCGTAGGCATCGTTGCTTTGCGCATAGTGGCCGCCCCAGTAGTTGGCTTCCAGCGTCCAGTCCGAGTTACCGAGGCCCGTATGATAATCGACATTCGCCCCATTGTATTCATAGATAGGCCAGCCGTAGACATCCGGGGCAGGTCGAACCCAGGGGTAGGCATAACCGATATACAGGTAATCACTGTAATAATACAGCGGAATGCGCTTGCGTCCTGCCTGAAAGGTCCAGTTGGGGGTGGCATCGTAGGATAAAAAGGCCCAGTCCGGGGTGGGGCGATTGTTCTCATTAGTGGCGCGCGATACTTCCTGTATGGTGGCTGAGAGTTTAGAGGTAAATTTGGCCGTTAACTGCAAGCCCGCCAGAGACTCAGGTGCTGTTTCCCAGCCCTTGTATTTTTGGTACATGCCGACGTATTCCCAGTTCTGGATGGTACATGGGCATTTCCATTGCTGATAAGTACCGTTATTATTGCCTGACATGATTTTGCCATCGACCACCTGACCAAAACCGTGCAGGGTAAAATCAATACCGTCAAAGGAGAAATCGTAGGCATGGGTGCTGGCGGGAAGTGAACTTAGTCCCAGCAGCAGGCTGAGGCAATGGATAGCGTGTTGCAGCTGACGTGTCTTCATGACGATGAACTCCCTATTTGATGGACAGCAAGGTAATCACTGAGGAATTGACACTGGAGGCATGCACATAACCGATCAGGTTCGGATTAGTGGATACCAGTTTGACGACCTCACTATCCCCTCCTACTTCCTTGGGGGGTTCGCCCTTGCCTGCGAATATCACCCGAGCCCAATAGGCACGTAACTGATTCAGATCTTTACCGGTGGTTTTCTGGTAGAAAACCGCCCGAAGGGGGCTGCTATTATCCTGATCCACCGGAATAACGTGGGTGCCATTGGGTAATGCACTGGCTTTACCCAGGAAAATATTACCAATCTGATCCGGATTGACAAAGCCCGCCGTTTGTTTATTGACGATGACGGCAATACTGTCATCGCTCATGGCGGATAACGAATTTAGTGTGAGGAGCAGAGCAAATCCGGTGCTGAATGGCCTGTGTCTGACGTGCATGAAGAACCTCCTTGTAGTTCGCTAATTGGCGCTAATTGGCTTACTGCATGATAGTGTAGATGTGGAAAAATCAACGAACACCTGACTGCGACAAAATCCGACGAGCGGCAAATAGTTGAAAAATGAACAAAAATGTTTTGAGCCTGGATGTCGATGTGTGGGTATGGCCGAAGAGACGCCGGCTCACTGCGGCTCAATTAAATCACAATGACAATATTGTGATTGCTGTCATTGCGGTTAATCGGTGTATAGTGATTGATATACAGTAATTAAAAATGAGACAGGAATACGCTAAATAGATGGAAAAAGTTAAAATATTCCATTGTTCTTTGCAGGTATTTAATTTATTAATCAGGAGGCGTTATCATGATTTCTTTTGCTATTGATATCATCTTCATTATTGTTATTATCAGAATTTTTTTGTAGTTCTGTGTACGGTGGCATGGGTAAATCAGCATGGAATCCAGCGTGGGTTCCAGAAAACCCCCAAGGATAACCGTTAAAAAAATCGATGGGTTAGTCCTGAGTGGTCGGGTTTGTCCAGTCCTGTGTTATGCATAATTACTGTTTCTGTTTGCCAAGATTTAAATTTAATTTAGTCTTGCTGTGTAAATCATGATCATTAGCCAGAGGCAAACGGTTTAATGGACGGGGTTGGCTCGTATAATCAGGAGTCCGTGCAGGTCGCCCGTGTGGCATTTTCCTTTAAGGTATGGTGGTGATAAAATACCGGTACGCTGATTTTTGTTACTGGGGTGGATGCAATGCAACGGCACCAGTATGTGCTACAACACACTTTATTACGTTGAACCCTTGGGGATGAAAATAAATGCAGAAGCCATGGCGTCTGGTGCTTGGACAGATCAATCCGGTGGTGGGGGCCATGCAGGCGAATGCGCAACAGATACTTCAGGTGGTGCAGCAGGCAGAGGCGGTGGGGGCTGATCTGGTGGTGTTTCCTGAACTGGTGCTGACGGGCTACCCTCCGGAAGATCTCTTGCTGCGACCGGCACTGGAACGGCGGGTACAACAGGCGCTGACTGAACTGGAAGCAGCGCTCAGTGTTCCGGTGGTATTAGGTTATCCTGGGGTGCGAGAGGGTCGGTTGTATAATCTGGCAGCGCTCTTGCGTCCGGGTCAGCCACGGCTGGAATACCGGAAGCGCCGCTTGCCAAATTATCAGGTTTTTGATGAAAAGCGCTATTTTCATGCAGGTACTGAGGCGGTGGTCTTTGAGCATTGCGGGGTATCTGTGGGATTACTGATCTGTGAGGACGTTTGGCATAATGAAACGGTCGAACAGACACTGGCGGCGGGTGCCACACTCCTGCTTTGTCTGAATGCTTCACCGTATCATCAGGGCAAACTACAGGAACGCCTGCAGTTATTACGAAAGCACCAACACCAGACGCCGCTGGTGTATGTCAATCTGGTAGGCGGACAGGATGAACTGGTGTTTGACGGGGCCTCGTTCATTCTGGGAGCCGAGGGACAGTTGATACAACAGGGCCGGGCATTTGAGGAACAGATGCTCGTTCAGGATTTTTTGGGTGCTCAGCCCTCAGGGCCAGCGCTCGGTGATCCGGAGGTGGATATAGAGGCGTCGCTTTATCAGGCGCTGGTACTGGCGGTGCGGGATTATGTCAATAAAAACCATTTTCCTGGTGTGTTGCTGGGGTTGTCCGGAGGTATTGATTCAGCCTTGACACTGTGTATTGCGGTGGATGCCTTGGGGGCGGAGCGGGTGACTGCTGTGATGATGCCCTACCATTACACGGCACCCATGAGTGAAGAGGATGCGACGGAGCAGGCACGGCGTTTAGGCGTGCGCTATCACCGGGTCCCGGTGGTCTCTCCAGTCTCGGCCATGTGGGACTGCCTGCAACCGCTGCTGCAGGGTACAGCAGGTACTACGCTGGAGAACCTGCAGGCCAGAATGCGCGGTACCTTGTTGATGGCCTTGTCAAACGCCAGTGGGGCGCTGGTGTTAACGACAGGCAATAAATCTGAAATGTCGGTGGGGTATGCGACCCTTTACGGTGACATGGCCGGCGGTTTTGATGTCCTCAAGGATGTATACAAGATGCAGGTGTTTCGTCTGGCGCAATGGAGAAATGCCGTGACTCCGGAAAATCCTCCCATCCCGGTCCGTGTGATTGAACGACCACCTTCCGCTGAACTGGCCCCTGGACAGGTGGATCAGGATACCTTGCCTCCTTATGCGCAACTGGATGCAATCTTGCAGCGTTATGTCGAAGAGGACTGGAGTGCTGATGCATTGGTGCGTGCTGGCTTTGCGCAAGCGGTGGTCTATAAGGTGGTTGCACTGGTGGATCGCAATGAGTACAAGCGCCGTCAGGCGGCGCTTGGGCCGCGCTTGAGTCAACGGGGGTTTGGTAAGGATCGGCGGTACCCAGTGACCCACGCCTGGGCTCCGGGAAGTTAGTCGGTTGGTGTTAGACCAGCCGACGCTTGAGGCCCATCATCGCCAGAATTCGGGTAGAGATTTCTTCAATAGACAGATGGGTACTGTCGAGATAGCAGATGCTTTCCCGATTATAGATCGACAGGGCCGTGCGTATTTCCTGTTCGCATTGGCGCAAGGTGGCATAGCGACTGTCGGGCTTGCGTTGTTGACGTATCGCCGCCAGACGATGCGGTTCAATAGTGAGACCGAAAAGTTTTTTCTTAAAGGGTTTTAATACGCTGGGCAGACACAGATCATTCAGATCTTCTTCAGTCAATGGGTAGTTGGCGATATGGATGCCAAATTGCAGCGCCATATAGATGGAAGTCGGCGTTTTTCCTGAACGGGAAACGCCAATCAGAATAATGTCGGCTTTGTCGTAATGCCGTGTGCGCGCACCGTCGTCGTTGTCCAGGGCAAAATGCACGGCATCAATACGACTGCCATAATTGCTTTCGGAGATAATGCCATGGGATTTACCGACGGTATTGGCCGAATGAATCGTCAGTTCCTGCTCCAGTAAACCGACAAAGGCATCAAACACATCAAGTCGAAAGGCTTGTGCGGATTTCAGGATTTGCCGCAGTTCCTGATTGACAATGGTATCAACGACAATTGGCCGTATGCCGTCCAGTCGGGCTCGTTCATTAATCACCGTCACGGTGCTCTGCGCTTTTTCGGCGGTATCAACGTAGGGGATAGTCTGTTCATCAAATTCAATACTGTCAAATTGCGACAGCAGACTGTGCCCGAGTGTTTCAGCGGTAATACCGGTTCCATCAGAAATAAAAAACACACTGCGACGCATCGTATCCATCTCCTGGAATGTATTGCTGCAACGGCCTGTGGTGTGTTAGTGAAGCAGGGATACCGATGCTAGATCACCTTGCAGATACACGCAGATAAAGAAAACCCCGCCGAAGCAGGGTTTTCCAAGTCTCTGTCATCAGATCGCTGTTGCCCTGTCAGACCACAGTTTAGACCACGGTTGCCCGCTCAGCGATCCGTTCAGCGAGTGGTTAAACAGGCTGAATCTTAGAGGCTTGTGGACCTTTCTGACCTTGCACTGTTTCAAAAGACACTTTTTGTCCTTCATGCAACGTGCGGAAACCGTTACCCTGAATTTCAGAAAAGTGAGCGAAAAGATCGGGTCCACCATCGGTTGGGGTGATGAAGCCAAAGCCCTTGGTTTCATTAAACCACTTGACCGTGCCTGTTGCCATAAAAACTACCTCATAAATAAATAAGACAAGCGAAAACGCTCGGTAACGCACAAATACAGGAAAAGAAGAGCTCAGGATCAACAGGATACACCCAGTGGCAAACCGATGATAAACGCGCTAAACCTACTTCAGACTGTGCGTGCGCAAACTATAAGATCATTTCAGGCACTCGTCAAGCCACTATTGCAAGTAAATGGGCAAGAAAATGCATGAATTTCTTAAATACTCGGTTAAGGGGGCTGTCCAGGCTCATTTTGCAGGGGCATCTGTCGGGGCATCTGCCGGGGTGGGCCGCTTGTTGTCATTCAAGGCAGCCTCTGAAAATTGTTGCAAGTCATCGGGGACCGTTGTCGCTGCAACGGGACGATCGGTGTCCTGGAGTTTTCCAAACAGCGGTTTTCCTTCAAACGCCAGCGCTTTAAGAATCAGTACGAATTGTTTGCCAGCGCTGTCAGGCCCGCTCATTTTGACCGGGAAATTACTGAAATCCGGAGCCAGCCAGGCCTCATAGCCAGACTGGATTTCATTGCTGCCCAGCATCTGTCGGGAACCTTGCAAATGCAGGGTTTTTATTTTACCTGCCGGTAATTGCAACACCTCTTCTCCCAGTACTTTAAACTGCAGATGATAGAGACTGGTGCCGTTGGTGACAGTCATTTCCATCTGGTCGTGACCTGCAAATATCAGTGCCAGTTCATAGGCAAAACTGAACATGTCCTGAGCGCCGTCGCTAAAAGCGAAGGTTTTAAGCTGATTGGGGTGCCCTTGTGTCAGGGTGTGATCAGCATAAGAAAAGTGCGATTCAATTTTTGTTTTCTGGTTCAACTGCACGGTGAAGGTGTCTGGGGTCAAGCCCTGATCACTGATGCCTCCGACACTCAAAATCCTCGCATGAAAACCGAATTTGTGGGCATCCAGTTGCAGTTGGTAGTGATTCCCGGAAATATGCCAGTGCTCCAAGGCATCGACACCGACGGGGATAGCCAGCCCCACGCGGATATGATACAAGGCTTGCAGATCATGCGGGAATTCTGCATCGTTCTGCTGCGCAGGTGCCGTCAGCAGTGTCGACGGCTGAGCCGCCGCCGCAGTTGCATCTGCTGCGGTTGCAGATGCTGCGGTTGCAGATGCTGCGGTTGCAGATGCTGCGGTTGAGTGAGGCGCTATGGCGGCCGGTTGCGGCTTCTCCGGAGGCTCCACCGTCAGCGGCGGCGCCGGAGGTACTGCTGCAGCCGTCTGAACCGGCGCAGCGGCAGGCGGCGCTGTCACCTCGGCGGAAGTCGCCAGCGGCGGTGGGTTGTCTGGTAAAGCGGGAGCCGTCGGTAGTGCCGGTATATCGGTAGCGGCGACCAAGGCCGGGTGGTGATGAGTTTTCGCTCGTTTCGCCTTGTGCAGTTGCGCATGCCTTGCCGCAAGGGCGGCTGGTTTTGCAACAGCATGCGATTGAACCGACGGAGCAGGGGGGGCGGAGATAGTCACCGGTTGCCAGTTGTCCGGGAGACGGAAGATATGCAGTGGCGCACGTTGCTCTGCCACGGTACTGGACGCTGTCTGCAGATGCAGGTGAACTTTTGGAACTTTGCCGCCTTTATGTCGGCTTAAAACGTCATTGCCATTGTCGGCGTCACCATTGTTCTGCCACTCCAGTGCCGGATAAAAAAAAATCAGCAGATGGATGCACAGGGAAATCCCGGTTGCCCAGACGAAATGCCAACGTTTACCTCGCATGAATTACACGCTTGTTAAACGCTGAAAAGCCTTTTTCGCCGCTTGCACGGTTAATTCCAGTTCTGTATCGCCGTGGGCGGCAGACAGAAAGCCGGCTTCAAAGGCAGAAGGGGCCAGATAGATGCCGGCGTCCAGCATGTAGTGGAAGAATCTGCGAAATTGATCGACGTTGCACTGCATGACCTCTTCATAATATTGGATGTTTTTTTGCGGGGTGAAGAACAGGCCAAACATTCCTCCGGCCTGGGTACTGGTCAAGGCAATTCCACACTGTGCGGCCTCTTTGCCAATGCAGTCCAGCAAATGCCCGAGACGAGCGGTCAGACGTTCATGAAAACCGGGTTCCTGAATCAGTTCGAGCATGGCGAGTCCGGCACGCATGGCCAAGGGATTGCCTGACAGCGTGCCGGCCTGATAGACAGGCCCGAGTGGTGCGAGTTGCTCCATCAGATCCCGACGGCCACCAAAGGCACCTACCGGTAAGCCGGCACCAATGATCTTGCCTAAGGTGGTCAGGTCAGGGGTGATTCCGTAGTGTGCCTGCGCACCGCCTAAGGCGACGCGGAACCCGGTCATTACTTCATCAAAAATTAAAATACTGCCATGGGCGGTGCATAAGCGCCGCAGTTCCTGTAAAAATTCAGGGGCAGGGGGGACGCAATTCATGTTTCCGGCCACGGGTTCGACAATGACGGCCGCAATTTTTGCGCCTTCCTGAGCAAACAGCGCCTGTAAGGGGGCTAGCCGGTTGTAGGGCAGGGTGCGGGTATGTTGTGCCAAATCTGCAGGTACGCCGGGGGAGGTGGGGACGCCTAAGGTCAGCAGGCCGGAACCGGCCTTGACTAGCAATGAATCAGAATGACCGTGGTATCCCCCTTCGAATTTTACCAGCACGTCCCGTCCCGTTGCGCCTCTGGCTAAGCGAATGGCACTCATGGTGGCTTCGGTGCCCGAGTTGACCATCCGCAGCATTTGCATGGAGGGCATCAGGCGTTTGATGCATTCAGCCATTTCAATTTCAGCCACGGTGGGTGCGCCAAAGGAAATGCCTTCACTCGCAGCCTGCTGTATCGCTGCAACCACTCTCGGGTGGCTGTGTCCGAGAATCATGGGGCCCCAGGAGCCTACATAATCGATATAGCGTCGGCCTTCTACATCGGTGAGCCAGGCTCCCTGTGCCGAACGGATAAACACCGGTGTACCGCCAACGCCACGGAATGCGCGTACCGGTGAATTAACGCCGCCTGGCAGGACTTCACAGGCGCGGGCATACAACTGTTCAGAATTCATGGGTAAAACCTCGTCAGTAGTTCCAGCCAGTTCAGGGTGTGCTGGCGGATATCCGGAACGTCAAATAAATCACCGATGACGGCCAAGGCATCGGCACCTGCATTGCATAGGGTGGCGCAATGTTCTGTGCGGATGCCGCCGATAGCTACGGTTGGCAAATGCAGTAGTCTAGCGGTTTTGAACACACTGAGCGAGCACTGTATTGCATCGGGTTTGTTAAGCGAGGGGTACACCGCACCAAAGGCCAGATAATCTGCCCATGGGGCGGCCTGAGTCGCCAGTACAAGGGAGTTATGGCAGGATACTCCGATAATTTTATCAGGCCCCAGCAACTGCCGCACCTGAGAGGGATCACCATCCCCTTGACCGAGGTGTACGCCATCGGCACCAATCGCTTGAGAAAGCGCATAATCATCGTTGATAATCAACTGAGCCGCATAAGTCGTACATAAGGCTTTCAGGGCAAGGGCGCGTTGCAGGCGAGTCGGCGGGTCAGCGATTTTGTCCCGGTATTGCAGGCAGCGCAGCCCCCCCTGTAACGCAGCCTCCACCTCTGCCAGCAGTTGTCCGGTGGAGTGGCGGTTCGGGGTGATGCCATAAAGTCGGGACCAGTAGTGCGGTAGCGGCATGAATGGATGCTCAGGATCGTCGCGGAAACTTCTGTCCATGCCCGGGTGTAAATGCACTATTCAGGCAGGCGGTGGTGAATTGCAGGGCATTGGCAACGGCCACGGGCATCGGCTGACCTTGCGCCAGGTGGATTGCACAGGCGGCTGCCAGTGTACAACCGCTGCCGTGAAATTCCGCGGCCAGTCGCGGGGTCGTCTGTTGGTACAGACAGCCGTTACGATCAAACAGTTCATTAACAATCAGTGCGCCGGGTTGGTGTCCGCCTTTACACAAGAGGTATCTGATCCCCTGAGCAAAGAGACTGGTCAGCGGCTGATCCTTCAAGAGGATTTGCAGTTCTGGTACATTGGGGGTGAGCAGCGTAGTGCATTGCAACAGGGGAGGCAGTGCCTCACAGAACCCCGGGTGGATCAGGCTGCCGTGCAGGTTACCTGCCAGTACCGGGTCATAGACGACGGGCACATCAGGTAATTGACGTACAATATCAACAATCACGGGCACGAGTGAGGCCTCGGCGATCATGCCGATCTTGACAGCAGCGGGCTGAAAATCCGCCAGAAGGATGTCCGCCTGCCGCCTTAGCCAGTCGGCGGACACCGACTGAAATGCATAGACACCACGGCTGTCCTGAAGTGTCAGTGCCGTAATGGCCGTCAGCGCATGACCGCCCAGGCTGTGGATGGTTTCAATGTCCGCCTGAATACCGGCTCCACCACTGGGGTCATGTCCGGCCAATACCAGCACGAGAGGTGGTATCACGCATTACTGCCCACGGTTCATAGCGGTTTCACCACCACCAGAAACACAATGCCAATCAGGAATAATACCGGAATTTCATTAAACCAACGATAAAACACATGGCTGTGGCGATTGTTGCCCGTGGCAAAATTCTTGAGCAACTGGCCACAGTAGATGTGGTAACCCAGCAACAACAACACCAGAGTCAGTTTAATATGTACCCAGATCATGGTCTTATAGATACTCCATTGTGGCAACAGCAAACTGAGCCCGGCAATGACGGTCGCCAGCATGGCCGGGGTCATAATGCCCCGGTAGAGTTTACGTTCCATTATACAAAAGCGTTCCTGTCCCGCAGCATCTTCGGTCATTGCATGATAGACAAACAGGCGGGGTAAATAAAACAGACCAGCAAACCAGCTGACCATGGCCATGATATGAAATGCTTTCCAGTACAGCATATAGAGTTTCCGGGCAAGATCCAATTCGTTGCGTTGGTGTGCAGGGTGCACTGCGGCGTATGTTACACCGAAAGTCACGGCGGCACAGAGGTTATTTCAGATCGTGATCCGTGTTTCGGCAGCAATAGTCCGATGCTGTACCGGTGACGTGTGGTCGATACCTGCTGTGCTGGAGAGCGGATTCCTCTGGTTGGGCAGATACGTAGCGGCATCGAAATGCAGAGGGTGCCGCTTTGTATCGGACGAATAGCCACACTGGTTAAGGACCCGTGCTGACCGGGCTACAGGCCACGATGGGGCTGCGACGACAACAGGTTACACTTTCCGGATGTGGCCAGGGTATAGTGCGACTAGCGGATCAGAGGTCAGCAGGGCAATGCCTTCAACCATGGACTGGGCAACGAGGATTCTATCGAAGGGGTCTTTGTGAATCGCTGGTAGTCCATCTACAGCTAGCGCATGGTTGCTGGTGATGGGTAGTTCGCTATAGCCATTGTCTAGTAGACCTCGGCGAAGGAGACGTGGGTCAACCCGAAAGTCCGGACGGTTCAGCCCCCGTTTAATCGCTACTTCCCACAGACTGGCGGCACTGAACAGCAATTCATTGTGCGAATCTTCCAGTAGTGTACGAGCGGCAGAAGACAATTGCTCCGGCTGGCCCGCTGCCCACAGCAGCAGGTGGGTGTCGAGGAGTAATTTCATGCGTTGTTCCCGAATAGCTGTTCAATGTCCTCACTTCCCATGCGGTCGAAATCATCCGGGACAGCAATTTCTCCAGTCAGGAATCCAAGGCGACGAGCCTGAGCATGCGTTGGTGCCTCTAGTGCCACGACCTTCACCAGTGGTTTACCTGCCTTGGCGATAATGAACGATTCTCCGCGTGCCGCTTGCTCTACAAGCCGGGAAAGGTGGGTTTTCGCCTCGTGGATATTAACGGTGTGCATAACGCCCCCAAGAAATAAACTAAACCAGATTAGTCTAGTCTTTTTTTTGTATAGGTCAATGGCATGTGTGCGTAGAACAGGATAAACATTAACTCATTGTCACGTACACTTGTTTGACAAGGGCTTCCGAACTATTTACCGTGTAGCGGCTTAGCGGAATTGTTCATGCCAGTAAATGACCGGTGCCCGACCCGGATAGATCCCGAAGGTGGCAGAAGCGGCGGGAATGGTGCTGCCAAGTCCGGGGATCAGCCAGTTATAGGGGTAAAGGCGTAACCAGGCGGGTACTCCGGGTAACGAAACTTCAAGGGACCCGGTGCTGCCGGGTGCAGCGAGTGTGATACTGCTTTGGCCACTGCTTAGTGTTGCTGTACTCGGGGCAATGTAGGAAGGAGTGGTGGCAGCAACGGTGATCGCTCCTTGGGGATTGCTGAGTTGCAGTACGCCAAACTGCCCTGCCCCTTGTACTGGAGTCAGAGGAACCGCCGTGCAATTGTCCAGGGTGTTGGTGATAAAGCCGCTGGCACTGCCGAGGTTGGCATAGTATTGGGCGGTAACGGGCAGCGACAATGGCAATAATTCTGAACCATTGGCCGCACTCAGCCAGAGCCGACCGTAGCGTTCTTTCGTACTGCCGAGCAGTACCGCATCATTGACGCCGCCACTGCTAGAAAAATTCAGGCCGGACAGACCAATACCATCGGTGTCCGTAGCCGCCAGACCTACATTGAAGGCATCAAAGGCCCCGTCGGGCTGGCTGAGGCTGTTAAGGGTAAGACCGGTGTCAAGTAGTGTGCTCTGGCCCGCAGTCCAGGTGTTTCCCGAGAGTGTTCCGAGTTGCAGCCGGCTGCTGAGTGGGGTAGTGGTGGTGGCAACATTGGCGGCCTTGAATAACATACCAGCAGCCTGGGCCCCGTTCACTGCCAGTTTGGCAAAAGCGCCGTAATAATTCTGGGTGGTGGTATTGGCAAGGTTTTGTGCCTGCAGTTGCCATTGCAGGTTCATTGGTTGTCCCATGTAGGTGAAACCAGTGCTACCGGAGCCGCAGGCTGGTGTGAGCAGTGTACTGGCAGGGAGCAGGCTCAGGTGATCGGGGACAAAACGGCCTACATACGGTGCCAGGCCAGTGACCGAATTAGTACCGCCCAGATAATTGGTGAGTTGTGCCTGTATGTTGATAATGCCCACTTCGCTATAGGTGGCCGACACACTGGCCTGGCCACCGGTGAAATTACTCAGGCTCAGGGGTGACAGTGTCCCCAGATTGCCGGGATTAGGCAGAATCTGCACCGGGGCCAGGGCGACGCTGGCATTGAAGTGTGTCGCCAGGTTATCCCCGAGCAGATTGGCACCGGCATCGGGAATGCCGTCGTTATTCAGATCCTGGGCAGCATTCCAGAGGACCGCCTGTACCGTCATGGCAAAGGGGTTGCCTGCCTTGACAAACCAGGGGTAGTCATTGGCATTGTCGGCATAGGATAACGCTGAATTGTTCAGGCCATGCGTCAGGCGGTCATTGGCAAAATCAATGGCAAATCCAAAAGGACGGGCCACAAACACCGGGGAGGCTCCACTGATCGGGTTGGCCGCACCGCTCAGTCCCTGGGCAAAGCCACTGCTGCTGTCCTGTAAATTCAGTGTCCATTGTCCGACATCTGTTGTGGATAGAGGAAACTGCGCAGTACCGGCACTGAAGCTGAGACTAAGGTTGTTGCTGCCTGGCAGGTTATTCGGCAGGCTCTGTCCGTTGATCGACGGGGCGGCTCCGCCCGGATCAGCACTGCCTCGGGTAATCCAGGATTGCAGGGCATAGCTGCCGTTGTATTGCGTAGCAATAGCGCACTGGTTTCCGGTGCTCGGATTGCGCGTCCAGAGTTGCGCCTGCAGTTGCTGCGGTCGGCCTGCCACGATGTTGTTTCCCAGCGCATCAATACTGCTGATTAAGAAGGCGTTGTCCTTAAAACTCAACGGGAGGCTGTTGCCACTGAGGCCACTGCCCACGGCACTAATCTGTAGGGTGTCGGCATGGACGTCCATTAATTGCAAGGTCACTGTCCCTTGATCGGCAGAGACAAAAGTATAGCTGGCTTGCCCTGAATCCGGAGCACCGGCGGTAAACAGTCCCTGACCGGTTCCCAACGACCAGGTGCCATGAGCACTACTGGTACTGATGGAAATGCTGCCGGTGAAGGTATTGACCGGGTGGCCGCTGGCATCCACAGCGGTAATCTGTACACTGTCGGGGCTACAGGTGCTGGCCGGGGTGCTGGCACTGAGGCTCAGGGCTGCCGCTTGCGAGGTCGCGCAATAATACAGGTTACTGGCCGGGATGATCTGGGCACCGGTGCTGGCGGAATTCCAGCCCAGTTGCATGACCGATTGCCCAGGACCCTGAAAATACTGGACGTGAACCGGGTAATACTGGTTTTTCCGCAGATGTATCGTGCTGGAGTTGGCGGTGGTTGCTGACTGCAATTGCCACATGTTGATCAGCGTATTGCCACTGAGCTGCAGCGTGCTGCCATCGTCACTGGTTTCACTGAACGTGTAGTCATCTGTTTTTTTAGGGACGACATAGCCGTCCCACTCGGTGGAAAAATTGGTAGAAGGAATGCCAGAGGCAGGCCAGTTGGCTGACAGTGCCGGAAAATTCAGCGTTGCATCGACCCGGTCGACTTCTTTGCCGGTGAAAAAGGCATTGGCCTGGCCGTTCTGATCAAAATAACGCCCCAATAATCCCGGCAATAATTGCGTTCCGTTCTGTGGTGTCAGCGTCGCCACACTGCCGGTGGCGATGGCATAACCGGCGGTATCGGCGACATTGGTGACTGTAATTCTATAGGTCGTTCCTGGTACCAGTGCCGGACTGGTTTGCAGCAAGACGCTATCGGGATTGACCGGATTGATCTGGGCACGCACGACTCTGGGATTGTTGCCGCCATTGATCTGGTAATTGCCGGTGACAGTGGCCGTTGTGGTATTCACGGGCTCAGAAAAATCCAGTTCGATCTGGTTGAGCAGGCCACAGCTTTGCGAAACACCATTGAGCAGCAGCGGTTGACCGGAAAACAGATTGGCCTGGGGAATGGTGGTCATCGCAAAGGCATTGGGGTCGGGCGAAAACAAGGGAAACCAGTAATTAAAGTCTGAGGCACCATAATATTCCCAGGACAACTGTGCAATGGCTTGTCCTGTGTTCTGGAAATAATTGACCATGATGGGGGTGTACCCCTGATACAGATAGGTCGGATAGCCATAGTTATACCAGACACTGTTGTCTAGTGTGTTACTGTGCAGAGTCCAGTCGTCGATCTGCACGCTGTTAGAAACCCAGACGGCGATCCCATCATCACTTTGGGTCTGAAACGTATAAAATCCATCGTAGGGCACGTAGAGGTAGCCGGACCAGATGACGCCCATGAGAGACTGCTGTACCGAGGGGGCGGCAGGGACGCTACTCCAGTTAAAATTGATGACCGGATCAATGCGGGACATGGCGAGCGTACCGTGTGAGGGAAAACTCGGGTCGTTTAAGGGGTCAAAGCTGTAATTGTAGTACTGACCATACAGTCCGTCCCCGGTGACCTGTGGGGGATTCAGCACGGGTGGGTTGGCCAGTGCGGGGGAACTCAGGCTGATTCCCAGCATCAGCAGTCCGTAGGACAGCGGGTGTGGCCGCTTCAGATCCATAGTTCGCTCCCGACCTGCCGACTGACCATGCCAGGCTGTCCTACACTGCCCATAGAGGCACGGGCTGTCAGTACGTACCAGGTATGGTTCGTCCCGGCCTCGTTAATCGGCGTATAGGCAAGGCAACTGATGGTTACCGAAAATCCAGTGAGCGAACCATCAGTCAGGTTTAAGGTGGTATTAACGCAGGCATTGGATTGTTGTGTTTTATAAATGGCGTAGTCGAGCCCCGATTGCGCTGCGGCCAGCGCCCGAGCGCGTAATAAGGTATTGCTGCTGGTCTGACTGCCGATGGTCAGCCACTGCATCAATAACAGCACGGTGCCGGACACCACGACAATAATGAACACCGCCAGTACCAGTGTCACGCCGCTTTGTGCCCTAGATGCCATTGGGGACATTGGCCTGCTCCATCAGGGTAAGGGATTCATTGTTGGCATTCAGTTGCAGTTGAACGCTAAGCAGGCCGGCACGGCTGCTGGTACCGGCGATATAACTGAACTGGCAACTGAGCAATTGGGTGCCGACCAGACTGGCACGTGCCCCTGCGGGGGGGCTGGCAACGACCGACTGTATGGGATATTGGTCATAGCGCCAGAGTTGTCCGTTCAGGCAGGCATAGGTAATCGGTGTATCCACCAGATAGAAGCGTTGCATTGGCGAAGGAAAGGGAAACTGGTGTGGCACCGACAGGCTGAGCAGGCTTTCCGGGCTGGAAGCGGTCGCTGTGACGACGGTACTGACCGGGGTAATGACCGGGTCTCCGGCATAAGCGTCTGCACCGGGCTGGCCGGTATTATAGATGACCAGTTGCGTACCCGCCGGTGGTTGCGCCAGGGGGCCGTCCACCTGAAAACTGCTGACGGCGGTACTGAAATCCAGAATCTGCGAACCGCCGAGCGACGATGGCACGGTTCGGTAGCGTCCGGCATTTTGCACATGCAGCATTTCCACCGCCGTTCCCGCCGCATTGACTCGCAGACTGTTGGGCAAGGCGGCATGTGCATCCCGCAGCAGTAAAAAAAAATCAGCATCGGCCTGACTCACCAGCTGACTGCGGTTCTGGGTGGCTATATAGGCACGAAAGGGTTGGGCGGCCAGGGGAGCGACCACCGCAATGACAATACCGACCAGTACCAGAGTAATGACCAGTTCGATCAGGGTAAATCCATACAGACGCCGCATCAGTATCTCGTTCGCAGACCAGTCAGTACATAATTCTGGCCGGTGGGCACATACGTCACCTGGATGTCAATACGCAGGACATCCGTTGCTGTAATCCCCTGCCAGGCCGAAGTCGGGTTATACACCGCTACCGTGATAGTATAGTTGCCGAGCCCGGCAATCGCCTGTCCTTGCTGATCGTGTGCTCCAATATCAACCAGTCCATTGTAATCACATATATTATTCATTTGCGGCCGCGATTCAACCGGGCCACTGCATGCCGGAGCGTTCGCTGCCAGCGAGGGGTCGACAAAGGCTTTGCTGGATATTTCTTCCAGATAGGCACTGGCAATGGCCGTGGCCTGCTCATCAATCAACGGATCCGAGGAATGGCCAGCGACCAGACCAAGCGCCGTGTACAGTGCCACCGCCGCCACGGCGAGAATGACAATGCTGATCACCAGTTCGATCAGCGTCAGCCCGCGTTCGCCGGATTCACTGCACATAACCACTTAAACCATAAAGCGTAAACGTCCGGTTCACCGTTGTGCCAGTAACAGTGAGTGTCAGCGACACCGATGCAGGGCTATTCCAGGCCGGCGCATGTATTGTTCCGTCTGGAGCAAACACCAGGGGACCGGGATTACCAGACAAGGTCAGTCCTGCGGGTGCTGTTGCAGCGTACACCGTACTATTGTCAAAAGGACTGAGCAACCCTGTCGTCAATGCCGGTGGTGGTGCAGCAGTCAGGCAATTGCTGTCGGTACTCAGGCTATAGCGATTACTGGCCAGGGTCATCTGCACATCACAGCCACTGGTGATAGCGGCTTCAGGGGCATAGCGCAAGGCATTGAGTACGCCTTGCGCAAACTGATCCTCACTAAATGCGTTATTGGAAAAAAACCGCGGTCCGACTACCGCTGCGATGATACCAATTAACACCAGCGTGATAATCAGCTCAACCAGCGTAAAGCCAGACGCTGCAAGACGCACTGTTGCGATCCTTCTGCATGGCAGAAGATCTGCTTAGCATCCTGCTGCGGTTTGCAACGGTAGGGGGGCAGGGGTAAGTGCACCAGGTGTAGTGGCTGTAGGTACTGTATAGTTAAAACTGCAAGTAGTTGTATTTGTTGCATTTAATGGATAGATCGACCCGGCGGTATTGTAGTTGGCTGTACTGATGTTGGCTGCAGCAGCTAGATCGCCCAAGGTTTGTGGATAACCATAGACTACATTGACGGTGACTCCCTCAATGGTGAGGGCGGCGGATGTTGCTCCAGTCCCTTGAGCTAACGCTACAGACTGACTGTGCACAATTTCTAACGCCGACTGAGCGGCTCCATAGGCCCCTTGCAAAGACGCATAACGGGCTTCTGAGCTCAAGTCTGCGAACTTTGGCAGCGCCACTGCCGCCAGGATACCTAAGATGACAATCACCATCACCAGTTCGATGAGAGTGAAACCGCTTTGTTGAGTACGCATGGACTGACTCCTGCCTGATAGGGGCGTTGAGTGGCTAATGAATGATAATTTCCAGATGATTACTGCCCACCTGATACAGTAAGAGGCGAGTGTGGGTATCGCTATCAACTCCCTGATAACGGTACACACATACCCTGGAGGCCGGATGCTCCACCACCACGCCATCCATCACACCATCGTCAGTTCCGCTACTCAGCCGGAGGACTGTTGTGGCATCCAGACCCGCATCTGAACCTGCACTCCGGCGGGTTTCTGTCATGATGCCCTGCCAGAGTCCGCGGCAGGTTGCCAATCCTTGTGCAGCAGGGGCATATTCGCTGCCATCAGGCCAGCCATTTTCGTTGAAATGAAGCTGTCCGATGTATTCCTGTGGGTGTAACTCCCATCTGATATGCAGTATAGACAGGTTTTGCTGAAATGTCTCGCCCGCCAGTCGAATTTGTGTATCGCGAATTGTTGCCAGGAAATGGCCTAAGGGCGGCAGCATTCCCAGCAGCAATAGGGCGATGAGACCGATGACCAGAATGTTTTCCAGGACGGTACTGCCCTGTTGAGGGCAGTGGGGGGAGGGAGAGCGCATCAGCAGTCAGTGGTGTAGCATGACATTGCCCAGATTCCACAGGGGCAGGAAAACACCGAGCGCCAGGACCAGGACAATGCCGCCGACGGCCAGTAACAGCAGGGGTTCGATACGGTCGGTGAGTTGTTTCAGGTCGTAGTCCACTTCTTCGTCGTAGAAGTTCGACACCTCGTTGAGCATTTCTTCCAGGGTACCGGATTCTTCACCCACCAGCAGCATTTGCAGCACCAGTGGCGAGAACATGCCGGTGGAAGTGGCGGTGCGGGAGATGCTGTCGCCACGTTCGATCTGCTCGGCCATGCTGCGAATGGCGGTGCCGATGTATTCGTTATTCACCGCTTTTGAGATGACCTGCAGGCTCTGGATGACCGGGACACCTGATTTCAGCATCATGGCCAGGGAGCGGGAAAAGCGGCTGAGCATAATACGTTCGAAGATAGAACCGATCAATGGAATGCGTAGTTTGAAACGGTCCCATTGATAGTGGCCGATGGGCGTCGCAATATAGCGGCGCAGGAGGATAAATGCCGCAATCAGTAGCAAAGCGAGGATCCAGCCCTGGTGAATCATGAAGTTGGAACTGGCGATGAGAATGCGCGTGGGTAAAGGCAATTGAGCGTGCATTTTGGCAAAGACACTGGCAAAGGCCGGGATAACAAAGAAGTTAATGATACCGATGGCGATGGTTAAGGCGATGACAACGAATGACGGGTAACGGGTGGCCTGCTGAATGCGTTTTCTGGTTTCCCTTTCTCTGTCCAGATGCCGGGACAGTTCGATAAACACCTCTTCCAGGCGTCCGGTATTTTCTCCGACCCGAACCATATTAACAAACAGTGGACTGAAGGTTTTAGGGTGTTGTCCGAGTGCCTGCGTCAGGTTCTGTCCAGACTGTAAGGACTGGACGGCGTCTTTCAGGTGTTGCCGCAGACTCACGGAGTTGCTGGAGGTGGACAGGGTGGACAAGGCACGGATGATCGGAACGCCCGCTTTGGTCAGCGCATACATCTGTCGGCAAAACAAAATAAGATCTTCGGTACTGGGGGGGTGTTGATTGAAACGTCGGTTGATTTCTGCCAGCAAGTCGCTGCCCTGAGCGTCTTCACGGATCAGTAACGGGGTAATTTTACGTTCAGTGAGGGCGCGGGCGATGGCGTTGGGGTGCGGAGCTTCCATGCTGCCATGGACTTTAGCACCGTGCACATCTCTGCCTTCATAACGGTAAGTAGGCATCAGGCATCAGTCCAGAATTTCAACCAGCCGTACCACTTCGGCCAGCGAAGTGAGTCCCTGACTGGCCAGATCCAGAGCAGTGACGGCCAGCGGGTGGTATTGGGGGCTGGAGCGGGCAGCGGCAATAAAGCCGTTCTGATCGCCTTGACGCAACGCCGCCGCCATGGCTTCATTGATTTCCAGCCATTCGTAGACGCCGATGCGTCCTTTATAGCCAGACATGGCGCATTGCCGACAGCCTTGCGGATGATAAAACTGAGGTTGTTGAGGTTCTATGCCGGTTACGCGTATCAGGACTTCCAGGGCTTCTCCGGGGTGATCTTCTTTTTTTTTGCAGTGCGGGCACAGACGGCGTACCAGGCGTTGAGCCAGGATGGCGCGGAGCGCACTGGCGACCATGTACGGCTCCACCCCCATGTCCACAAAACGCATGGCGGCACTGATCGAGTCATTGGTGTGCAGGGTGCTAAAGACCAGATGCCCGGTGATGGCTGCACGCAGGCCAATCTGTGCAGTTTCCAGATCCCGCATTTCCCCGACCATAATGATGTCCGGATCCTGGCGCAAGGCCGTGCGTAAGACCCGTTCAAAGTTCAGACCGATCTTGCTGTTCACCTGCACCTGAATGATACGCGATAACTGATATTCGATGGGATCTTCAACAGTGATGATCTTGACATCCGGCTGATTGATTTCTCCCAGGGCACCGTAGAGGGTGGTGGTTTTCCCGGAGCCGGTAGGGCCGGTGACCAGCACCATGCCATGCGGACGTCTGATGGTCAGGCGAAAACGCTCCAGCAAGGTATCGGGCATGCCAATATTGTCCAGTGACAGCATCTGACTGGAATGGTCGAGCAGTCGCAGTACAACCGATTCTCCAAAGGAAGTGGGCAAGGTGGAGAGGCGCACGTCAATGTTTTTATTTAGAACCTTGATACCGAAACGACCGTCCTGGGGCAGGCGCTTTTCAGAAATATCCAGTTCTGACATGATTTTTAGTTTGAGGATTAACGCATTGGCGATACGACGTTCATTGACCACCTGCTCCTGCAACAGCCCATCGACCCGGCGGCGGATGCGCAATACCTGTTCATCAGGTTCGATATGGACATCGGAGGCGTTTTGGCGAATCGCTTCTTCAAAAATACTTTGCAACAAGCGGGCCACCGGGGCATCAGAACTGCTGGCGCTACTGGCCAACGTAGCGATATCGATGTCAGAACTGCGTAATTCATCTTCCAGTTCTCCGGCCAAGGTGGCGATTTCATCATGTTTGCTGTACAGGCTGTCAATGGCGTTCAGCAGTTGTTGTTCGCGCACCACCGCTGTACTTAGCACATGGTTCAGACGGCGCTGCAGTTCATCCAGTGCATACAGATCCAGCGGATCCGACATGCCAATCAGAAAGCGTCCCTCCTGTTCGTTCAGCAAGATGGCGCGGAAACGCCGGGCCAGGGCTTCGGGCAACTGGCGCGCCAGATCGACTTTGAACGGATAGGTATCCAGATCAATCAGTGGAATTTTTAATTGCTGCGCCAGCAGTTGTAACAGATCATCTTCTCTGATGAGTTGCAGATCAATCAATACCCGTCCGAGTTTTTTTCCGGAGGTTTTTTGTTCAGCGAGGGCTTGTTGCAAGTGGGCTTCGCTGATCAGGCCGTTTTGTAACAGCAGATCGCCGATACGGATTTTCGGGGGATGTGCCATAAGACGGGCTCCTTGACCTATGGCGTTTTTTCGCCAGGAATCGTGAAATCTTCCCGGTTCAGATGCAGACGTTTGCCATTATCCCGTAAAAAACTGGAGACATCCGTGGAGGGTGTAATGAGTGGACGCAACAAAAAAACCAGTTCGGTTTTTTGATCCACCAGGTTTTTTTGCTGGAACAGGTATTTAAGGATCGGGATATAGCCGAGTATGGGGGTGGTGGCCAGGGTGTTGTTATGGGTGGTGGTCATCAGGCCGCCAATGACAATGATCTGGCCACTTTTACCACGCACGACCGTATCGGCTTCACGCATCTGGCTGAGTGCCAGTGGTAGAACAAAAGTACCACCTAGAGAGGTGCCTAAGTCGAAGGTCTGATTATTCTGGGTGACTTGAGTGACCGAGGGTTTAACGTGCAAGGTAATATCATCCCCATGAATTTCCGGCAGGATGTCCAGGGCAATGCCGGAAAAAAACTGGTCCAGAGTCAGGTTGGGCACAATAACGGAGGTATTGGTGCCGGTGACCAGCGTGGTAAAGCTCAACTGGGTGGCGAAATACTGATCGGTGCCCACCTTGATCAGGGCTTTCTGATTGTTGATGGTGGCAATACGCGGACTGGAAAGGACGTTGACATCTCCCTGGGTTTGCAGGAGTTGCAGGATGCCATTGAAATTGCCGGTACTGGCGGCAAAACCAAAGATACCGCCAATTTGATCGGGATTACTGAGCGGGTTGGAAGGGGTGCCCGGTCCACTCAATGACCCCACCGAGAGGGTAGAGGATTTTCCCTGGGCAAAATTCGACAGTTGTTGCCAGTTGATGCCTTCCTGCGCACCACTGTTTAACTGTACTTCGACGATTTTCGCCTCAATGAGCACTTGTGCATCCATGGAATCCTGGGTTTGCTGGAGAAATGAGGCAATGAGCGTCTGCGTTTCCGGAGGGGCGGTGACTACAATGATCCCTGAGTCGGGTTGTACCAGCACTTTACCATTGTTACCCGCCATACTCTGTAGCGTGCTTTTCAGGTCTTCCCAGAAATTTAAATCGTTAAACGTCTTGATGATAGAGGAGGTGGCGCTGACCTGATTGACGCTGGTGGCCGGGGATACGGCATTATTGGCAGAGGGGTTTGTCGGCATACTTTGACCAGGCAGGGGGGTTCCTGGTGTTCCGGACAAGGTGGGACTGGCCGCTGGGGCACCACCGGCTTGCTGGGTATCGGAGGAATTGCCACCCCGACCAGCGACGAAGGTTTGTGACTGGCCGTAGCGCCGCGACGAGAGGTAGTTTAGGTGGTAAATGCGTACATTCTGGCTGGTGCCGAGAATCTGATACCCGTAATCGGTACGCATCGACTGGTAGCCGTAGGCGTCCGATAACGCATTCAGGGTTTGTTGTAAGGTAACGTGGTTGAGGCGGAGGGTAATTTCTCCGGTAACATCGTCACTCAGTACGATATTTTGCTGGGTGCCATCCATCAGTGCCAAGAAAAAATCCTTGGCCGGCATATGATTGACCGCAATATCAAAATGTTCGGCGTCGCGAGGAGTCAAGGCGGGGGCAGTTACAGCGGCAGCGCCGGCTTTGGCGTGTGTCGTGGAAACAGGACTGGCCGGATCAGTCAGGCCCAGCGGGCTGAGGCACAGCAACAGGATAAAAAAACAGTAGCGTTGCCAAAGAGACCGCAATGGAGAGAGGAACCGCATAATCTATTCCTTGAGCAAGTCAATGGAGGGTGCCGGGGCAGTGGCGGGAGGCAGGGGGCCGCTGGGTTTAAAAAGTAGCAGACGCTGCTGTTTACCGGCACGGGACAGGACCACCGAGTTGGCATTCACCGTTTGTAGCGTCCAGCCGGCAATCGCTTCGCCTTCACTGACTAACTGATGATTAATGCTGGCCAGATGGCGGTGCGGTGCATTGAGAATATATTGCAAGGTCCACGGCAGCGCTTCTTCGGCCGGTGGCAGGGAGGCGATGTGCATGGCGGCCTTGTCACTGACGGGCAGAACGGTTTTTGGGCGTGTCGGATCCTCCAGGGCGCTGGCACTGAGCGTGAGAATCAGCAGAAAGGCGAGCATCCATGGACTAGGAGCCAAGATAAACCTCATTACGACCCAAGAGGTATAATTGTACCGAAAATTCATTGGCAGGATACAGTTCAATGCGGTCTTGCAGGGCGGTCCAGTAAAAAGATCCCTGGTTTTCCAGTGCGGTCAGACAGGTAATGACATCAAAGTAACTGCCCCGCAATTGCAGTTGGATGGGCAGGCGATACAACAGGGGTTGTTCAGGCAATGAGATTTTTTCCGCAGCGGCGGTTTGCAGATGCAACAGTTGTACTTTGGGGCATTGACGCAGCAGCAGACGCAGTACGGGTAACAGCTGTTGTGGCTCAATGATCCGGTTTTGCCGCTGGGTGAGGGCGGCTTGCAGGCGAAGCATTTCCGGGTCATCGGGAACCGCCTGCGAGGCTAAGGTGTTGAGCAGGGCAATTTGCGACTGCAATTGCTGATGCTGATGCAGTGTCTGTTCCAGTTGCTGTTGTTTCTGCGTTGTCAGTTGTAGCTGATGGCTTAGCAGGTTCCAGCCCAGACCGAATACCGCTAGTATGGGGGTCATGCAGACCAGCAGACGCTCGCGCATCGACAGTTCTTTAAGGCGCTGGTTCCAGCCGGCGAGTTGTTCCTGAATGGCGGAGAAATTCATGGGGAGCCGCCGGAAGACAATGTCGGATTGGTCGCCGCATCCTGACTGTCAAACAGGAATTCTTGCAGATGTTCTTTGTTTTCTTTGAGGTTCAGTTGCTTCAGGGAGTACTGCGACAACTCGGGTTGCTGTTGCAGTTGCTGGAGAAACTGTGAAACCGCCTCCGCCGAATTTGCCTGGCCTTTAAGATAAATCCAGTGTGGATCTGCATTGCTAAACCGCAGTTCGGTAAGCCACAGTCCTGGATAGCGCAGCGTACTCAGACGTAACAGCCGCTGGCTGAATCCTTCCTGGAATTTGTCCTGGGCTTGCAGAATACTCAAGGATTGTTGCAGGCGACTGAGGTTGAGCTGATGTTGTTGCTGACGTTTTTGCGGATCCAGAAAGTCCTGTAGACGACTCAGTTCTTGTGAGGATTGTTGTTGCAGAAATTGTGCAGCCAGCAGTTTGCGTTGCAAAAGACGTTGTTGCCAGTATTCGTAGCCGATCAGTGCGGAAAACAGCAGCAGCAACAGCAGACTGACAGACAGTACTACGTGAATGTTCAGCACCTGGTCTTCCCAACGTATCGGGGGGCGCTGGAGTAGATCGATATCCTGTCTGATGCTCATGCGACGGGTCCCATCGCAGCGCCTATGGCGATCAGTTCATCGGCGGCCGCACCGGACAGGTTGCCTTCCAGGCTGGCTGGCAAAGGCATGACTTTGACGGAAGGGGTCAGGTTCTGATCCAGATAATCAGCGAGAGCGGCGGCTTTCAGGTGCGGCGAAATGACGATTTGCCGGATGGTGCCCTTGCCGATCTGACTGTCGTAATAATCCAGAGAGCGCTGGATCTCTAGAATGAGCGGATCATAATCGGCTTCAGAACGTAGGCGCGCCCATCCCAGCGGTGCCTGTCGGGCCAGATAAAGCTGTTGATTTTGCATCAGGCAGATATGCAGGTCCTGGACGCTAATGAATACCAGTGCCCAGGATTCCTGCTCATTGACCAGGCGCTGCCCCAGATGCAGTCCGGCCACCTCGGCGATGGTAATCCGTTGAAGTTGCAAGGGCAGTTTGGAGAAACTCTGTTCATAACTGTGGATCAGGGGTTTGGGGCAGGCGGCGACGTAGGCCATGGACTGGCGCCCGCGATAGGCATCCGGCGGCAGTGCAAAGGCATCCAGTGCCGCTTCTGCCGCGTCATAACTCAACATGTCGCTGATGCGCCAGCGCAAGGCACTGGCCAACTCGTTCTCCCCCACCGCCGGGGCTTCGGTGAGTAACATCTGATAGGTGCCTACAGGCAGTACCAGATGGGTATTGATCTGCAGCCAGTGCTGTTCTTTGGTCAGTTCGTCCAGTACTTCACTCAACTCCCGGCTATTGAGGGTCACTGCCCCGGAACTCAGCAAAATATCAGGGACACCCCGGCGGATCAAAGCCCATGTCAGGCTCTGATTAGAAAGTACAATGCCCAGACTCACCGAGTCTGGTTTTTTCCAGAGTGAACGTAAACGATGTAGCATGCCGAATCCTTGAATTCATGGTAAAAATAGTAGCAGATTCCGCAGAATAGGCGAATATATGTTTGGCTATCCCGGCGGATGCCGAGAAACTGAAAATTCAGAAGGAAAAAATTGAGGCCATGATTGATGTGATTTTGTTTGAACCGGAGATTCCGGGAAATACCGGAAATATTATCCGTCTTTGTGCCAATACCGGGGCACGGTTGCATCTGGTTGAACCACTGGGATTTATTATGGATGACAAGCGGCTGCGTCGGGCGGGACTGGATTACCATGAGTGGGCCGACGTGGCTGTATGGCCTGACTTGTCCACTTGCCTGCAGCAGTTGCCGACCAACAGGCTGTGGGCCATGAGTACCAAAGGCCAACGGCTGCAGGAGATGCATGAGGTGCCGCCTTGTTTAAGCCTGCTTTTCGGGCCGGAATCGCGAGGGTTGCCGGCCGCCGTACTTGAAGATCAACGGGTCGAGGTGCTCAGACTGCCCATGTGCCCGGGCAGCCGCAGCCTGAACCTGGCGAATGCAGTGGCTGTTTGTGTGTACGAATGCTGGCGACAACAAGGGTATGACGGTGGAGTCTGAAATGCTCAAATCCCCCTGGCAGATTGCCCGGGGGGCACTAACGGGTACCGAGAACGAACAGTACCAACTCATTGAGGTTGCGAGGACAGGTTCTGTGGATGTGCGGTCGGGTTCTGGGTTTCCGCCAGTTGCGCCTGGCGTTGCGCCAGCACGGCATCAAAGTTGACGGGTGCCAGCAGCAGTTGCGGGAATGATCCTCGACCAATAATGTCTGAAATTGCTTCACGTGCATAAGGGAAGAGAATGTTAGGGCAATAACTGCCCAAGAGTCCGGTCAGGTTCTGTTCGGGAACATTGGTAATCAGAAATATCCCCGCCTGTTTCAACTCCACCAGAAAGGCGGTGCTGTCATTGTTTTTGGCGGTCACTGTCAGGGACAGCACGACTTCATAATGGCCATTGTCCATGGGCTGCACTTCCGTACCCATCTGTAAACTGATTTCAGGCTGCCAGGGGTGCAGGAATACCTGTGGTGCTCCTGGAACCTCAAATGAAGCATCCTTGAGGTAAATACGTTGGAGAACAAACTGGGGCTGGCTGGAATCCGGAGTATCAGACATAAATTTTTCCTGAGTAATGGTTGCTGATTAGTAATTGTTGACTGGTTCTGGGAAAACAATCGCACCAAAAAAAGGCACCAAAAAACGGTACTAAAAAAACAAAACGCCTTAGCTTAGCAGATCTTTAGCAAGGTTCAGCGGAATTTTCCTGCAACAGACGCCGCAGTTCACCACTTTTGTCCGCCGCATGCAGATCATCACAGCCCCCGATGAGGTGGTCGCCAATAAAAATCTGCGGTACGGTGCGACGACCGGTCACCTGAATAAGCCATGCCCGTTTTTCGGGATCACCCGCCACATCAATTTCCTGATAGGGAAGGCCGTGGCGTTGCAACAATGATTTAGCCCGAACACAGTAAGGGCAGACTGGGGTCGTATAAATAGTAATGGATTTCATGGTGTTAATGGCTCGCTAATCCGGTCATGCTAGTCTTGAATCAGTGGCAGGCCGTCTTGGCGCCAGCGCTGAATGCCGCCATCAAGTTTTCCCACCTGCGCATGGCCCGCCTGCTTCAGCATTTGTGTGGCGCTACTGGCAGTGGCTCCTGTCTGACACACGACGATCATGGGGCGATGGCCATAACGTGCCAGTTGGGTCAGCCGACCTGCCAGGTCGCTAAAGGGAATATTGATGGACTGGGCGATATGTCCTTTGGAAAAATCCTGGGCATTACGGATATCAATAATGACACCTTCAGCGTGGTTCACCAGTTGCGTCAATGCCTGGGGGCTGAACACTGTACCCCGGCCCAGTCGTTCCAGGACGAACCAGAGCAGGATCAGTACCGCCATGCATCCAGCAAGTAGCCAATGGTGCGAAAGAAAATCAGGTAGATGATCCATGGGGGTCTCTTAGGTAACTGAAGCAGTTGAACAGGGGTGATTCTAGCCGAAAGGCAGGGCGGTTGGCAAAAAAACTCGCATAAGGATTAGGGCACCGGCATCACGCGGATTCAAGGTCCCAGGTGCCGTTTCCCCGGGGGTGTTTTTTGGCTTTGCGCTGCTGTCAAAGTGTGAAATACCTCAGGCGGATTGGAGATATTCGACGCATCTATTGAATTTAATGGCACCTATTGGAAAATACTGGCTATTCTGGAAAAATCAACCTAAGGAAAGCCACGGTCTTTCCTGATGGAAAAAATCTGGGGCATTCTTGCGCTTTACGGGATGCTGCATGGCAGGATTACAGAATGTGTGCTAAACCATTCTCAGGTTTTTCTGGTTTTTGGCACAGACCGTTGGTGATGAATACAGACAATGTCCGAAATTGGGACGTTCAACTGAGGCATGAGAAGGCTATTCTGAAATGGAAGAAAATTTTGAAGGGCTGAAGGTGATGGTCATTGATGATTCGAAGACGATTCGCCGAACGGCTGAGACCCTGTTGCAGAAAGCAGGTTGTACCGTGATTACGGCAACAGACGGATTCGATGCATTGGCCAAAATTGCTGACTCGCATCCTGATATTATTTTTGTAGACATCATGATGCCCAGGCTGGATGGCTATCAAACTTGTGCCCTGATCAAGAATAACAGTGCCTACAAAGCGACGCCTGTCATTATGTTATCCAGCAAAGACGGATTGTTTGACAAGGCCAAAGGCCGGATTGTCGGTTCGGATGAGTACCTGACCAAACCGTTCAGTCGGGAAGAACTGTTAGGTGCCATTAAACAGCATGTGGCTCGGGGCTAAGCGTTCTGCCGGGACCGGAATTGGCCTGAATAATTGATATTGAGGTAGTTATGGCGCGGATTTTAGTGGTGGATGATTCCCCGACGGAGACCTATCGCTTCAGGGAAATTCTTGAACGGCATGGTCATCAGGTATTGGAAGCGGTCAATGGGGCAGAAGGAGTGGCAACGGCCAGAGCGGAAAAACCGGATTTGGTGCTGATGGATGTGGTGATGCCGGGTTTGAATGGTTTTCAGGCGACCCGACAGTTGTGTAAAGGAGAGGACACGGCGCATATCCCGATTATCATTGTGACCACCAAAGATCAGGAAACGGATCGGGTCTGGGGCAGAAGACAGGGTGCCAAGGATTATTTGACCAAACCGGTCGAAGAAGCGGTGTTGATGCGAACCATTAAACAGTATCTGCCAGTTAAATAGTTCGGGAGCCGAAAATAATGGCCGCCAGAGGTTTTTTGAAGTTACTCGAATATGCGGAACGATCCCGGCATGCCACGGCAACGGGCAAGGATCAAGGTCAGACTGATGAGGTGTGGAGTGGGGTTTCGTTCCGGTTGATGGGCTTGAACTTTCTGGCACGGATGGGAGAAGTGGTAGAAGTCTTGTCAATTCCGCGATATACCGTGGTTCCCGGGGTGCAGCCCTGGATGCGCGGCGTATCCAATGTGCGTGGACGTCTGCTGCCAATCATGGATCTTCCGGTTTTTTTCGAGATGGAATCAAAGATTGCTGAATCGCATCGGCGTATTCTCGTGGTAGACATGTATGAGGTCTTCTCCGGGATGGTGGTCGATGAAGTACAGGGAGTGCAGCATTTTCCTGTAAAGAACTATGCGGCAGAGCCGGTTGACCGGGTTCCTGAATCGGTTCGGCCGTATCTTGAAGGGGCTTTCTGGAAGGAAGGTCACTACTGGAATGTGTTTAATATGAGTCGGTTGATTCAGGAACCCCGATTCGTACAGGCATCGGTAGCTTGAGCGTGAGGGAAAGAAGAATGGAACGTTGTGCTGATATTTCTGGGTTTGAACAGGGTGGCGGGAGACCGGAGCTATGAATTTTGAAGATATTCAGAACAGAATAAAATCTTTGGATATCAGTGTGATTCGTCGACTGTTTTCCAAGGAGAACTACGAGGGAATCCGTTCGTTGACCCAGGAAAGTCGCTCCATGGGCTTTTTGGTGACCGCTATTGCCGTATGTGCGGTGATTCTGACGATCTCGGTGGTGGCCATTTTTGTACGTTCTGACCATTCGCGGATGGCGATTCTGCATGCCGCTGAATTACGGGTACTGTCGCAAAAAATTGCTAAAGATTCTTCTGAAGCGTCTACCGGAAATGACGAAGCCTTTGCCTTGCTGGAAGAAGCTAAAAGTGACTTTCAGGTGCGATGGAAGGAATTGCAGAAATACCGCAATCCAGAGCTCAAGGACATGAAAGATGTGGGAAAGGTATGGAAGAAAGTATCTGAAAATGCCGATATTGTGTTGCAGGGCGAAGATGCGGTCAGTTCGTTGTACCAATTGGCTGGCACGCTTTCTGATGCGGTTCCCGATGTGCAGGCGGAACTCGACACTGTGGTTGATGGAATGCTGAAAACCGGAGCCAGTGCGTCGCAGGTAGTTATTGCCAAGCAGCAGTCGGTACTGGCGGAACGGATTTTACGTTCGGTACGGGAAATGCTGGACGGCGGGGATAATGCGGTGATTGCGGCGGACAGTTTCGGCCGTGATGCCTCGCGTTTTGGTCGGGTATTGAAAGGACTGAAAAATGGCGATCCGATTCTCGGTATCGAGAAAGTTACCAATCCCGATGCTCTGGATTCAATCAATGAAATCAGCAAGATTTTTGATGAGTCGGTGAATAAGTCAGCGAATCAGATTCTGGAAACCTCACCGGAAGTCTTTCAGGTACGGCAGGCGTCTGCGTCGATTTTCAATGACTCGCGTGAATTGCTGGAATCTTCCACCACGGTGGCCAAACGAGTGGGTGAGGATGCCTCCAATACATTTTATTACTTTCTGGCGATTATCTCGTTTATCCTGACGGCGACCTGTGGAGCGCTGCTTTATGGGGAACGCGCCCGGCAGGCACGTTTACGTGAAGCAGAAGGCAGGGAACAGGAGCGTCGGCGGGCAGAACAGGGAGAACAGGAAAATCAGCGCAACCAGACGGCTATTCTTCGGCTTCTTGATGAACTGGGAGATCTGGCCGATGGTGATCTGACCGTACAGGCGACAGTGACCGAGGACTTTACCGGAGCGATTGCGGACTCGATCAACTACTCTATCGACCAGTTACGTATCTTGGTGTCTACGATCAATCAGACAGCGGTGCAGGTGTCGGCAGCGGCACAGGAAACCCAAGCCACCGCCATGCATCTGGCGGAAGCCTCCGAACATCAGGCACAGGAAATCGCCGGGGCTTCGGCGGCGGTCAATGAAATGGCGGTGTCTATTGATCAGGTGTCGGCCAACGCCGCTGAATCGGCGGTGGTGGCGGAACGCTCCGTGGCTTTCGCTCACAAGGGAACCGAGAAAGTTCAGAGTACGATTCAGGGCATGGACAATATTCGTGAACAGATTCAGGAAACTTCTAAGCGTATTAAACGCTTGGGGGAATCTTCCCAGGAAATTGGCGATATCGTTTCTCTGATCAATGATATTGCGGATCAGACGAATATTCTGGCGCTGAATGCAGCCATTCAAGCGTCGATGGCTGGTGATGCCGGGCGAGGATTTGCGGTGGTTGCCGATGAAGTACAACGTCTGGCTGAACGTTCGGCCGCAGCGACCCGTCAGATTGAGCAACTGGTCAAGACCATTCAGACGGATACGAACGAGGCGGTCATTTCGATGGAACAGACCACTTCTGAAGTGGTATTGGGGGCCAGACTGGCACAGGATGCCGGTGTGGCGCTGGAAGAAATTGAAAATGTCTCCCGGAGTCTGGCGGATTTGATTCAGAACATTTCCAACGCCGCACGGCAACAGGCGGCATCAGCGGGTCATATCTCCAATACCATGAACGTGATTCAGGAAATTACGTCGCAAACTACCGCCGGTACGATTGCCACTGCCCGGTCGATTGGTAATCTGGCAGAAATGGCGAATGAACTGCGGCAGTCGGTGACTGGCTTCAAATTACCAGAAAGTGCTTGATGCTGTAATCTCAATGTTGATCAATGATGCCATGAATAAGGAGCACTGGAGTTTAAGCAGTTTGCGTCCCATGACGGATGAAGAATTCCATCTTTGGCAGGCATTGATAGAAACACGGGTGGGCATGACCGTTGGTGAGTCCAGACGCTCCTTTTTGTGCACCAATCTGGGGGTGCGCATGCGTGAACTGGGACTGCATGATTATGACACCTACTACGAACGTCTGGTGCAAGGAGCGGGAGCGGCGTCTGAACCGGAATGGTCGGTGCTGGTGGATCGGCTGACGGTTCAGGAAACCTCTTTTTTCCGGCATCAGCCTTCATTTGACTGCTATGGACGTTTTGTAGCAGACTCAATTCGGGACCATCGGCGCAATCAGTTGAACATCTGGAGTGTCGGCTGTTCTACCGGAGAAGAACCCTATTCACTGGCGATGCAGTTGCAGGTGCAACTGGACGCCTCCGGACGCGCTCAGGAAATATTCTGGGGAATAACGGCGACCGATATCAGTCTGCCGACCCTGGCTAAAGGCCGTGAAGCCATCTACCCGGTGCGACGTACCGAACAGGTTCCGGAAATCTGGCGAAAAAAATTTTTTCTTCCCTGTGGTAAAGACCGGTTACAGATTATTCCTGAACTTCGCGCCAAGGTATGTTTTGCTCAAGTCAATATTATGGAACTGGCTAAGGCCCCTTTTTTTGATATGGATGTGGTGTTTTGTCAAAACGTGTTGATCTATTTCAAACGTTTTCGTAAACGGGATATTGTCAGCCATCTGGTACAGAAATTAACCCCTGGAGGGATTTTAATTCTCGGTGTCAATGAGATGGTGGACTGGCAACATCCGGAGTTGGAACGTGTGCGGGATCCCGGGGTGCTGGCGTTCAGGCGTCGGCTGAGCACTTGAAGGAACGAGTGAATTCAATCCAAGAATTTTGAGGAATAAGATGAGCGAGCAGCATCAGATTATGGCCCTGGACTGGGTCAAGGGCGAAATTGAAGAAACCTTGAAACAGTCACGTCAGGCACTGGAAGCTTATGTGGAAACTCCAGCGGATGCGACCCGTTTACGATTCTGTCTGGCGTACCTGCATCAGGTGCATGGCATCTTGCAGATGGTCGAGTTGTACGGGGCAGCGTTGCTTTCTGAAGAAATGGAAGCACTGTGCCTGGCATTGATCAGCCAGCAGGTGAGTCGTATGGACGACGCACTGGAAGTATTGATGCGCTCTATTTTACAGTTGCCCACATATCTGGACCATGTGCGTAGTTCCCGTCGCGATGTTCCCATGATCCTGATGCCGTTGCTCAATGATCTGCGCACCGCACGCAATGAACCATTGCTGACTGAAATGACCTTGTTCAAGCCAGATATGGCGGCAATATTTCAGGAAAACGAAGCACCTCCCATCAGTGATGAACTGCGGGCGGTATTGAAAAAACTGCGGCATGCGTATCAGTACTCTTTGGTTGATTTGCTGCGCAAGGAAAATAATGCACAGGCTATCGATCACATGCTGATGGTGCTGGATCGGTTGGCGCTGGTCTCAGGTAGCGAAGGGTTACGTCAGTTATGGGAAGTGGTGGCAGCGGTCATTGAGACGATCTATCTGCAAGGTGCTGATATCAGCATTACCATGAAAGCATTGCTTGGGCAAACAGATCGGCAAATCCGTCGGTTACTGGAAGAAGGATCGTTTGTTCCCCCTCAGGATCTGTTGAAAAACTTATTGTATTTCGTCGCCAAAGCCAAGGAAGGGACTCGCCGGGTAGATGCGATCAAGAATCGTTATCGTTTAAGTGATTCACTGCCACCGGATACCGTACTTGATGAAGACCGCAACCGTTTTGCGGGACCGGATCGGGAAGCCATCAAATCGGTGGTGGATGCGTTGTGCGAGGAAATTGCCCGGATCAAAGATAATCTGGATGTGCTGGTCCGGTCTCCTGACCGGAGCGTGACCGAACTGGAAGCCTTGTCACCCACACTGAAGCAGATTGCCGATACGATCGGTGTAGTAGGCTTAGGGCAACAACGAAAAATTGTGCTGGATCAGATTCTGGTAATTGATGATATTGTCGCCAAAGGCAGATTGGATGACGGGCGACTGATGGATATTGCCGGCTCTTTGCTGTTTGTCGAAGCCTCTTTGCATGGGGTGGCGCAGGACCGTACCGTGTCCGGGGACACAGATTTCACCCTGTCCAATACCGATGTGATTGAGGCTGAACAGGCGGTTTTACGGGAATCACGCGGCGCACTGGAACAGGCCAAAGATGCGGTGGTCACTTATATCAGTTCGCAGTGGGATTCTCAGCATATTGAATCACTGCCAGCTTCTCTCGATAGCGTTCGGGGTGGTCTGGACATATTAGGATTCCATAGGCCCGCCCGCTTGTTGGGTGCCTTGGCTCGGCATGTACGGGATCGCTTGTTACGTGCCGGAAGCCGCCGCCCGGAATGGTCGGAAATGGATACACTCGCTGATGTGATATCCGGGGTCGAATATTATCTTGAACATCTGGTGCATGATAATAAAACCACGCACTTGGCACCACTGGAACTGGCAGAGCGCTCTTTGGCTTTATTGGAAGAGTCTGCGCCGCGGTTCACAGAGAGTGCTTTCAGTGGATTAAATCAGAGAAGCGGTACGCCGGCACTGATAGCGCAACCCGCGGCAGAAACCTTGTCCGTGGACGTTGAATCAACCGTTGATTCGCCTGCATTGACAGCTAGTGTTGATGCCACTGGCATTGAATCACTGGAAACAGAAACAGATCTGCCTTCAGCCACCCATGAGGCACTGCATATGAGTCTTCCGCCGCAGGAACTATTATCACAGGAACAATCGTCTATGGACGTCCGTGAGACAGCCAGTGCAGCGGCAGGTCAGGCAGCGGAATCTCAGGATCCACAGCGCAATGAGGCTCAGGAATATTCACTGACTGGGGTGGAACCAGTATCAGCAGAAATACCAGTTACATCCACTGCGCAAGGCAGTGCGGAAGAATCTGTTCAGAAAATAGTAACGGATGGCTCAGAAGTTGCCACAGCCACAGGCATCAGTACGCCTGTGGAATCATTGGTGACGGTCGAACCAGTAATTTCAACCTCGATTAAAGCACCCCCATCACTAATCATGACTACGACACCCAAACCTGTTGTACCAATATTACAGGATATGCCTGCTGATGATTTCAGTGCTGACGAAGAAATCCGTGAGATCTTCGTTGAAGAAGCTGAAGAAGTCATGGAAGCTATCCATGAATATTTTCCTCGCTGGGCCTCTCGATTTGACGACATTGAGTCCCTTAAAGAATTTAGACGCGGGTTCCACACACTTAAAGGCTCAGGACGCCTGGTAGGTGCCAAGGTGGTTGGCGAATTGGCCTGGTCTGTAGAAAATATGTTAAATCGGGTGATGGATAAATCCATTATCCCCGGAGCGCCGCTGGTTAATCTGATCAGTGAAGTGCTGTCCGTAATTCCTGGCCTGGTTGAAGATTTTCAGAACAAGGTCAGCCCCCGTATGGATACCAGTGCGTTGATGCGTACAGCGGCAGCCATTATCCGGGGTGAAGCATTGACGACACTGGATGTGGCTAAGGCTGCCGAGCCAGAGCTGACGGCCGAGCCAGAGCTGACGGCCGAGCCAGAGCTGACGGCCGAGCCAGAGCTGACGGCCGAGCCAGAGCTGACGGCCGAGCCAGAGCTGACGGCCGAGCCAG
>JAJXWR010000111.1 GCA_021781515.1 Pseudomonadota bacterium
AAAAAGGGCGAGATCGTCGCCACCATTGAGAACGTGCAGCAGCAGGCCACCGTCAACGGCCAGCAGGCCAGCATCGCCGCCGCCCGCACGGATATCTCCTCCTTCATCGCCGCTGAAAAAACCGCCGGCCCTTTATGCAGCAGTCGTCTACGCCAGAATTGTGCCAGAACGACAGGAATCAGAATATACAGCAGCACAGAAATCACCAAGGTATCCCAAGGGACATGGATGGCAGCAATACCCAACAACAGGCCCGTCAGTGGAGCAAAGGCAACCACCATGATACTGTCATTTAATGCCACTTGGGTCAGCGTAAACAACGCATCGCCATGACTCAAACGACTCCATACAAACACCATGGCGGTACAAGGTGCTGCGGCCAGTAGAATCAAACCGGCCACATAACTGTCCAGTTGATCGGCAGGTAACAGGGGCGCAAACCAGTAGCGGATAAAAAGCCAGGCAAGAAATGCCATGGAAAATGGCTTGACCAGCCAGTTAACCAGCAACGTCACCATGATACCCCGGACATGCTGGCGAACTTCATGCATGGCACTGAAATCCACTTTAACCAGCATCGGGATAATCATGATCCAGATCAACACCCCGACCGGCAAATTGACCTTTGCCAGTTCAACTCGGCCAATCCATTGAAACGGTGCCGGGAAGCATTGTCCCAACCCAATGCCAATAACGATACATAGCAATACCCATATACTCAGGTATCGTTCAAAACGGCTCATCGAAGAAACCAAGGCTGTATTCTTGATTTCTACACCAGAAACTTCCAAACCAACCTCCATTTTAATCCCCATCAATGCACAACTGAACCACTATTCATTCACCCAGAATTTCAGGAGAATTCAAGGCAGCTGCCAGTCTGACACGATCATGTTGTAATTCAGCAAGCGGCAAAGCCAGAAAAGCTTCCATACGTCGTCTGAGTTTTTGATAGACAGTCACGAACACGGCTTCAATTTCAGCGGTAGTTCCCCGTGCCTGCGCCGGATCTTCCACGCCCCAGTGGGCACGCAACACCGGTCCAGGATAGGCCGGACAAAATTCACCCGCCGCCTCTGCGCATACCGTAATTACAATATCAGGGACAGCGGGCAGTTGCTCCCAGGATTTACTGAAATAACCATCAGTGGCAATGCCTTCTTTGGCTAACAGCGCTAACGTCAGCGGATGAATCTTTCCGGTGGGATGGCTGCCCGCACTCATCGCCCGCCACCCTTGCGGGGCTAGGTGATTCAACAAGGCTTCTGCAAAAATAGAACGACAAGAATTACCTGTGCAAAGAAAAAGTATATTCATTTATCCTCCCTTGTCTGCGCCTCACCCACACCACTAACGATGTGGATACAACGTTCCGGATGCCCTTCACAACAGGCTTCAGTGAGGTAAGCAATCAGTTCCAGCATCAGAGGCAAATGCGGCCGATACCGATGAAAGCGACCTTCCTGTACCACATACAACAAGCCGTTTTGCGTCAGTTCCTTTAAATGAAAGGAAAGATTGGTCGATGGCATATCAAGCGATGCGGCGATTTCACCAGCGACCATTCCTGATGGTCCTGCTTTGATAAGCAAACGATACACATCCAGGCGAATGCCGGAAGATAACGATGCAAAAATGCGAGTAGCAGTCTCTTTTTCCATAGATCAATTATACAACAACTATTGAATTGATGTACACAAAAAAACCGCATAGCCACTTACATTCCCTTATTTTGCCAGCGGCCACCGGTTTAATTACTCTATAAGGCCACCTGAATTTCAGATGGCCTGTTGATCAAGCTCACGCAACATTTGCTCGCCACTGAGCTCGGTCGCTGATTTACCGTTAAAAAACAGTCCCAAACCCGCCTGAACATAAGCCGGTCGAATTCTTTCCGATAAAAGACCAATTTCTCGCAGATTTGGCACCAGCCGGGTAAACATGATTTTACGAAAGCGGTGCATGCCGGGAGAACGAGTGACCAGATCTCGCCAGTTGGCCCGGGTGACCCGGGTACCGGCAAACCATTCTTCATAGACCTCGTACGCCAAAAAGCGATTACGCATGAGTAAGGCGACCTCAAAAGCCCAGTCTTCCCGTTCCGCCCGTTCCGCTTCCGATAATTCGTTGTGAACATGATGTTGTAACGCCAGAACGCCATAATGCACATGCCTGGCTTCGTCCTGAATGACGTACTTTAACAATTCCTTCAACAGTGGCTCCTGCGTGGACTGATACATAAATCCAAACGCCCCCAATGCCAATCCTTCGACCATGATCTGCATTCCCAAGAACTTGATGTCCCAACGCGAATCACTGATCAGCGCATCAATAATGACAAACAGATTGTCATTGATCTGATACATTTTCCCGGCTTTCTCCCGCAAATAACGGTAAAAAACTTCGACATGCCGGGCTTCATCCATGACTTGCGTAGCGCCATAATATTTACCATCCATGAAGGGAACCGCTTCAGTGACTTGCGCCGAAGCCATTAACGCACCCTGCTCTCCGTGCAGAAATTGCGACAATAGCCAGGAAGCCATGGAATGCACCATTCGCATCGGCTCATCACCTTTAAGAATAATACCCAAGCCCCGGGCATAGTCCAGATCCAGCAGATCCAAGGGCACCAGAATCCGTTCAGGATTTAAAGGATCCACCGACGTTTGCCAGGGCAGATTGCTGCCATTCCACTGTGCTTCTTTAGCCCGTTCGTACAATCGCAACATTTCCGGGTGATCATGCCCATAATCCCAGTTAAACAACGCCTCATGACTACAGGGCATGAGGGTTTGATGCTGATGTTTTCCTGAACGTAACACCAGACCACGTACCGCCGATGAAGCCATTGATCCCAAAACTTTCGGGTTTTGCATTCCTGTGAAAATGCCGGCGGTTTCCATCCATCTGTCCAGACGTTCCTGAACTTTAAGTGGCAAGTGATGACGCATTTGCTCTACAACCTGTAACATTCAATCCCCCAATGTCATCATAAAACCAGCAACCTGGACTAAGTAATCAAGACCCCAACGCCGGAGGAGCCACACGAATTTTTACCGCCGAGCACGGATGCGCCTGACAGGCCAGCGCATACCCCTGAATTTTTTCATCCTCCATCAAGCCGTTGGGTTCCGGCATATAAACCTGCCCTTCAAGCACCTGAATTCGACACCGGCCACACCCACCCAGCGTACATGAATAGGGCATGGGGACACCCAGACGCAACCCACTTTCCAGCAAGGTCTCCGCTTTTTCTGTCTCCCCTTTCCACACCTGTGGCCCTATTTCAATGGTCAACGCCTGAGCGCTAAATTCTTGCGCTTCCGGGGATTTAGGTCGGCTAAACTGCTCCTGCATGACTGCTTGCGCCGGCACTCCACTGGCCAGCAGAAAATCCCGCCCCAACAGCATCAGTGGTTCCGGGCCGCACAGATAGGCGCTACTGTGTGCAAAATCCCGATCAGTCAACACCCGTTGCAACATCGCATTACTCAACCGACCGGTTTCTCCCTGCCAGTCTGCAGTTGCCGATTCAACCACCCAGGTAATTTCCAGCTTCTCAGGAAATTCTTCAGTCAGTGCCTGCAGACGCTCCCGGAAAATGATAGATTCCGGATCACGGCTGGCATACACCAAATGAAAAACAGTCGATTCTTCTACAGGTAAACAACTGAGCAGCATGGACAGGATCGGAGTAATCCCACTTCCACCCGCTATCATGATAATCTGCCTCGAACGTTGCGAGTCAGGACGCAAGATAAAATGCCCGTCCGGACCACGCAGCGTCAACTCCATACCCGTCTGCAGATGTTCATGCAGCCATGCCGATGCCCATCCATCCGGAGTGCGTTTGACGGTAATAACAATCGTTTCAGGCGCTTGTACCGCCGAGGCAATTGAATATGCCCGTGGCACAATCTGCCCTTCCATCGGCAACAGCAAGGTAACAAACATCCCTGGTAAAAACTGAAAAGGCAAGCCGTCCAAGCGTTTCAACACTACACTGAGCGTATCAGCCGTCTCATGCTGCAAATCCACCACCTGAACTTTCGTAGTCAAAGGCCCGGAAACCCGTTGAGGGCTAAGCTGTTTCTCTGCAGAAAAATTAACAATTGCCGGAGGTGAACCTTGAGGCCTTTTTATATCATTCCAAAGCTGCGCCCATTGCCGCCAACGATGTAGCATAAAACTTTCCATCAACCATTGTTACATCAAGAATAGCGAAATTATGCACTAGCGCAAGCTAAAGTTGGTAGAAGTTATCCCGGAATCAGACAGGTACATCGTCTACCCGGTTCTATAGCCTCAGTTTTTTTCCTTACTTTGTGCCCAATATGATTATTCTGCGGCTAAAGTCTCAGGTATTTTCTATGGTGCTGTGGCCCATGTCCACCTCTGGTCTATACAGAGAATATCCGGGACAAAATGAGGAAAAACACAGCGAGTGTGCTAAACATGCATGGAATCGACCACGGCTGGCGGATAACGCCACTGTATGAGATACTTTGATAGACTTGGCAAGTAAACAACATTATATGCAAAGACACCACCATGGCAGATTTGGAAAATGAAATCCTGACTCTCGACGAAGTCGCTGTGTACCTGAAAGCCGGGAAACGGACGGTCTATCGTCTGGCCGCCTGTGGAGAGATTCCTGCGTTCAAGTTGGGAGGCACGTGGCGCTTCCGACGTTCGGATCTGGAGCAATGGATTGCGGCGAGCATTAGCAACATAAAGAAGCTGGATGGGTGTTGATGGAAATTATTGATAACATCAACCTCCTTCTCGGCGATGATCTGAAGAAAGCGCTCAAGCCGGGAGCCCGACTGAAGGTGGCGGCATCCTGCTTTTCGATGTATGCATTCGAAGCGCTTAAGGTCGAACTGGGAAAGATTGAAGAACTGCGCTTCATATTCACAGCCCCGGCCTTTGTCGCTGATGAAGTCACTGACAAGATTCGCCGAGAACGCCGGGAGTTTCAAATTTCCCGGATTGACCGCGAACGTAGCCTCTATGGCAGTGAGTTTGAAATCCAGCTGCGTAATAAACTCACTCAACGCGCCATTGCCAAGGAATGCGCTGACTGGTTGCGCCGCAAAGCCACATTCAAAAGCAACCGCAACAAAGCGCCGATGCAGTCATTTGCCTGCGTGCAGTCAACCGGTAGCGATATTGCTTATCTGCCATTGCATGGTTTTACCGCCGTCGATCTCGGGTATCAGCAAGGCAATGCCGTTTCCAACCTCGTCAACAAAATGGACGAGGCGTCTTTTACGGCCACCTACCTGAGCCTGTTCGACCAGATCTGGAACGATCCCGCAAAACTGGAAGACGTCACTGCACAGATTTGTGAACACATCGCCGCAGTCTACCAGGAAAATTCGCCAGAGAGCCTCTATTTTCTGATGCTTTACAACATCTTCAACGAGTTCCTCGACGACGTGAATGAAGATGACTTGCCTAACGACCGTACCGGATACCAGGACACATTGATCTGGAACAAACTCTTTAATTTCCAGAAAGATGCCGCCACCGGGATCATCAATAAACTGGAAACTTACAGCGGCTGTATCCTTGCCGATAGCGTCGGTCTGGGCAAGACTTTCACGGCACTGGCGGTGATCAAATACTACGAGTTGCGTAACCGCTCGGTGCTGGTGCTGTGTCCCAAGAAATTGGCTGACAACTGGCTTAACTACAACCGCAACCTCAAGACCAATCTCTTCGCCCGCGACCGGTTTAACTACGACGTTCTCTGTCACACCGACCTAAGTCGCAGCAGTGGAGAGTCGTTCGGCACACCGCTGAACCGCATCAATTGGGGTAACTACGATCTTGTCGTCATCGATGAATCACACAATTTCAGAAATAACGATGCTTACAAAGACAAGGAAACCCGTTACCAGAAACTAATGAACAAGGTTATTCGTGAGGGTGTAAAAACCAGAGTACTGATGCTTTCCGCCACCCCAGTGAATAACCGCTTCAATGATCTGCGTAATCAACTGGCACTGGCCTACGAAGGAAACTCAGAGAATCTCAGCAAAAAACTGCGGACTAGCAAATCGGTCGAAGAAGTTTTTCGCAACGCCCAAAAAATCTTTAACGTCTGGGCTAAACTGCCACCGACTCAACGCACCGCCCGTGCGATTCTTGACACCCTGGACTTTGATTTTTTCGAATTACTGGATAGCGTAACCATCGCCCGCTCACGCAAACACATCCAGACCTTTTACGACACCAAAGACATTGGTCAATTCCCCAAACGCCGAAACCCCCTGTCATTCCATTGCCCTTTGACCGGGCAAACGGACGTAATGGGCTTTAACGAAATTTTCGACCAACTGTCCCTGCTGAAACTCGCTGTCTACGCCCCAGTCAGCTACATTCTGCCCAGCCGACGGAAAAAATACGAGGATCTCTACGACACCAAAGTGGGAAGTAAAGGCACGTTGCGCCAGGCAGACCGTGAAAAAAGCTTGCAGGCATTGATGACGGTCAATCTTCTCAAACGTCTGGAAAGCTCGGTGGCCTCGTTCCGCCTTACACTGCAATCCCTGCATAACAACCATCAGACGACCCTGGACAAAATTACCCGCTTCAACCAGACCGGCAGCGCTACAAACGTAAGCGACCTGACCGACACACTTGAACTGCTGGAGGCTGAAGAGGACGACCTGCCAGGTGCCTTTGCAGAAGACAGCGAAATCGGCAGCAAAATCAAGGTAAGTCTTGCCGACATGGACTTACCCTCCTGGGAACATGAACTGAAGTCTGATCTGGACGTTATTGAGGCGCTGCTGAACTCAATGAACAAAATTACCCCAGAGGAAGATACCAAGCTCCAACATCTCAAGGCACATGTGCTGGAAAAAATCGCCCACCCGATCAACCCCGGAAACAGGAAGGTACTGATTTTCACTGCGTTTGCCGACACAGCAGACTATCTGTACGCCAATCTGTCTCGCCAGTTTCTGGATAGCCATCACCTGCATACAGCAAAAATTACGGGCAAGGATGCACCCAGATCAACAGTGGCCACAACCTACGACTTCCAGGAATTGCTCACCCTGTTCTCGCCCCGTGCCAAAGAGAAGACCGTCATTCTGCCTAACGAACCGGCTGAGATCGACCTGTTGATCGGCACAGACTGCATCTCCGAGGGACAGAACCTGCAAGACTGCGACTACCTCATCAACTATGATATCCACTGGAATCCCGTGCGGATCATTCAGCGTTTTGGGCGGATTGACCGCATCGGCTCCATTAACAGCAGCATTCAGTTGGTAAACTACTGGCCCGACATTTCACTCGACGAGTACATCAACCTCAAAGAACGTGTCGAAAGCCGGATGATGATTGCCGACGTCACGGCCACCGGCGACGACAACGTGCTATCCGCCCAGGCCAATGACGTGTCCTACCGCAAGGAACAGCTGCGTCGTCTGCAAGAAGAAGTCATCGAACTGGAAGATCTGAAAACCGGCGTATCCATCACCGACCTCGGCCTTAACGACTTCCGCATGGACTTGTTAAACTACGTCAAGAGCCATGGTGAACTCCACAACACGCCCAATGGTCTGCATGCCGTCGTTTCCGCCAACCCTGCTCTCGGCCTGCGGCCCGGCGTCATCTTCACGCTACGCAATCGAAACACCGGCATCAATCCACCTGCCCACTTGCCACAGCACAACCGACTGCACCCGTACTACCTCCTCTACATCGATCACAAGGGAGAGGTCATCCACGACTACACCGAAGTCAAGCGACTGCTTGATCTGGTGCGTAACAGCTGTAAGGGACAAGACAAACCCATTCCAGAAGTTTGTCAGCGCTTCAATGAGGAAACGGCGAACGGCCGCAACATGCAGGTATACTCTGAGCGACTAAACAGCGCCATACACTCAATGATCAACGTCAAAGAAGAGAAGGATTTAGACAGCCTGTTCACGGGCGGAAAAACCACAGCACTAACCGACACTATCTCCGGACTGGACGACTTCGAACTGATCAGTTTCCTGGTGATTAAGGAGGCTGGATGATCCAAAACACGACCACACAACACACAGCACTGATCGCCTACCCTAAACAATCCGCCTTCGGACGTGTTGTGCCTAAAAACAAGATTTACCTACACAGCGATGCCAATGCCCGACTGAAAAACCTGTTCGTCAAACAAGTGGAACAGATTGTCTGGCAATATAAACTCGCTCCGGAAACTATTAACCTGCCTGCAAGGCCCGATGTGCCAGAGATTCAGATTTTCAGCATCCAACTCAAATCCACCGATCTGCACGAAGATGTACTACGCTGCATTGACAGTGCAGTACAGTTCCCCATCCTCTTCGAACTGACCCGAGGCCAGGGCGATCAGGCACAAACGCAGGTATTGGCAAGCTACAAACGCCCAAGCGAAGCCGACGCCAGCCGCTATGAGTTATCACGCTACTTTGCAACTCGCTGGTTTCCCAGTTCAAGCACCCGTACAACAATGCCTTTGACACTCGACATGGCACAACTCTACGCTGCTTTG
>JAJXWR010000016.1 GCA_021781515.1 Pseudomonadota bacterium
GACCTGCACCGGAGATACCTTCGCCGGGCGTATGTCGACCAGCCTGTTGCACCGGGCGGGGTTGACGGAACTGATCGTCGGTTCGCTGGAAGCCTATGTGGCCGTGGCGACGGCGTTGTATAACGATCAGGCCCGATTACAGGGGATACGTGCGCAGTTGCAGTCAAACGCAGTCCGGCAACGCCTGTTTGCGACCGAACCGACGACCCGGGCCATTGAACAGGCGTATCTGACGATGCATCAGCGGCGGACAGCGGGGGTATGGCCTGAGTCCTTTCAGGTTTTTGCATCGGGGCATTGCTGTACTGAGCCAGGGGGGAAAGGATGAGGCGAGGAAAAAAACCACGGCATCCTACCTCCCGGTCAACGCCGCTGATTCCAGAAAACGCCCACGCTGAAACGGAGGTGCCGACGCAGGCAGTTCTGGCGTTACGCCAGCAGGTGACTGAACGTTGGAATCAGGCAGAGGCGGCGTTGCAATGTCAAGACCGGGCATTGGCCCTGCAGTGTTTTCAGCAAGTATTCGCATTATCAGATCAATTGCCAACGGTACGTTTGAATCTGATCATTTTGTTGCTGGAGTTTGAACGGCATGAGGAGGCCTTGCTGTTGTTAGCGGGGTTGCAGGCGCAGCAGGTGCATTATTCTCAGGCGATGAATGCCTTGGGGCTGTTTTACGATCGGCATCACAAGGAAGATCAGGCACTGGCCTGTTGGGAGGAGGCGCTGCGTTGCTATCCGGCCAATGTCGAAGCCTTGAATAACCAGGCTAATGCTTTTTCCAGAATGCACCGCCTGGAGCAGGCGTTAACCTGTATGGACAAGGCACTGGTCATTGAGCCACAACGTTTCGCTATTCGCTACAACCGTGGCTTGATTTACCAGAAACTGAAGGATGATGAGCGGGCGCTGGTGGATTATACGCAGGTGATGCAGCAGGCAACTGAGGCTGATCCAGAGTATTTATGGAGTCAGTTAAACAGTGCCAATATCTGGATAGAACGGCGACAGTGGCAACAGGCACGGCAATTGCTGGTGAACGTGTTAAGGAAACAGCCTGATGCCGATTATGTATTGGGAACCCTGGTATTAACCGCCATTTTCACGGCGAACTGGTCGGACTATTTTCCGCAGGTGCAGGAGGTGCTGGCAGGGATTGATGCGGGTAAAAAAATGACACCGCTGTTAACCTTGCTGGCACTGCCCGCCAATGTGCAGCAGCAAAATCGGGCGGCACAGATTTATATGGATGACCGGGTGCCTGATTGCCGGAGTAAAGGATACCATGTTCGGCGTCCCGGGCGGTTGCGGGTAGCGTATGTATCCTCAGATTTTGGGCAACATGCGGTTTCATTTCTGATGGCTGGATTATTTGAACGTCACGATCGACAGCGGTTTGAAATATTCCTGTATTCCCTGCAGCACCGCCGTGAAGATCCGTTGTTGCAGCGTTTGCAGGCGCAGGCTGAGCATTTTGTGGATCTGAGTACCTGGGAGGATGCGGCGATTGTGGCCCTGGCCCGGGAGCATGATCTGGATATTGCCGTGGATCTGAACGGGCATACCCAGGGGGCGCGTACCCGGTTATTTGCACTGGGACTGGCCCCGGTGCAGGTGCATTATCTGGGTTTTCCCGGTGGCATGGGGGCAGCTTATTACGATTATATTCTGGCGGATGCCATCGTGATTCCTCCGGCGCATCGGCAGTATTACCGGGAAAAAGTGGTGTATTTACCGGGTTGTTTTCAGGTGAACGACGAGCAGCGGGAGGCACCGGTGCCGCTGCGGCGGGCTGAACTGGGCTGGCCGGAAGCGGCCTTTGTCTTTTGCTGTTTTAATGGCACCTACAAACTTAATCCACTGCTGTTTGCTGTCTGGATGGCGGTGCTGCGAGCCTGTCCGGAAGCGGTACTGGCCTTGCTCGGTGAATCCGGGGAGGTGGTTGCCCACTTGCGCCAGGAGGCGACAGCGGCAGGCGTGGAGGCGCAACGGCTGCATTTTGCTACCCGACAACCCTATGCCCGACATCTGGGGCGACTGGCAGTGGCGGATCTGGTGCTGGATACGTTGCCCTTTAATGGCGGCACCAGCAGTAGCGATGCACTCTGGGCCGGAGTGCCGGTGCTGACCTGCACCGGAGATACCTTCGCCGGGCGTATGTCGACCAGCCTGTTGCACCGGGCGGGGTTGACGGAACTGATCGTCGGTTCGCTGGAAGACTATGTGGCCGTGGCCACGGCGTTGTACAACGATCAGGCCCGATTACAGGGGATACGTGCGCAGTTGCAGTCAAACGCAGTCCGGCAACGCCTGTTTGCGACCGAACCGACGACCCGGGCCATTGAACAGGCGTATCTGACGATGCATCAGCGGCGGATAGCGGGTTTATTGCCGGATTCTTTCAGTGTGGGTGGTGGATCATGTTGTTGATTTATTGCATATTCTTACATGTAATTCACTCGTTCGAGGCTGAAGCGCCGTTATTAAACGAGATCGACGGGAATTAACCTCTTGGGCTGATATTTTTCGGGTTTTAAGGAAAGTGCTGGCAAACGCAGGGGTGGATGGATACGCCGAGTTGAACGTTCCCTCGGCCTCAGGAAATCCCGTTGGGATGTTTAAGGGTCAAGAGGCCCAGTGACTCAGGCAGGCGGTGATTGTATCGGTGACCCGCTGGATGTCGTTTTCCAGCAATTGCTGATGTAATGGTAAACGCAACAGGCGGTAAGGTAAATCTTCCGTTTGTGGCAGTGCGCCGGCGGTGCGGGTATGGCGTATTCCGGCCGGTGCTGAATGTAAGGGGATAAAATGAAAGGGACAGTTGATGTGGTGATTACGCAGTTCCTGCATTAACCGATCCCTGAGTTCACTGGAATTAAGGATCAGATAATAAATGTGGCCATTACTCTCAACATGAGGAGGAATGATGGGGCGTCGTATCAGCCCCTGAAATTCAAGGGGGGCAAGCGCTTGATGGTAGCATTGCCACAGTTGCAGACGTCGTTGGGTAATGGCGTTCGCTTGCTGTATCTGTGCATCAAGAACAGCTGCATGAATATCGCTGAGCAGAAATGTTGATCCGATATCACGCCATGTATAACGATCCACTTCACCTCGTAGAAATTCATGTCGGTTGGTGCCTTTTTCACAAAGAATTTCTGCACGTCGGAAATCTTCGCTGGATTTACAGAAAAAGGCACCGCCTTCACCGCAGCTTAAATTTTTGGTTTCGTGGAAGGAAAAGGCGGACATATCACCTAAAAATCCGGCAGGGCGGCCATGATAGCGAGAGAGATACGCTTGGGCTGCGTCTTCAATGACACGCAGCTTATAATGTTGCGCTAAGTGATTAATGGTATCCATTTCACAGCATACTCCGGCGTAATGCACCACAATAATTGCACGGGTGCGGGGGGTAATAGCCGCTTCAATCCGGGTTTCATCAATGTTCAGCGTATCCTGGCGAATATCCACAAAAACTGGAACCGCCCTACGCAAGGCGACCGCATTGGCGGTGGAAGGGAAGGTGAAAGAGGGCATGATGACTTCGTCGCCGGCATTTAGTTCCAGTAGCAAAGCACATAATTCCAGGGACGCTGTACAGGAGTGGGTCAGCAATCCTTGCGCTGTCTGCAGTCCAAAGGTTTGTGTCATGCGCTTCAGACAACGTTGTGCCCAAGGGCCGCCACCGCCCCAACGGCCAGAGCGCATTACTTCTTGCAGATTTTGTAGCTCATTGTCTGCACAGGTCGGTGTATTAAAGGCAATGGTCTTCATCATGTGGTCCTGAGAGATCAAACAAATTCATCCTGGAAACTCAGGCAGATAGAGTTGAGTGGTGCGATATGGCTTGCATCAATCCAAGCCCCAAGTGGTGGCATAGATACCGTCGAGTGCGCACAGTGAGGTGAAAATATACAAAACCCGGTTGAAATGATGAGCGTTGGTGTGGATGGTTGTGCGTATTTTCAGAAGGTAGGGGCATGCGTTAAAGGATCCTTCAGATGGCCAAACACTAGAGAATGACAGGTAATACGCTGACAAAAGTGTAGTGCATTCATTCCGTAAACGCAGCGAATGAGCTACGGCAAAACACCAGTTTGCAAAAATACCACAGTACAAGACTGAATTAACCCTTTGGTTCAATGATTGATCCTCGCAGTATAGTGTGAGGGTCTCCGACTGTTGGAAATATTCTTCTTCTGCAAGGCGGCACGGCAACGTGCTTAACTCCGACAGGGGAGGGCGTTAAACCATCCCCAACCGTGTAAGGTGCAAGGAGTGAAAGTAATTTGTGCAGCGGTTTGTCTATCAAAAAAGAAGCCACCAGAAATGGCGCCAGAAATATCAATGGAAACCCGGAGCTTTTAGGCCCGAGTAGTTCACAGCAAGATCAATAAGGGGGAAAAGTCAGAAATATTTAATAGTGTTAACTACACTGATACATTAGCAGTTTTAGTATACCCAGTCGTATGAGGAAGATCTGTGCAGGACGGTGTGTTTTTTGTTGATCATGTTTTTGCTGATCATGTTTTTGCTGATAAAGGCGAGCAAACAATCATCGCTTCGAATGACTTTTGACGGATGGGCAAGCGGGAAGAAAATGACCTACGGCCTGGGGTTACCTCCCCAGTGAATTTTAACTTGTTTTCTACGAGAAATTGATGAAACTTGAAACTATTGCAGTACATGGCGGTTATTCGCCAGAAGCCACGACCAGAGCGGTGGCTGTGCCTATTTATCAGACAGTGTCCTATGCGTTTGATGATACACAGCATGGAGCGGATCTGTTTGATCTGAAGGTGCCTGGAAACATTTATACCCGGATCATGAATCCGACGCAGGATGTGCTGGAAAAACGAGTGGCTGGAAGGCGGAATCGCCGCATTGGCACTGGCTTCTGGACAGGCCGCAATTACTTACGCCATTATGACGATTGCAGAGGCGGGAGATAACATTATCTCGACGGCCACACTGTACGGGGGAACTTATAACCTGTTTGCGCATACGCTGCCGCAATATGGTATTTCCGTGCGTTTTGCCGATTACCGGGATCCGGCCAGTTTTGCAGCGCTGATTGATGGTCGGACCCGAGCGATTTACGCAGAATCCCTTGGTAACCCATTGGGAAATGTGACAGATATTGAAGCATTGGCAGCGGTGGCACATCAGCATGGTATTCCACTGATTATTGATAATACGGTGGCCACGCCTTGCCTGTTACGTCCATTTGATCATGGCGCTGATATTGTGGTGCATTCACTGACTAAATACATGGCCGGGCATGGCAATTCTCTGGGTGGGGCCATTGTTGACTCAGGGCGTTTTCCCTGGGCGATGCATAAATCACGGTTCCCCCGACTGAATGAACCGGATGTATCCTATCACGGGGTGATCTATACTGAAGCCTTGGGGCCGGCCGCTTATATTGGCCGGGCTCGTGTGGTTCCCCTGCGTAATATGGGAGCAGCGATCAGTCCTTTTAATGCCTTCATGATTTTACAGGGTATAGAAACGCTGCCGTTACGCATGGAGCGGATTACCGCCAATGCGCTGGCCGTGGCCCGTTACCTGAGTCAGCATCCAAAAGTGCTATGGGTGCGTTATGCCGGACTGGAGGGGCATCCGGAACAGGCGCTGGCGTTGAAGTATCTGCAGGGCAAGCCGTCGGGGTTGCTGACCTTTGGGGTACAAGGAGGGATGCAGGCTGGAGCGGTTTTCCAGGATTCCCTGCAATTAATCACTCGGTTGGTTAATATTGGTGATGCCAAGACACTGGCGTGCCATCCGGCAACGACCACCCATCGGCAGCTTTCAGCCGAGGAAATGCACAAGGCTGGAGTGACGGAAGATATGGTACGGCTTTCGCTAGGGATTGAGCATCAGGACGATATTCTGGCGGATTTGGAACAGGCACTGGCGAAGGTATAGGCACGTATAGGATTGTACAATGAATCGTGGGCGAATCCAGTTGGCGGCACATGAAGCGTTAAATTACTGGGTAGATCGAATCAATCAAGGTGATCTGGCTATACTCGCCGGGGTTGTGCGTCGTATGCAGGCGATTGTTGCAGATGATGATGCCAGCATGGCAAAAATCAGCCAGACAATTTTGTCGGATGCCGGTCTCACGACCAAAGTACTGAAAATGGCCAATTCCGTGGCTTATTCGCAACAGGCCGGTTCGGTGACGACGGTGAGCCGTGCCTGTATCTTGTTGGGGGTGGAAAATTTAAGAAATATTACCCTTTCGGTGCGTATTATTGATGATCTGCTCCAGCAGAATCAGCAGCAGCCACTGTTACGGGTGTTGGCAAAAAGTTTGCAGACCGCCTTATTGGCACGTACGTTGTGGGGCAGGAGTCAGCCGCGTCAGGCAGAAGAGGCATTTATTGCCGGTTTATTGATGGATCTGGGTGAAGCGGCGTATTTTAGTTTACAGGACAGCAAAAATGCGCAACTGATTAATCGCTGGAATCAGGGAGAGGAGCGAGATCAGGTTACCCGGGACGTGTTGGGTATTACCTTCCGGGAATTGGGTCGGGAACTGGCAAAATCCTGGAATCTGGGCGGGCTGACCCAAGAAGTGATGAAGCCTGTGGTGGAATCCAATGTGGCGAAAGTGGTCACCTTTTGTCACCGTTTGTCAGAGTCATTAATCCAGCACCAAAAACCTGAAGAAATCAAGATTATTTACCAGAAATTAGGGGCTTTGCTGAAAAAAGATATTCAGTATATTGCCGAACAGGTGCAAGAGTCCCTGGAAACGTTGCCGGAACTGATCCATGAATTTGGCGCCGAGATTCTGTTGAGCCAATATGATGAAATGGGGGATGAAAAACCCAGAGATCCAGTTGGTTCGCCAGAATTGGCATTGAGCACACCGGCATTGAGTACACCGGTAAAGGCTCATGAAAAACCTGGAATTGATCTCTTGCCAGAGATTGATGAGGAAGTACCTGCGGTAAAAGCTCCTTTGGTGCGTGAGGCGGACAGTCTGTTACAGCTGAATATTTTGCGGGAAATGATTTTGATTGATAATCCCCGGGCGCACATCAATACCCTGGTGTCGATGACGCTGGAGGGGCTGTACCGTGGAGTGGCCATGGATCGGGCCTTGATTGCAGTGTTGAGTCTGGATGGTCGGGTGCTGTCTGCTCGTTTGGTGTTGGGTGAAAGTGCTCCTGAATGGCGTAATCAGTTTCGTTTCGACGTCAAAGACGGAGAAATGCCGGTTTTTGCAGAGTTGATGCTTCAGCGCAAGTGTCTCTGGATGGGCCAAGGGCAGCGGCTCAACGCCAAGGCTTTAGGGCGTGGAGCGGAACGTATCTACCCGAACGTGACAGCCATTGAAGCTTTTGTGGGCGCAGTGGTTGTCGGTGTCAAAGCCATCGGTTTGATATATGCTGACCGACTGGTGCACAAAACGCCGCTGAGTGCCGACGATTTTCAGGGATTCAGGCATTTTGTCCATCAGTTGAATCTGACGCAACTCTGGGCACAGAACCGTTTATAATTGCCCATAATAACCACCCAGAGATGGTTATTATAAGAAGTAGTGGATCGCTCAGCTTTCGTTGCGGTTAGACTTTGCTACATACAATACCAGATCCTGTCCGGGATGCAGGTTATGTCTTGAGCCATGGTTCCAACTGCGAATATCCTGAATGGTAACGCGGTAGCGCTTGCTGATGGAAAACAGGGTGTCGCCCCGGCGTACCGCATAACGGATTTTGTGTCGGTCAGTCGACCGTCCAGCGGCGTGTGTTCCGACGCTGCTCAAGGATCTGGTTGCGCTCTGGTTCGCAGATGCAGCGACCAGAATACGCAAACGTTGACCCCGATGACAGCGCGACTGCGGGTGTAATCCGTTCCAGGCGGCAAGATCATGGACACTGACCTGATAATGTGCCGCAATTTGCCGCAGGGTGGCCTGGTGTCTGACGCGAATGGTCAGACGGTGTCTGCCGGTCTCTTGATGGTTATCTGCGCTGGTCGTCTGTGCGTTTTGTCCGGCAGTCGCTTCGCTGCTGCTGCTTGAAGGTGTATCAGTGGATGCATCACTTTGCTCGGCAACGACAAGCAGGAACTGCCCGTGATGCAGATGATGAGTATGCAAGTGGTTAAGCGCCATCAACTGGCCGGGTGTCATACCAAAACGACGGGAAATCCTGAAGAGATTATCGCCATGTCTCACGACGTAATGCCGAGCCGGCAAGCGTTGTGGTGCGGGCAAGGTGCTTAGCGAGGCATCAATGCTGACGTCCGTATTGGCGGGGAGCAGCAATCGCTGTGGGCCTTGTGGGTCGGTGACGCCGTGACTGAATCCAGGGTTAAGCGCATGCAGTTCGGTAAAACTAATACCTGCCAAGCGGGAGACGGCATTCAGATCCACTGAACCGGGAAGGGATACAATCCGGAAGTAAGAATCATTGACAATCGGGTTCAGATGTACACCGTATTTTTCCGGGGCCGTAACAATCTGCACCATCGCCAGGAACCGGGGGACATACGCCATTGTTTCCGCGGGCAAACTGAGGGACCAGTAATCAGTACCCAGGCCGGCGGCGACGTTACGTGCAATCGCTTTGTCAATGAGACCGGGGCCGGCGTTATAGGCCGCCAGCACCAGATTCCAGTCGTGATACCGGTCATACAACGAACCCAGAAAATCATAAGCGGCCCGAGTGGAGTCAATGATGTCCCGTCGTCCATCATAGCCGCTGCTTTCACGCAAACCAAATACCCGTCCAGTGCCCGGAACAAATTGCCACATTCCCACCGCCTGTGCCCGGGAAACGGCAAAGGGGTCATAGGCACTTTCAATGACGGGCAGCAATGCCAGTTCAGTGGGGAGATGGCGCCGGGCTGCTTCGGCGGCGGTGTATCCAAGATAGCGCGAGGCACGATCCGTCATCCGGTCCAGGTAGGACTGATGCCCGGCAAACCAGCTGCGCTGCAGATCAATACGGCTATTGTCCTGCGGCGGCATCATAAAGCCGGCGCGTAACGTCTCCCAGACATTACCAAAGCGACGCAGTGCGCCCGGATCCAGCTGAATGGGAGCCATGTCCGTGGCCTCCAGTATATTGTCCGCCATGGGCACCCCATCAACGCTGGCGTCCTGGGCATTCAGTGTCGCAGGAACCGGATCCCGATCCCGGGTGGCCACGTCATGCGAATGCTTTGCATCAACAGTAGTGCCGGAGGCCGGATGTAATGGGGGTGCCTGGGTGTGCATGGCCAACGGTGCGCAACCGACCAACACCAGTAATCCAGCCAGTGTGGCGTAGCACAGCCATTGTTGCAGATGATGCTTCAGAATCATTAGTCGAATATCCTTCGGTCAGTCAGTTCAACATGTTCAATACTCACAGAACAACTACTCACAGAACAACGGTCACTGCATGAGAATCCGGTTCTCATCGCACGATGCTCTTTGCACTACCACTGGGAGTGAACGTTTTTAAAAAATAGAGACGTTTGTCTCTTCTTTTGCATTTCTTTTGTCTGTTAAATTCGTATTGGCTAAAAGTTGCCCACTTTCAGGCGTAGTCATGAAATATGGTTTAAGAGTATTCATATATTTTCCACTTGGCAAGCCAGAAACCCCTTTATGGGACGCACGGGGGGCTGAACACATCACGCAGTGCCCGAACAACGTGCATATAGGAGACCGCTTCTGTCAGATCATGGTGCGTTTTTTCACTCAATGACGCATAGAAGGCCGGGTTATCCCAATTAAAAAAAGGATTGATCTGTTTTTCAGCTCTAATTGTTGAAGGCAAGGAAGATTGTTGCCATTTTAATCTTTTTGTCACAATTTGTTTGTATTCTTGAATATCCAGGTTTTCTGGCCATAGAGAAAGTGCAAATTCTAGGTTCTTCATGGTGTACTCGTGGGCACAATACACCTGAGTCTCCTCTGGCAGGGCACGGCAACGCTGCATGGACAACAATAAATCCTGGGCATCACCCTCGAAAAGTCTGCCGCAACCCGCACTGAACAAGGCGTCACCGGTAAATGCTGTAGCCAGTGTGGGTAGATAATAGCACAGGTGATCTTGAGTATGTCCGGGGGTGGCGATGCTCTGTATGGTTAATCCGGGCCAGGGTTGGAAAGTGTCCAGATGCTGTCGCCGCTCACAAGGGAGTTGCAGTGGACTGTTCCTTGCGGCGCTGATCAGTGTCTCCGGGAATGCCGTATAAAGCGCTTCAATGCCAGCGGAATGATCGGCATGAGCGTGGGTTAGCAAGATGCTGTGCAGGGTACAACCACTGTCTGCGATGAATTTTTCAACGGGGGCTGCACACCCAGGATCAATGACAAGCAACTGTTGCCCCTGTTGCAGGCACCAGATGTAATTATCACTGAACGCTTTTAGCAAGTAGACGGTGGGTGGCAACAACCGGGGGACTCCTGTATGGTTGGTAGACGGTTGGTAGACGGTTGGTAGACGGTTGGTAAAAGTTGCGGGCGATCATTAGTGAATCAAAAACGGCGAGCAACAGCGGAGCAAAATACTACCGCATTTTTATCCGCACTGCACAGGGTTTCCGCTCAGATGGCAGTAGATAACCCTGCATTCATTTTGCCAGAGGCTCGCTGAACCAATACACTACGCCCAACCGACCGGGCAAGGGTCGGGTAAGGGATAGTTAGGGAGGTTCTGGGGGTAGAGCAAATTTGCCATCAGGGGTGGAGGAACGGATTGATTTAACAGTGGCTATCCCCTATACTGCAACCATTGCTGATGGATTGTTATTGCTTTAATAACCAATTGTATATCAATGTGTTATTAAGAATGTCTGACAATTTTAACCTGTAGGAAAATGCCTAGGAATCTGACAGGATGGAGGTGTGATTTTTCCATGCAAGACCTTCTCTGCGGAGGGGTACGGAGTGCGTTGATGGAAGAAAAAGCGAGCCCTGAGTGGTGTGACGGTTTGTTGCAGTTCTGGTTAACAGAGTTGGGTCGAGACGTATTGTGCGAGGAACAGGAGATGTTGCAGTGTCTGTTGGCACGTTGTTTCGGTCTGCATGGTGTGCAACTCGGGTTGACTGCAGAAACGCCGTTGATTTATCAGGCGGCGTTGCCGCATGTCGTGGTTGTCGACATTTCCTGCCGTTCGTTTTCCGGCAAAAAAAACCTGGTACAGCTGCAAAGTGACCCGTCGCAACTGGCGTTGGCGGCGAATTCGGTGGACATGGTGCTGATTCATCATGGACTGGACGTGGCGGCTCAGCCTAAAGCCTGGTTGCGTGAAGCGACCCGGATTTTACGTCCGGGGGGCAGTCTGGTCATTGTTGGATTTAATCCATGGAGTTTTTGGGGGGTAATTCGCTGGCTGTGTTTTCCCTGGCACAAGGCGGTCTGGTTGCAGAATCCATTGAGTGTCGGTCGGCTCTCTGACTGGTTGGGGGTGCTGGATTTTGTGCTCGTGGAACAACGCAGGGGATGTTTTCAGATGCCGGGTCGACATAGATTGCTGCGCTGGGTTGAACCGCTGCTCATGTGGGTGATGAGAAAGTATTTTCCAGGTTCCGGCGCTGTCTATGGACTCCTGGCCCGTAAAAAAACGCATGCAATGACGCCGTGGTTACGGTTTTCAGCGCAGGCTGCCAATCTGTTGCCGGGTTGGAGTCTGGAACATCCAGTGATGAGTGCGCCGGTCACAAAACCCCATACGAAATCCTGATCTGCGTATTTATGCGGCTTCAGCAGTGGGGATACAGTGAATGGGAATAACAGGGCAGGAAAGGTGTTATGAGCAGTCCGACAGATCATGCGGTGCCTAAGGGTGATAACGTCGGCGATAATCAGTGGCCAGAAGTTGAATTGTACCCAGAAGTTGAATTGTACAGTGATGGAGCCTGTCGGGGTAATCCTGGCCCTGGTGGATGGGGTGCGTTGCTACGGATGCGGGCGCATGAACGGGAATTGATGGGATCTGAGATACTGACGACCAATAACCGAATGGAAATGATGGCTGCCTTGGAGGGACTACGGGCGTTGAAACAACCCTGTAAAGTGGCGGTTTATACGGATTCGCGTTATCTGTGCGATGGAATGACGAAATGGATCAATGGCTGGATTAAAAAAAACTGGCTTACTTCACAGAAGGAACCGGTCAAAAATCGTGAGCTCTGGCAAGCACTGGAGGTGCAGGCCAGTCGCCATAAAATCAGTTGGAATTGGGTCAAGGGGCACGCAGGGCATGTAGAGAACGAGCGGGTGGATCGTCTGGCGAATCAGGCCATTGACTTGCTGTTGCACCGTCCGACACAGGAATAATGCAAAGTGAATGTATGGCAGTACTGGGTGTGATGGTAATGGGGGAAAGGCGTTGAGACAACTCATTCTGGATACAGAAACCACCGGTTTGAATCCGGAACAGGGGCATCGTCTGATTGAAATTGCGGCGATGGAGATGCAGAACCGGCGGCTCACCGGGAAGTTTCGTCACTATTATCTGAATCCTGAAAGGGAAATTGATGAAGCGGCCACCAATGTCCATGGAATGACGTGGGCGATGTTGCAGGATAAGCCGTTATTCGCAGATATTGTTGATGATTTTCTGGAATTTGTGCGAGGTGGGGTGTTGATCATTCATAATGCCCCGTTTGATTTGGGGTTTATTGATTCGGAACTGCAACGTCTCAGTCCATCTCCCGGAAATCTGAGTCAATACATTGACAGCGTCGAAGACACCCTGAAAATGGCCCGGAATAAATACCCAGGTCAGAAGAATTCGCTGGATCATCTGGTCAAGCGTCTGGATATTCCTGCCCGTGATCGACGTTTCCACGGCGCACTGCTGGATTCTGAAATTCTGGCAGATGTATATCTGGCAATGACTGGCGGTCAGACGGGCATGAACTGGGGAGGAGAAACGGGTGCCACGGCGGAGGGATTCAGTGATCCGTTGCAAGTGCGTCGCCTGGTGTGCGGCGATCGGCCTGCATTACCCATCATATCGCCGGATGCTCAGGAACTGGCATTGCATCAGGCGGCGCTGGATGGCGTGGATAAAGCCAGTAAAGGACAGTGTCTCTGGTCAGAGTTGCTGCGCCATCAGGTAACGCTGAATATCTGAGGCAGGAGGGGGGGGGACGGCGTTCATTGGCGTGTTGGATCTCTGGATAGGCGGGAGTCCATTGTTGACCAAAGTGCGAACGGAGGTACAGCACCTGTAGCGGTTCGTCACTGGCGCAGTTCGTCACTGGCATTGTACCTTAAGGTCTGGGTAAATTTGTTCTATCCCTCAGCGCCACATGCTGCAGACCATTGCCCGTTGCGCTGCCGACGAGGATGATTTGATAAGTTCAGGCGAATGAATGTCGAGAAACGTTCATCAGGACGATGCTGAATTTGCTGAATTTGCTGAATTTGCTGAATTTGCTGATGTTACGTGCAGGTTGAGAAAGATTCATGGTTAAAGATGAGCTTCTTGCAGAAGTCGATTTTTTCAAGGGGAAAAATTTTTGCCGAGCCCAGAAAGAGGCTTTTGTTGCACTATTTTATGCTTATCGAGAGCCTTATCACCTAAACATTCTACCCAAGTATTACTATGCAATCAGGGCGTCAGATATGTTACATTTTGAATTGTCTAGACCTATTGTTAGGTGACACAACTACAAAATGCAAATACAATCATAAGCACAATGGAATTTGAATGGGACGTCGATAAAGCGGCACAAAATCTGCAGAAACACGGCGTTGCCTTTAGAAGATGCTATACGGGCCTTTCTCGACAGTGGGCGTCTTGAAACCTACGACGGACGCAAGGTTCACGTAAGACCGTTGGGCAACCATCGGGCAGGTCTACGAGGCAGTTCTGTATGTGGTTTACACCATCAGGTACGAAGATACTATCCGTATTATTTCTGCACGAAGGGCGATTTCTCATGAGCAAAAACAATACCGTGAAGCTAACGCTTGATCTGATCAACCCTCCGCCCTTAACCGATGAACAAAAGGCACGACTAACTGCACTAACGGCAATGCCAGATGAGGGAATTGACTACAGCGATGCGCCTTATCTTTCCGATGCTGTCTGGATGAAAGCAGCAGATCAATTGCCCTGCACCAAGAAACAAGTCACGCTGCGCATAGATACCGAAGTCCTGGAATTTTTCAAACGCACTGGCAAGCGGTATCAGTCCCGCATGAACGCCGTTTTACGCTCCTACGTTGAGGCGCATAAGGAATAGATAAAAATGAGTTATGCCATTGTTTTTGATCTTGATACTTAAATGCTCAGATGATCGCAATGCAACGACATCTGTGGAGTACCGGAGTGCTTGACGGTTAGGTTGATCCAGTCTGGAGAAAATCGCTTTGGCAACTTCGTCACGCTGATACATGGCCTACCCTTGAAGAATCGGGTTGAGTGTACGAATCAATTCCGCTTGAGTAGCCGAGAGTTAATTTCTTCAGTGCCTGTTGGCTACAGCATCATGAAGCGACTGTTATTGGCAATGTGTTTGAGGCGGCCATACTGAGTGAGAGGTGAAATTCCAGCCAATCCAGCGATCACGCACGCTACACTTAAGTGCTGCAGATGATCGCTTTAATTGAACGACCCACAGATCCTGCCATGTGGCAATGTACCAGATGGTTTCACAATTTTGGTCAGATCGCCCGGATAGTAGTGCTGTGCCTGCTGCGCTTTGTAGCGTAATGGTTCTTCGTGCGGTTCTACCGGACATACAGGGATTTCAGACAGATCTGTACGAGTAAACGGTCTGGATGGTATGGACGGAGCTTACTCGTTCCGGTCGAATGAACGGATATTATCGAGAGGATTAATTTCAAAAAAACTGCAATCATGATTTTTGCTGAAGTTAAATCACAGGACGCTGTTCATTTATATTTGGGGTTGTTATCATCGTCCGCTTATCCAGTGTGGGTGCTTACGGAAAAGCAGCAGATTATGACCACCGATTTTTTTTCAAAGTTAAATGCATCATTATCCTCCTGGCGCAGTCTTTGGGAACAGAAACCTCCCGATGTCTGTCAGTCCTTCTGGAAATATTATCAGCTGGATCAGTTGCCGGGAAACGGCCATCTGGTGTGTTGGCCGTTTGAACAATGGCACTTGGCGGTGCATGTCTGGACGCCGTTGCAGTCTGCCCGGGGAACGGTGTTGATCTGGCACGGATTGTTTGATCATTTTGCCATTTACCGGAAGATGATTGCACTGGCCTTGATTCAGGGGTTTCAGGTAATAGGGCTGGATTTGCCAGGGCATGGACTCTCAGACGGGCAACGGGCCAGCATTGATGATTTTTCCAGTTATCAACGAATCCTTGAGGGGTTTTTCAGTGTGCTGGAGGTGTGGCGCTGTCCGCAACCGTGGCATGCACTGGGTCAAAGTACCGGATCGGCCATTTTATGGGAGTATTTGTTGCGCAGTACCAGAAATTCTCAGTTGACGCAGATAATGCTGTTGGCACCACTGGTGCGGCCCGCCGCTTTTGCCCAAGTGCGCTGGTCCTATCGGACCTTGGGGAAATGGTTGAAGGCGACCCCCAGAAAATTCAGGGTTAATAGTTCAGACAAAGATTTTATCCGGTTTACCCATGTGCATGACCCTTTACAACCCCGGCACCTGGACATGCGTTGGGTGGGGGCAATGCTGGAATGGGAGCAATACTGGCGACACAGTTCGCTATGTTCGGACAAGGAGATACAGATTGTGCAAGGTGGTCGGGACGATACCGTGGACTGGGCCTATAATCTGGCCTATTTGCACCGGCGTTTTCCAGCGGCGCGTATTCTTTTTCTGGATGAAGCCAGCCATCAACTGGCGAATGAGTCCGATGTAATCCGTCAGCCTTTGGATCAGCGATTGGCCTATATGCTGAATCGTTCCCTAACTCCGACCCACGTTTAACGATAACAGCACACAGGGGGATGACCTGGTGCGCCGAGGCGATGAGCATGATGACAGACAAAAAAAACCATGTATGGCATTTTTTACGTTCAGCTGGTTTTGATCAGGTTTGTATTGAACAGGGAGCGGATTTGACGCATCTGGCTGAACTGGATGCCAAACTCTGGACGACACTGGCCTGCCCTGTTAAAGGCTTGCGTTTTGATGCGACGACGCTGAGTTGTCTGGATTCCGATCAGGATGGTCGTATCCGGGTTCCCGAGGTGGTGGCGGCAGTGCAGTTTGTTCTGGAGGCGTTACGTACACCGGATCTGGTGTTTGGGGTGAAGAGCCTGAACCTGGATGATTTCAATAAAGAGACCGACATTGGAGTGCGGTTGCAACAATCGGCGAAGGAGTTGCGGCAAATGCTGCAACTGCCAGACGCTGAGCCGCTGGCTCTGGAACATGTATTGGATCGTGGCCGGTTGTTTCCGGTACAACATCCAAATGGCGATGGAATTATTCCTTTACAATTTACAGAAGACAGTCAGTTGCAGACGGTACTGAGCTGCATTATGCAAGAGGAAGGCCAGGTCGCTGACCGTAGCGGCGAACCCGGGGTGTCTGTTGAACTACTGGATCGTTATTTTTTGCGTGTACAAACAACGCTGGACTGGTTGCAGTCTGAACCGCAGCAGGAAGGACTGGATTTTGCCTTGATCTGGCCGATCTTTCAGGCTATTGCTCCAAAAATTGATGATTATTTTGCACGGTGTCAATTGATTGTTTTTGATGAGTCGGCTCGGGAATGTCTGGGTAGTGTGCGTAACCGCTTTATGGCCATCAACGAACAACTCATTAGTGTCGATGCCCCGGAAGTGCGCGGACTGCCGCTGGCTCCGTTACGGGAAGAGTTGATTCTGACGCTGGATTCGACGATTAATCCGGCTTGGCAAGAGGCATTGAGTGCATTGTTTGCGGTGTTGGTGCAACCGTTGCTGAACCAGACGACAACGCTGTCGTTGATTGAATGGAAACAGTTATGTCTGTTGATGCGGCAATATGATCGCTGGTTACAGGCGGAGCCAACGGATCGGGTGTTACCAGAGCGGGCTGTGTTGCAACAATGGCTGCAGCAAGGGATTCAGGAACGCCTTCAGGCGCTGATTGCGAGTGATCTGATAGTAAAAGAGGAAGCAGATGCCATCATGGCGGTTGACAAGCTCTTGCATTATCAGCGGTATCTTGTCGATTTTTTGAATAATTTTGTGACGTTTCGCTATTTTTACAGTCTGCGTCAGCCTGCGGTTTTTCAGGCAGGGCGATTGTTCATCGATCAACGCAGTTGTGATCTCTGTGTAGAGGTGGCTGATCTGAATCAGCACTTGGCCATGGCTGGACTGAGTCGGACCTATCTGGTGTATTGCCTGCTACATCGCGCCGGGGAGACGGACAAATACCTGGTGGCGGCCGTTACAGCGGGTGATGCAGGGCATATTATGGTGGGTCGGCATGCGGTGTTTTTTGATTATGAAGGGCGAGACTGGGATGCAACTGTATTGCGATTGATAGAGAACCCAATCAGTGTGCGAGAAGCGTTCTGGACACCGTACCGAAAACTGGGGCAAATGCTGGGCGAACAGGTGCAGAAACTGGCCAAAGCCCGGGAACAGAATTTTGAAAAATCGGCCGTGAGCGAAATTGACCGCAGCCTGAAACCAAGTGCTGCGGTATCGGCGCAGGCGTCTAGCATGGATATTGGACGATTTGCGGGTATATTTGCGGCGATTGGTCTGGCGGTGGGGGCCATTGGTACGGCACTTGCCAGTGTTGTGACGGGTTTGCTGTCCTTGCACTGGTGGCAGATTCCCCTGGTGCCGCCTGGATTGATGTTGATAATTTCCGGGCCCAGTATGGTGATTGCCTGGTTCAAACTGCATGCACGTAATCTGGGTCCGATTCTGGAAGGTAATGGCTGGGCTATCAATACACATGCCAGAATCAATATTGCTTTTGGTACTACATTGACGCAATTGGCGACGTTGCCGGCGATGTCGCAGCGTAGTCTTCGGGATCCCTATGCAGCACCAGGAACTAAACGTTACTGGTGGCTGACAGTGGGATTAGTGGTGGCACTGGTCTTGCTGTGGTTTCTGTTAAAACATCGCTGAATACTGGCATGAATACTGGCAGAGTCCTGAAAAAGCAGCTTAACTGTAGGGATGATTTTTTTGATTCGGGGAATAGGAATCTTGTCAGTAACGGGGAGTGGGCATGAGTTGCCATGTGTTGATTTGTGATGATTCGGCAATGGCGCGAAAGCAGCTAGCACGATCATTGCCTCAAGATTGGGACATAGTGATCGATTTTGCGGGGAATGGGGCGGAGGCACTGGAAAAAATCCAGACCGGTGGTGTCGATGTCATGTTTCTGGATTTGAATATGCCGGTTAAAGATGGCTATGAGACGCTGCAGGAAATTCAGCGTTGTGATTTACCGGTTATTGTGATTGTTGTTTCGGGCGATATTCAGCCAGAAGCCCTGCATCGTACTCGCAAACTCGGTGCCTATGATTTTATTAAAAAACCAGTGTCGATAGATCGACTGCATCAGATTCAGGAACAGTTTGGCCTGTTCAGTCTGCGTGGTGAATGGACGCCACCGGTAAAGATTGATGAGCGGGCAACGACTCCTCATGGTTTTGATGCCTTACGGGAAATCTCCAATGTAGCGATGGGTCGGGCGGCAGATTTACTGGCTCAGTTGCTGAAAGTGTTTATCCAGTTGCCTATTCCTAAAGTCAATATCCTGGAAGTGAGTGAATTACAGATGGCGCTTGATCTGGCGGCGCGGCAGGAGACTTTTTCTGCGGTGTGTCAGGGCCTGATTGGTGAAGGTATGTGCGGAGAAGGGCTGTTGATCATGTACGATTCTTCGTACAAAGAGATGGCGCAGCTATTGGGTTACGATGAGAAGGTCAATACGGCGATTGAGTCAGAAATGGTGATGGATATTGCCAGTATCCTGATCGGGGCTTTCTCCAAGGGGTTGGCCGAGCAACTGGATGTTTCATTCAGCAGTAGTCACCCGGTGATTCTGGGACGTCATTTGGATTTCGCTGATCTGGTAAAAAACAACAGCAACCGATGGCAACGGACACTGGCTATTGAAATCACCTATATTATTGAAGGTCATAATATTCGTTGTGATTTACTGTTGCTGTTCACCGATGAATCAGTGCCGGTGTTACAGAAGAAAGTAGGTTATTTGTTGGAGGGGGTATGACGGAGACCAGTATCGATCTTCAGGAATTCCATTGGATGATGGGATTGTTGCAGACGATTGATGTAGGATTGCTGGTTCTGGATAAAAATTATCAAATCTGCCTCTGGAATTCTTTCATGGAAAACCATAGCGGACACCAGGCAAGAGCGGTTCAGGGGCAGTCTATTTTTACACTTTTTCCGGAGATCCAGGAACATTGGTTCCGGCAGAAATCACGTTCGGTGTTTTTTTTGAGCACCCAAGTCTACACTAACTGGGAACAGCGGCCGTTTTTGTTTCGCTTTGCCAACTACCGGCCCATTACTGGCCGTTCTGATTTTATGTACCAGAATGTCAGTATTATTCCACTGACCTCCGTGCATGGTGAAGTCAATCATATTGGTATTATGGTTTATGATGTGACGGACGTGGCGGTTAACCGCAAGGCGCTAATGACCGCTAACCAGGAACTGGAACGGTTGAGTCGAACGGATCGCCTGACCCAGTTGTATAATCGTGGTTTCTGGGAAGAGTGTCTGGTCCGCGAACTCAAGCGCTGGCAGCGCAGTCCGAATATGCAGGCAGCACTGGTGATGTTTGATATTGATCATTTCAAACGGGTCAATGATACGTATGGACATCAGGCCGGCGATGAGGTGATCCGGGTGACGGCTTCTGCGTTGCGGCAGCAACTCCGTGAAACGGATATAGGCGGTCGATACGGTGGTGAAGAATTCGGGGCTATCCTAGTGGGAGCCGATGCCGAAGGTTCGGTGGTGTTTGCCGAACGGTTGCGGGCGGATATTGAACGGCGACTGGTGATGCACGAAGGAATGGAAATACGTTATACCATCAGTTTGGGGGTGGCTCCACTGAGTACCGAAGTCGCTGACGTCAAGGCATGGATAGAGCGGGCAGACCGCTCGCTATATCACTCCAAGGAGACCGGGCGTAACCGGGTGACGTTGTTCTCGGACAACATGGCCGGACACGCCGGCTAGACGTTGTTTGAAGACATCTGGACGGGCGTATTGTTCAGGTATGGGCACTGCTCTGGAGGATACCCAGGAGTGCCTTGACGACTCTGGCGTTGCCTGCGACGATCTGTCCTTGTTCCAGGTAACTGACCCCCCCCTGGTAGTCTGTCACCAGGCCACCGGCTTCACGGATGAGCAGGTCACCGGCCGCCATGTCCCACAGGGATAGCCCGGATTCCCAGAAACCGTCTAAACGACCAGCGGCCACCCAGGCCAGATCCAGGGCGGCTGCGCCTGCACGTCGGATACCTGCACTCAGGCGGGCGACTTCACTTAAGGTTTTCAGGTAACTCGGGAGTTGTGGCATCTGTTCGGGGCGAAACGGGAATCCAGTGCCAATCAGTGCGTCATTGAGACCGGCGATAGCGGTTACACGTAAGCGATGATTGTTCATCCGCGCACCCCGGCCGCGCAGGGCCGTGAATTCTTCACGCAATACCGGATCATAGACAATAGCCAGTTCGGTGATGCCTTTGACTTTCAGGGCCAGACTGATGGCAAACTGCGGGAAGCCGTGAATAAAATTGGTGGTGCCGTCTAAGGGATCAAGAATCCACAGATGCTCACTGTCGCTGGGCTGTGTGCCACTTTCTTCGCCAAGATAGCCATAAGCCGGATAATTCTGTTGCAGACGCTCAAAAATATACTGCTCGACCTTATGATCAATTTCAGTAACAAAGTCGTGTGCACTTTTTTGTGTCACGCTGAAACTGTCTTTACGTTCGTAGGCGCGCATAATAAATTCACCGGCGGAACGGACAATGGGTAAGGCAATATTAAGCGTGGGTTGCATGCAATAATTCCTGAATGTCACGATTGAGGCGTACAGGTGCCTATGTTACACGAAAATGTGGCGCTTCAGGAAGTTTTGGCCGGAACAGGCCTTGAAACTTTTCAGGTCATCCCCAACTAATGCAGCCTGAGGCTATTAAACGAGGGAGGATCACCATGAACGACGCAACAGTCAGCGCTACACCGGGCACTGAAACGATGGGTTTTCAGACAGAAGTCGCCAAACTTCTGCAATTGATGATTCATTCGCTGTACAGCAACAAAGAAATTTTCTTGCGGGAACTGGTGTCAAATGCGGCGGATGCGGCCGATAAATTACGTTTTGAAGCATTGACCCAGGCGGGTTTGCTGGCAGAAGATCCTGAATTGGGAATATGGATTGATTTTGATGCAACGGCACATACGATAACTATTCGGGATAATGGCGTCGGGATGTCACGAGAGGAAGTCATTACCAATCTGGGCACGATTGCACATTCAGGCACTTCGGAGTTCCTCAAAACCTTAAGTGGAGATCAACAGAAAGATGCCAGTCTGATCGGTCAGTTTGGTGTGGGATTCTATTCGTCGTTTGTGGTGGCGAGCAAGGTGGAAGTCAAGACACGGCGAGCCAGTCTGGTACCGGTGGAAGGGGTCTACTGGGCATCGGCCGGTGAAGGGAGTTTTGAGGTTGGCACGGCGGACGTGGCGCAACGCGGTACTGAAATCGTTTTGCACCTGCGTGAAGAAGCCTATGAATATGCCGATGCCTGGCGGCTGCGTGGAATTATCCACAAGTATGCGGAACATATTGGCGTGCCAGTGTATATGCTCAAGCAAGAGGCAGGCGCAGCCAGCGAAGAGGGTGAGGAGGCAGCGCTGCCTGATACACCGACTTGGGAAGTCATCAATCAGGCAGCAGCGCTGTGGACTCGTCCACGCAGTGAAATTACCGAGGATGAATACAAGGCTTTTTATAGACATATTTCGCATGATTTTGGTGATCCGTTGAGTTGGAGTCATAACCGCGTAGAAGGCAAGCTGGAATATACATCCCTGCTGTACTTGCCGACACGTGCGCCCTATGATCTGTATAACCGTGAAGCACCCAAGGGCCTGAAACTCTACGTGCAACGGGTATTTATCATGGATCAGGCTGAACAGTTCCTGCCGTTGTACCTGCGTTTTGTCAAAGGAGTGATTGACTCCAATGATTTACCGTTGAATGTCTCGCGCGAACTGTTGCAATCGAATCCATCGATTGAAACAATCCGCAATACGCTGACGAAGCGGGTGCTGGATATGATTGCCAAACTGGAATCTGAGCCGGAAAAATATCTGGAATTCTGGAAAACTTTTGGCAATGTACTAAAAGAAGGCATTGTTGAAGATCAGACGAACCGGGAAAAATTAGCGGGTTTGTTCCGTTTTGCCGGGAGTAAACAGCTTGATGAGCAGCAGGTGATTTCACTGGATGCGTACATTGAAAGAATGCCAGCCACACAAAAAGCGATTTATTATGTGACTGCGGAATCTTTTAATGCGGGTCGTCAAAGTCCGCACATGGAAATTTTCCTGAAAAAAGACATTGAAGTGCTGGTGATGACAGATCGCATTGATGAATGGATGATGTCCTGGCTGCACGAATACAAAGGCAAGAGTTTTGTGCACGTGGGCAAAGGTGAATTGAGTCTTGATGAAGATTCTGCGGAAGCCCAGAAAAAAATGCAGGAAACCCAGGAAGCAGAACATAAAGATTTACTGCAACGTCTGAAAGAGGCGCTGGGTGAGCAGATTACCGACGTTAAAGTCTCAACCCGCCTGGTAGATTCGCCAGCCTGTCTGGTGGTTGCAGAAGGTGATATCGGCCTGGCGACGAGGCAGATGCTGGAAGCGGCCGGTCAGAAGTTGCCACCCAGTCGGCCACACCTGGAAATCAATATACAGCATGCGTTGATTCAGCAAATGGAAAAAGAAACGCAGGCGCAGCGTTTCAAGGCGCTGGCCACCATACTCTATGGACAGGCGGCGCTTGCTGAAGGGATGCAACTTAAGGATCCTTCCGAATTTGTGGGGCAACTGAACCGTTTATTAGGGCAAATGTTTACCTGATTCAGCCTCTGCCTGTCGGGTGCCGCCGTCAGGCAGATTTAAAAATGCAGATTCAGTTAAACATCCAGTGGATATTCAGTCTGATCTCCACTAGAATGGCGACCAAGTGGCAGGCCTAGGGTGGCCAGCCGTTCCCTGTTAAGGGGTGGTAGTCATTGCGAGACTGAGAATTGTCTGTTTTTTGTACGATTTGAGTTTTGTAGTCATGCGATTGATAAATCCGGTTAAATTTCTCTGAAAACTTGTGGCAAGTTATTTATGGTTTTGTTAGAGTTATTCGGCTAAAATTAATGGGTCTGTGTTTTTAATATAATCAAGGATTGGAGTGACCAAGTATGAAGGCTGCGAAGTTCTTAGGGGTGCTGAGTGTGACTGGCGTGCTGACGGTCGCTCATGCGGATATGTTTACCGTGAGTCCGATGATTGGTACTCATTATTTTTCCGATAAAACCCTGCCTAGCACAGCGGAACCTGCCAATGACGGCGTTATGAATTCGCTGCAGTATCATTTGAACCTGGGGTATTATTTTATGCCTAATCTGGGGGTCGAAGCCTCAGAAGGCTGGTTGACTGCGCCGAAGAAGCATATCAATGCGGGTGATGGCAGTAGTATGCATTACCGGGATACCTCGGTAAATCTGGTGTACCGGTTCGATACTTGGCAGAAATTGCAGCCATTTGTACTGGGTGGTGCAGGGGTAGCCCGCTATGCCGGCGACAGTGATCCTTTGTACACCCGTAAATTTGGTCAGGTGGGTGTGGGGGTGCTCTGGCATTTCTCTAAATATGTAGCCTTGCGTGAAGGCATTAATTACATGGATATACCGGGTCCGCATTGGCATGACTGGGTAAGCTTCATTGGTCTGGATATGGCCATGGGTGGCTTTGGTGAGGCAGCTCCTGCAGTGGCGGCACCTGCGCCGGTGGTAGCACCGGTACCGGCTCCAGTACCAGCACCGGCACCAGCACCGGCACCAGCACCGGCACCCGTGGTTGCTCCTGAACCTGCTCCGGTTCCAGCCCCGGCTCCCGCCCCTGCCCCCGCCCCCGCCGTATTGACGCAAGAAGCGCACATGAAAGTGGACGTGCTTTTTGCGACCGGTAAATCAACGATTACCAGCAGTGATCATGAGACGCTGCAGAAAGTGGTTGATTTCATGAACCAGTACCCGCATGCCAAGATCACCGTGGAAGGTTACACGGATAGCAGGGGATCGCCAGTGCTCAATCGGCGTCTGTCGCTGTCTCGTGCGAAGGCGGTACGTGAGACGTTGATTAAGATGGGTGCTGATGGTGCACGTCTGGATGCGAAGGGATTTGGTGCAGCGCATCCGATTGCTTCGAATGCCACTGAGGAAGGCCGTGCGATGAACCGTCGCGTGGTCGCTACAGCGCATGCCGAGTCTACAGCAACACCGGAAGCCAAGCCCGTACATAAAGCCATGAAGCACCATGGCAAGTTGCACCATGGCAAGTTGCATCATCGGGTAATGCATAAAATGCATCATGCCTTGAAGAAGCATCTGGTCAAGAAGGCAGCGCAGTAATTGCTCAGTTAGCTAGTGTTGTGTATAGTGATGCGTAGTCTGGAGTAAAGTTACTCAGGCACCAGGGTGTTGTAGCTCTGGTGCCTTTTGTAATGGCAGTAATAGCGCATAGCAGTAATAGAATAGACGAGCAAAAAAGCGGATAGACAGGATAATCAGTGAGTCTTGTGGGGATTGATCCCCCACAGGGTTTCTGTTTTCTCAAGACCCTGATGTTTAGTCGTTTTGATTAAATATTCGGGTCTTTTTATTTGTAGATAATTTGAGGTTTTTGTGATTCAGCATTTGAGAAATATAGCCATCATTGCCCATGTGGATCATGGAAAGACCACTTTGGTTGATAAACTTCTGACCCAGTCGGGAACCTTGGGAGACCGTGCGGGCACGCTGGAACGGGTCATGGATTCCAATGATCTGGAAAAAGAGCGAGGTATTACCATTCTGGCCAAAAATACGGCCATTCGCTGGAAAGATCAGCGAACCGATAGAGAGTATCGGATCAATATTGTAGACACGCCGGGTCATGCGGATTTTGGGGGCGAGGTGGAACGGGTGCTGAGCATGGTGGATTCCGTGCTGTTGCTGGTAGATGCTGTCGATGGCCCGATGCCACAGACGCGTTTTGTTACCATGAAGGCATTTTCCCGAGGACTGCATCCGATCGTGGTGGTCAACAAGGTGGATCGTCCGGGAGCCAGACCGGGGTGGGTGGTGGATCAGGTGTTCGACTTGTTTGACCGATTGGGAGCCAGCGAATCACAACTGGATTTTCCGGTCGTTTATGCGTCTGCGTTGCTGGGAGTGGCGGGGCTTGAAGTCCAGCATCTCGCCGATGATATGCGACCTTTGTTTGAAACTGTGGTTGACCGGGTTAACCCGCCGGAAGTTAACGAATCCGGCCCGTTTCAGATGCAGATTTCTTCACTGGATTATTCCAGCTACGTGGGTGTGATTGGTATTGGTCGTATTCAGCGAGGCCAAGTAAAAACCAATACACCAGTCGTTATTGTCGATCGTGAAGGCAAGCGCCGTTCGGGACGTATATTGCAGATTATGGGGCACATGGGTCTGCAACGCATCGAAGTTCCTGAGGCTGGTGCTGGTGATATTGTCTGCGTTACGGGGATGGAAGGCCTGAATATTTCTGACACCCTGTGTGATCCACAAGCGGTAGAAGCCTTACCGCCTCTTAGTGTCGACGAACCGACAGTGAGTATGACCTTCCAGGTGAATACCTCGCCCTTTGCCGGGCGGGAAGGCAAGTACGTGACGTCGAGAAACATCAAGGAACGTCTGGAACGTGAACTGTTGCACAATGTTGCCTTGCGGGTGGAGCCGACGGATAATCCGGATCGATTCAAAGTGTCAGGGCGTGGAGAACTGCATTTATCCGTACTCATTGAGAATATGCGCCGTGAAGGCTACGAGTTGGGTGTGTCCCGTCCGGAAGTCATTATGCGGGAAGTGGATGGGCAGAAGCAGGAACCCTTTGAGAGCGTTATTTTTGATGTAGAGGAACAGCATCAAGGGGTGGTCATGGAGCAGTTGGGGTTACGCAAAGGTGAAATGACCGATATGGTGCTCGATGGCAAAGGCCGGGTACGGATTGAAGCCATTTTGCCCTCGCGGGGATTGATTGGCTTTCGTTCGGAGTTCCTGACCTTAACCTCCGGTACGGGGATTATGACTTCCAGTTTTTCGCATTATGGCGTGCTTAAATCCGGTGAAGTGGGTCAGCGCAATAACGGGGTTCTGGTGTCCATGATTCATGGCACCTGTCTGGGTTATGCCTTGTTCAATTTGCAGGAACGCGGGCGTTTGTTTGTGGAGCCGGGCACAGAAGTTTATGAAGGAATGGTGGTCGGACTGAATGCACGCGGCGAAGACATGGTGGTGAATCCGACGAAAGCCAAGCAATTGACCAATATTCGTGCCTCGGGGAGTGATGAGAACATTATCTTGACCCCGGCCGTGCGCTTTACCCTGGAACAGGCACTGGAGTTTATTGGGGATGATGAACTGGTTGAAGTGACGCCGAAAAGTATTCGTCTACGTAAACGCTACCTGAGCGAAACCGAACGGCGGCGAAATTCACGATAGATTTGAAACGATAGAGCGAAAAACTCAAGGGAGGTGCTGTTGCCGTGCTGCCCAGTGCGCATGTTCCTGAACCAGCGGGCTGTCTGATGCCTGTAGTTGCCGGATCGCTTGGGTATTTTCGGCGCTGCGCCGAGCGTTGCCCAAGCCAACGGCGATGTTGCGTAAAAACCCGCTATAACCGCAACGGCGTAGGGCAGAGCCTTCGCTTAGGTTCATGTAGTCTTGCTCACTGAGACGGGCCAGATCGGCCAGCGAGCGTTGATGCAGGTGGTGGCGGACTTGTAGGTCGGTATCTTTAGCCAGTTGCGCATAACGGTTCCACGGGCATACCCACTGGCAGTCGTCACATCCGAAAATCCGGTTGCCAAAGGCCGGTCTTAGGGCTTCAGGGATCGGGTCCCTGGATTCGATGGTCCAGTAACTGATGCATAATGTGGCATCCAGTTGATACGGAGCGACCAGTGCCCGGGTCGGGCAAATATCCATGCAGGCCGAACAAGAGCCGCAGTGCGCCGTTTCCGGAAGATCAGCCGGCAGGGCGATACTCGTATATATTTCTCCGATATAAAAGGCCGAGCCAGCGGTACGGTTCAGCAGCAGGGTGTTTTTGCCAATCCACCCCAGCCCTCCCTGCGCTGCCAGTGCTTTTTCCAGGACCGGTGCAGAATCAACAAACCCGCGTTGTATGGAGCCTGGCACCTGTTCGTCGAGCCAATGGCACAACTGCGATAAACGTTTACGCAACACTTTGTGATAGTCCCGGCCTAAGGCATAGCGGGCAATATAGGCAGTATCTGGGTTGGCCAGTGCTTCATCGGTGTTCGCACCTTGTGGCCAGGACGGGTAAAGCAGACTGATGACACAACAACTTTCAGCCACCAGTTCCTTAATGATCCAACGTTTGGCACCGTGGCGAACCAGGTACGCCATAGTGCCGCCGTACCCTTTGTCCCACCACTGTTGTAGCCAGTCGCCATGCGCCTCTAACAGCGGGTATGACACGCCCAGCCCAGAAAAACCCAAGGATAACGCTTTTTCGCACAAGTGGTCTTTTAGCAATGCCATCGTGACCACAATCGCTCAATCCTGAAATAATGAGTTGCCTGTGCCGATAATAAATTATACCAACGCCACCGCAGATTGCTGACTTAAGGTCGTATTGATAAGCGCCAGAATTTCATCCTCAATACGAAACCGTTCTTCCAGTGCCAATCCCAGATCGGAAAGATCAGAACTCAATCGGGCCTCCAGATCTTCGCAACTTTCATCACTATCGTATAAGTCGTTAAAACGCAGTGCCGAGTCGGTGCTGGGTTGCAAACGGCTATAAAGTCGTTGTACTTTTTCCCAGGTAGAGCCAACGTCCTGATCAATTTCCCGGGTCAGCCCGTCAAATATTTCAAAATGTGCTGCAGAAACATAATCCATCAGTAACTGGCAAAAATTTTGTATGCGTGTCCCTGTGGGAACGGTTTTGTTACTCAACGGCGATGTGGATTTGATTCCACACATCAACACCAGCAACTCCTGACGCTCTTTAAGCCAATTGCGTACCGCATGTTGTAACGGCTCCGGAAAAGAGGCATAAATCAGTGGCTCAGCCATTCCATTACTCTCCAAAAAAACCGGACTATCCCGATAATCCTAGCATAGCCAAAAAAACTACGCAGTCAAGTGGTTATCACCGTCTCTGCATGTAACATTCAAGAGCGATCCTTGCCCGCAACGAGTCTGTCGGACATAGATAGCGATTGGCGGAATTGCCAGCAAGAGAGAATAAACAGGCCGGCAAATGCCAATAGACTGTATTCTGGCAGGCTGAAGCCAAACAGCGTCCAGTCGATTTTGGCGCATTCACCAGAGCCACGCAAGACCATGCTGACTACTTTTTGCAAAGGAAAAACATCCAGCATATAATTCAGCCCCGGACCGCAATCCGGTACTTGGTCGGCAGGCAAGTGCTGAATCCATACCTGGCGTAACGCAATACCCGCACCGGACACGCTGGAAAGGCCAAGTAATACGCTGTAGATTCGCTGTGCAATGTGTGATGTGTGAATGGTGCTGAGGTGCAATCCGGCGATAAGACTGACGATGCCGGCACTGATGAGGGCGATCCGTTGAAAGATGCACAAGGGGCAAGGTTCAATGTGTTGCAGGTGTTGTAAAGTGAGCGCAAAGGCCATTCCAGACAGGCAAAATAAAAAGACCAGAAAAAAAAAGCGATGGGGGCTGAGCATAATTGTCCTCGGGCAACAAAACAGGGCATAATTTACTGCTATTTTGCCACAGATCAAGGTAAGATGGCATAATGGATTGGCTAAGGAGATGTGGATTTATGGCTGCTGTGTTTCAGTCAGTGTTGTCGGTGGCAAACCGCATGGGAGTTCGTCTGATCAGGTCAGGCGTGTTAGCGTCGCTGCTGATTTCTGGGGTGGTCTGGGCAGAGGGCGAGGAAGGTGGAGGGGGAGCGGTTCCTTACGTGGATCTGGCCCCTTCTTTTGTTACTAATTTCGGTGGGACGAGTGCAGCCTCGAACGATGGTCCACGGTTTATCAAGGTGGATATCGCCTTGCGGGTGCCGAGTAGTGAAATAGCGGATGAAGTCAAATATCACATGCCTGCGTTGAGAAATTATATTCTGTTGTTGCTGGCGGCCCAGGACGTGCCAACGATGACCTCTCCCCAGGCACAAACCCTGTTGCGAGCGGCAATGCTTAAAGGCATCAATAAAATACTTAAACGCGAGGACGGCGCAAAAGTGCAGGTGACCGATGTCTTTTTTACGGGATTTGTTATCCAGCAATAATCAGCGGTGCACTGTGTTAAACCGTACGCCAGGGAAGGCCGGTGTCTGAGCTGCCCAGCATTTTCAGGGCATCTTTTTTGCCGAGGTTCAAAGCCTCCTGCATAAATTCATGGTGAAAAAAAAGATAGCTCATCAGATCGCCACGTTTAGAACCTTTTCCCTGTACCAGCTGATGCAGAAAGGGAAAGTCCCAGTGCCGATGCCACCAGCGGCTGTGACCGTAATTGCGCTGGAATACCAGCTCCGCCATTTTTCCTAAATGACTACTGAGGCGTGGACCAATAAACATCCATGGCAACGGCCGGTAAGTGCGGTTATTATGCGAGGTACTGGAGTGGTTCGCCGGATTATTCAGCAACATTCTGTTGATTTTTCTCAAGGTATGTACGTCTTCCACCATCCGGTCGGTTAATGCGGCTTTCAGTAAGTGTGAAATCGCATCATAAATATCCGGGGGCTGGTCCGTGACACTGTCGCTACTGGAGTGCTCCAGAGGATCACCGGCAATAATCACCAGTTTATCTACACCCAGTGTAATGGCCGGTTTAATCGGGGCATTCATGCGCACACCGCCATCCATATACCAGCCGGCTGCAGATTCAGGTTGATGCACATAGACCGGAGGAAATAGCACAGGTATCGCCGCAGAGGCCATGACGTGTTCAGGGGTCAGGCGAGCCGCAATATAATCAATGGCACGGGTATCGTCACTGTAGCGCAAGGGGATGTTGTCGCAAGGACAATGTTCTTGATAAAAAACGGCACTTCGACTTTCGTGACAGGCAGTGGCAGTGACGGCGACTACTTCAAGGCCGCGGTGTAACCGGATATTTTCATGCAGGTTGTGCCAGTTCATGCGTTGTGCCAGGGTATGCGCCAGCGGATCAGCGGTCAGTATTCCAGGAATCCGGTGCGGCAGCCCCATCATTTGCCCGAAATACTGCAAACCGGCTTTTAAACCGCTGTTAAGGATAGGAGCGATCACATCCTTGCGGTAGATCGTAGCCCATACCGACCAGGCGGCCTCGGCGGCCTGCTGAGCTGGTAAATGGGCCAGCGAAGCGAACAGGACGGCATTGATGGCTCCCGCACTGGTGCCGACGAAGACATTTGGACGTTCCCCGCGCCGTTCCATTTCAGGCAACAGCATGGATAATACTCCGGCTTCATAGGCACCACGGGCCCCACCGCCTGCCAGTACTACACCAATCCGAGGAGGTTGTGACATGGAGCATTTATTCCTTAAGTGGTTGTCGAGGTCGTTGCCTAATGCGTCATTAGAATGGCCTGATCGGAGCTGATTAGCAAATGGCCTTGGCGATCCAGCGCCAGTCCCAGGGGTTGATAGAGGGATCCGGGAAATGGAGTGAGTTGATTTCCTGTAGAGCCGTTGGTCCCCACTAACGTACTGACTGTACCACTGGTATTTATTTTACGAATGACGTTGTTCATGGTATCGGCGATGTAAATATTACCCTGTTGGTCAACCGCCAATTGCGACGGGGCATTGAATTCAGCGGTAGCAACGGGGCCATCAACATATCCAGACGTTAATCCGCCAATCGTAGTGACCTGATTGCCGGAAATCTGGCGTATGGAATTATTGCCGGAATCGGCAACATAGATATTTCCTTTGCTATCGATGGCAATACCCCCTGGGTGATTGAATAACGCCGCAGTACCACTGCCATCCAGATTGCCGCTACTGCCACCTTGTCCGGCAATCGTCGAGACCTGGCCCTGAGGGGTGATCCTACGAATCGTATTACTGCCAGCATCTGCGACATAAATATTATTGGTCGCATCAACAGCCAGTCCGATTGGGTTATAGAAAGCAGCAGCAGTGCCGGTACTGTCCAGGTAGGCTGCATATCCGACACCGGCGACGGTGGAGACCAACCCTTGTGGGGTGATTTTACGGATATCATCATTATTGTAATCGGCCACAAAAACATTACCTTGACTATCGAGAGCAATGCCGACGGGGTGGTTAAACAAGGCATTGCTGCCCTGTCCGTCTGCCAGTCCGGCACTTTGTCCTGAAGCACCGCCACCGGCCAGGGTAGAGACAACGCCAGCGGGGGTGATTTTGCGGATACAGTTATTGCCACTGTCGGCGACATATACATTACCGGCGGCGTCTGTCGCCAGTTGATTAGGTGCCATGAACAGCGCCGCAGTTCCTGCGCCATTGACGACCCCTTGTAGCGCCGGAGAACCGGCCATGGTTTTCACTGCAGTGGCGGCAGACCAGGAGCGAATGGCATTATTACCGGTATCTGCAAAATAAAGTGTGCCATTGTACAGGCTGAGGCCCATCGGTGCATTGAGTAGATTGTTACTTCCGTCCATGAATCCGGGTGTCCCCGCCGTGCCAGCCACGACGTTGGCGGTGGATGCCAACGTGGCAGTACTGCCGGAATAGCTGACAGCCAGCGAATAGATGGCATGGGTTTGTGCATCGCTCACATAAAGGGTGGATGGCGTTGAACTGTTCGGCGCCAGCGCCAGACCCACAGGAGTGCTCAACACAGGGGTGGCGACACTGGGGGTACTGCAGAGGGTGGAGTTGATGCCGCATTGAATAATGCGAATGACATGGTTGCCGGAATCCGCAACAAAGAGATTGCCCTGTGCGTCGGGAACGAGCGCCAGCGGCGTGCTAAAGGTCACCGGGGTATAGGTGCCGGCGATGGTAATCGACAGGGTGGTCGATACCCAGGCAGGGACTGAAGCTCCGTAAGGAATGCTGAAACTCAGTTCGCGTAAAATCTGGTTGCCAGTGTCACTGACATACAGGTTGTTACTGCTATCAACGGCTATGCCAGCTGGGGCCTTGAATAAAATCTGATTACCGATGCCATCACTGTTGCCGCTCTTGCATTGCAGGGGGAGATTGCTGGGCGTAGTGCTGGAAGACGAAGTGGAAGTAGTGCTGGGCGTAGTGCTGGAAGACGAAGTGGAAGTAGCGCTGGAAGACGAAGTAGTGGAAAATGTACAGACATTATCACCGGCCAGTGTGGTAACGACACCGGCAGGGGTGATTTCCCGGATATTATTGTTATTCGTGTCGGCGACATAAAGATTATTGTTGCTGTCAATGGCTATTGCGCTCGGGCCATTAAACTCGGCCTGGGTTCCTGTGCCATCTTTATAGCCCTGAACCCCGCCGGCGAAAAGGCTGACGACTCCCTGTGGGCTGACTTTTCGGATGGAATTGTTAAAGGTGTCCGCCACGAAAATAGTGCCGTTTGAGTCAGTGACTACGGCAGTTGGATGATTGAAGGCGGCCAGTGTGGTGTTGCCATTGAGGTTACCCGGCCCACCGCTGTTACCTGCCAACACAGAGAGGCTGGAGGGCGCGGGTGTCGGGCCCAGTACCAGTGGAGGCAGTGCACTGGAGCCGGAGTGACCGCAACCGGCAGTGACCAACAGGCTGCCTAGTGCAACCGTAGCATAAAAACGACGACCACCCATAAAATGCTTCCCCTTCGCAATGTTGAATCTTGGGCTCTAGTATGAGCCATTTTTTTGGTTTTTGTTTTGTGGTTATGTTGCTGGTGATTATTTGTTTAGACAATTAGTGCAATTTTTTTCGTACCAGTTCTGCTGCCGTTTCCCAGGAAAAGCTGTTGAGGGCATCTTCTACAGCGTCATAGTCGCTCCCTAGGCTGGCTTGGAGCACTGCCTTGTGCGTTTCATGGAAACGTGTGGTGCTGAAATCGCCGGCGTCAAGTAGTCCTAAAAACTGGTTGAGCAGTGCACTATCGGGTTCGGCTGGTGCAGCAGCGACGGCAAGGGCAGGAGCGGGCGGTGTCTGAGCGCCGAAATACAGTTGTAGCGCCTGAAATAAAGTTTGTTGGGTTTCTACAATGGTATGTGCCAGAGGGAGTGCGCTGGCTGGGTCAACAGCGGTATTTTGCTGAATCAGCAATGATTCAAGTGCGGCACAGTGACTTTGTAGTTGCTCGGCACCTAAGCTGCCGGCGATCCCTTTTAAAGTGTGTGTGAGGCGTCGGGCCAGTTCCCACTGTTGTGTCTGGATGGCTTCAATGATTTCCTGAGGGGTCTCAGTCTGTTCCTGCATAAAGCGTTTCAGCAGGGTGGTATACATGCTGAGTTTGCCTAACATGCGCTGCAATGCTTTTTCTACCTGTAATCCGGGGATTCTGGGCAACAGGGTGTCACGGCTATCTTCTGGTTTTTGAGAAGTGGTCTGGGTTGCTGTCTGACGATCCCTGGGCATCCACTGGAGTAATTTCTCAGTCAGGACGGCCGGTTCGATTGGTTTTGGGATATGGTCGTTCATACCGGCCTGGAGGCAGCGTTCTTTATCGCTTTGCATGGCATTGGCGGTCATGGCCAGAATAGGGATATGTGCCAGCCCAGGTAGCAGGCGGATTTTCTGGGTCGCGGTAATGCCGTCCATGATGGGCATCTGCATGTCCATCAGGATCAGATCATAGGCTTGACGTTGCACCTTTTCCCAGGCTTCTAGGCCGTGGTTGGCAATGTCGGCCTCAATGCCCAGTTCGCCAAGCAACATTCGCCCAACTTCCTGATTCAGGGAATTGTCTTCAACCAGCAACACCGAAGCGCCTTGCAGGGTATTGCGGGCGGTTTCTGTATTGAATGGAACATTCACGAATTCCTGAACGTTGGAGGCCGGCGGTTCGCCGCTTACCAGCGTGATCACCGTATCGACCAGTGTCGAGGCGGATACTGGTTTCACCAGTACTTTGCTAAACCCACTGGCGCGGGCCTGGGTCAGGACATCTTCTTTGGAAAAGGCAGTGACCATGACCAGATGCGGAATTTTTGACAGTGGTAGATGTTGAATGGCTTGGGCGGTTTCCAGTCCGTTCATGCCTGGCATTTTCCAGTCAATAATTGCAATTTCAAAGGGGTGTTGCTCAGAATCGGCCTGTTCCAGGGAGGTAAGTGCCTGAAAACCTGAGGAACAGGAGGCTGCATCAAAGTGCATGCTTTGCAGCAGGTTGTTTAGTACATCACACGAGGACTGATTGTCGTCCACCACCAGAATCTTGCGACCACGTAGTTTGGGCAGGGGTTGCAGGAGCGGTTTGCTGTTACGGCTTTTACCGAGGCGTGCGGTAAACCAGAAAGTGGAGCCCTGGCCGGGTTCACTCTCGACGCCTACCGCCCCACCCATGAGTTCCGCCAGGTTTTTGGAGATTGCCAGGCCCAGACCGGTCCCGCCATAACGCCGGGTGGTGGATGAATCTGCCTGCTGAAAACTTTGGAATAATCGTGCTTTTTGTTCTGGAGTGAGCCCAATGCCAGTATCACGGATGGAAAAATAGAGCAGGACTTCCTGTTCCAGATTTTCTCTCAATTCCATGCGTATGACAATTTCCCCTCGTTCGGTAAACTTGATGGCATTATTGGCATAATTCAGGAGGATCTGTTTTAAGCGAATGGGATCGCCAATGACCATTTCTGGTGCTGACGGATCGACATCCAGTAACAGTTCCAGATTTTTGTCACTGACTTTTTCCTGTACCAGCGAGATAATATCCTGCAGGATGGATTCGAGGGAGAATTCGCTGTGATCGAGTTCCAGTTTTCCGGCTTCGATTTTGGAAAAATCCAGCACGTCATTGATAATGCTCAGCAGATGTTCACTGGAGATACGGATTTTCTGCATGAAGTTGGTTTGCCGCTCATTCATTGGGGTATTGAGCATCAGGTGTGACATGCCGATAATGACGTTCATTGGCGTGCGGATTTCGTGGCTCATGTTGCTCAGGAAATCAGCTTTAACCCGGGCAGCTTCTTCAGCGAGTTCCTTGCCAGAGCGCAGGGCTTCAGCCGCAGCCCGTTCCAGAGTGATGTCTTCTATGATGGCGACCAGGCCTTCTTCAGGGTTTTCCCGGTCAACCATGCGGGCACTGATACGCGCCCAGAATAAGGTCCGGTCTTTACGTTTAAGGCGCATTTCTTCTTTGAGGCTGCCTGAGGCATGCAGTGATGCTTCTATCCGTTGACGCAGGGGGCCGTGATCATCGTCCTGGTTATAGAGAATAAAGCTGGATTGACCTTGCAGTTCACCAGATGCATAACCAAACAGTTCCTCCATCTGTGAGTTATTGCGCTGAATAATCTCATCTTTGATATAGACAATTGCCAGGGAAGCGGTTTCAAAAATAGCGCGCATTTCTTCATGGGCCGTATGCAGATGCTTTTCGCTGATGGCGACTTTATCCAGTGCCTCTTCCAGCGCAAAAGTACGTTCTTTGACCAGAACTTCCAGATGTTGCCGATATTCTTCCAGTTCGAGATCACGGCGTTTGTTTTCGCTGACATCACGAATCAGACTGACCAGTGTGTCCTGTTGAGTCGGCATGATGCGGGCTTCAAAACATAGATTGCCCTCTGGACAGGGCACCATGAAGTCCAGTTGTTGCAGCGTATTGTCGGTGCCAGCTTGACTGAAAGCCTGCTGAAATAACTGACTGATGGAAGCGGGCATGACGTCGGTAATGGTCCGGTCGACTAACTGTTCTGAGTTAAGCCAGGCTTGTTCATGCGTGCCGTAGAAATCAATAAACCGACCTTCTTTGCTGTTAATAAAAATCAGATCAGGAATGGCGCCAATGAGTGCCTGCAATTTGGACTGGGTTTCTACCAGTTGGCGATGCGCAAGCAGGTTGTCCAGAGCAAAAGACACATCGTCTGACATGGCTTGTAACAATGAAGCGATTTCATCATCAAAAAAATGCGGGGTATCGCTATAAACCGTCAATACTGCAAAAATCTGATGGCTACGGAATATAGGAAATGCAGCGCTGGAGCGGAGTCCATACGCTAGGGCACTTTCCCGTTGGGTAGCCATGAGTGGATTGCTGGCCGTGTCGGAATTGACCACGACCTGACGGTTAATCCAGGCCGTGGCACTGACACCAATGGGCGGATGCCCGGGAGAATTCAGTGTACTGACCTGCAGATTATCAAGAAAACCTGTTCCCTCACCATATTGAGCCCAAGGACGAATCAGATGGGTATCCGGGTTTTCCTGGCCGATCCAGGCCATGCGGATCAAACCGCTATCGACGGGGATGCGGCAAATAAGTTGCATCAGCGACTGTTCGTCGGTGGCGTGCAAAATGGCCTGTGTCACCCGTGAAAGGTCGGCATAGACGCGTTTGAGCAGGTCAGAGCGTTTTTTCTCTAATTTGAGTCGGGTAATATCAGTGGCGATACCATCCCAGATTACTTCGCCTTGTTCGGTGCGTTGGGGTTGCGCTTGATAGGCCAGCCACAGCGGAGGTTTACCGGGAATATTGAACGCCAGTTCCCCGGACCAGGGCGTTAGCCAGGTGGCGCTTTCCTGTTGGGTCTTGTGATAGTACTCCAGCGATAGTGGATCGACATGCCCCAACAGGGTCTGACTGTCATTCAGTATATCTTCTACCTTGAATCCCAGTACTTTCTCCACACCGGCACTGATAAACAGAAAATGGTTGTTGCCGGCACTGGTGCGGATAAAACGGAAAATAAATCCCTGGGGAATATTATCTCCCAGTACTTGCAGTCGCTGTTCGTTTTTGGCTTTTTCAGCTTCGGCCTGTAACTTGAAGACACGTTGCTGCTGAGTAAACATGCGTTTCAGTGCGACGAGCAGGAAAACCACGAAAAAAGTGGCAATAATCAAGACGATGTTTGTAGATGACTTGATCGGTGCCAGAATTTCGGTGCGGCTTTGCTGCACCCAGAGTACCCATTGGGTGCCAAAAATCTGATGCGATATCTGGAGCAGCGAAGAACTTTCTTCGGCAGTTTCTCCCAAGATATTGCCATGTTTATTGTTCATGGCATGCATCATCTTGGAAGTTACATTCTGCATTTTTTGCATGCCCAGTATTTTTCCCTTGGTACTCAGGCGGGAACGGGGCTCGGCGGTTGAGGCCGTGTGCATGATAAACATGCCGGTGAGATGCGTAGCTCCTGGTGCATCACTGCTGGGATTGATCATCAGCCAGGTTGCCGCTGTGCTGGCAGGTTCCGGCCATTGTCTGAGCGTCTGGTTGAGAAAGGCTTCCGGGCTGGTACGCAGCACCAGGACGCCCAGTAATTGGGCCGGTTGGGTCGAATTGTCAAAAAGAGGGATCAGCCAGTCTATATGTTCTGTTTGATGGCTGTCGTTGTAAAGATTGGTGTGTGCACAACTGTCATGCAAATTGAGCAGATCTTCGGCCTGTTCCTTAAATTCACCACGGGGATCTGGATTGACATCCACGAGGAGATGCCCCTGCGGATCCAGGAGAGCGACCGAATCAAAGGTATTGAGCATGGGCAGTGATTGCAGTTGGCTCAACAGCCAGGCACGGTTCATGGAACCGGGTACCAAGAGAAAATTAAGTGCACGATGTTGCAGGAGTGTATCGTTTTTCAGACCCAGACAAGCATGATCGTGATCACCGAGCCAGGTCTGGATCTGGTCTTCCTTGAGGTGGGCGATACTTTGCAGATTAAGCATTGCCTTATGGACGGTTCGTTCGCTTTCAAAATGGTAAAAACTGCTGCCGATGACCGGAATGGTCAGTATCACCACAAGGTAGATGGGAATCATGTGCAACCGCATGATTAGAAACTCCTTTTTCTAGACTAATAATGGCTTAGGGGTGTTCTGCGCCCGGATCCTGATAGCGCATGGCAATTTCTACAAACTCGTCTTGACGCCGGACAAAGGCATCGACAATGTCTGGTGCAAAGTGGCTGTCCTTGCCTGCAAGAACCAGACGCACGGTTTCATCTACCGAAAATGGGGGTTTGTAGACCCGCCTGGAAATCAAGGCATCAAAAACATCCGCCAGTGCCATCAATTGGGCAGACAGTGGAATGGCATCGCCGGCCAGTCCCTGGGGATATCCACTGCCATCCCATTTTTCATGATGGCTGCCAGCGATCTCCATGGCT
>JAJXWR010000112.1 GCA_021781515.1 Pseudomonadota bacterium
GATAACAAAAATTATATCACTTATAGGCTGCTTTTTATATTAAAATCATTGTGTTATATGAAATTTTTTCTTAAAAATGAACTCCGAAACTTGAGATATGATATACGTTGTTCATGAATAAATCTGAAATGCGAAGCCAGAAACGCAAAGAACTGGTCGATGCGGTGCTTAGAAATTAGTCCATTGTATTGGTTGCCTGACAGTTGCTCGAATTTTCAAAATCAGGATGCGGGCCAGCCAATTTTCGTGATTGCTGATAATGCACGCTGTCATCACCGTATTAAAATAGGCGCATTTTTGGATACGCAACAGGGGAAAATCATGATGGGTTTTCTACCGGCGTACTTCCCTGCGCTTAATCCAGACGAACAGGCTTGGAATCATGCCAAAGCAGAAGTGAGTAAGTGTCCAATCACGAGCACATGAAATGGAGTCCAGTATTCTTTCTGCGATCCATTCAACAAAAAACAGGGTTGGTGAAGTGCTTCTCCTGCCTGACACCGTGTATGCATGGAACATGCGAGCAGTAGAAAATGCGCAAAAACTTAGGCAACGATTAATACATCCTGCATCCAGGATATCAAGCGTCTACAAGGAAGAAATTCCAGTTTTTTCCATGACCGGTATTTTCAGTGCCCTGCGCTACGATATTAGGCGCATTTCTATCATAAACACTGGAATATCTGAGTGTTGGATCATGTAGTTTCCCGAGATGGGTGGTCATTAATTAATTCCTTCGGGAGGGATGAAGTATTTTCCTCAGAGGCAGGTTAGAACGCTGGCAGTATAGTAGACGTTATCAATCTCACCCTCGGAGTACAGCAATCACCTTGGGCTTCCAGAAATGCAGTACTGCAATAGTCCGTAAGGGGAGTCAGAGGGAAGAAACTGCTGCAAAATTTGTCTGATCAATGACAGTTGACGGTAGCACTGGTGTTTTTTCTGGATTGTTAATGAAAATTTTATCAATTAATGAAGAGGCTTAGTGAAAGTGGTTGATAAAATATATAGGCGTTAGCGAATGATCTGTATGGTATCGGATGGCGGGTAGGATGGCGGGTAGGATGGCGATTTGATAAAAATTTGTTACACTTATGAATCAATGGTGAGCGAATCAGTGTGGTTTATGTTTAAGTGGATGAAATCTGGTTTTCTGTTTTTTGGCGGTGCCCTGGTTCTGGTGACGCTGGTAACGTCGGGGTGCAGTTCACTGTTGACGCAGGCGGGACGGGGGATGGCGCATGATTTTGCGACAGCAGTACAGAATGAGGACGACCCACAACTGGTGCGTGAGGCAGCACCGGCTTATTTGCTGATGATGGATGCATTGCTGCTCTCTCATCCGCATCAGATAGATTTGTTACAGGCAGCAGCCACCTTGAATAGTGCCTATGCCGGTGCGTTTATCAGCGACCCACAGCGGCTGCAGAGTATGAGTGCCAAAGCGTTGCAATATGGGTTGCAGGCCTTGTGTTTGCAGCGGGTTGTATTATGTGCTGTTAAAACCATGCCGCTGACTGAAGAAAAAACTCGGCTACAAGCGTTGGGGAGTAAGGATTTGCCGGTACTGATGATGGCTGGTACGGTGTGGGCCGGCTGGATTCAGGCGCATTCCTCGGATTGGAATGCGATTGCTGATTTGCCGCGGGTCCAGGCGATACTGGAGCGAATTATTGCCATTGATTCCGGGTTTTCTGAAGGACGGGCGCATTTGTACCTAGGAGCGATAGAAACCTTGCTTCCCGGCACCTTGGGTGGGCGGCAGGCAGAAGGCACGGCACATTTGCAGCTAGCGCTGCGGTTGTCTGGTCAGCAGGATTTAATGGCGAAGGTGATTCTAGCGAAACAAGTTGCCAGAGCCCAGTATGACCGGGTATCGCATGACCGGTGGTTGCATGAAGTGGTGGCGGCTGATCCGCATGCGCCGGGCTGGACGCTGGAAAACTGTCTGGCGCAGGAGCAGGCTCGGCAGTTACTTAAATCTGCAGATGATTATTTTTAAAGTGGTGCAGGAAATTGGTATTGGCACATCCTCCGGCGCAGTTAAGCGTCAAAACGCCTAGGTTGGAAGGGTTATTGCCACTATCAAGTACAGATAAATCTTCTGCGCCATCAGGCGCAATGTTTTAGGAACAGTTGAAATGCGGATGTTAAAACAGTTGTTTTTAGTGTGTTGCCTGGGAGGACTGGTGAGTGTGGTTCAGGCAACCACCTTGAGAATTGCAACGTTGTCACCGGATGGTTCTGCCTGGATGCAGGTGTTACGTCAGGCGTCGGCGGAGATCAAGAAAACGACGGCCGGTCGGGTAGATATCCGTTTTTATACGGGTGGCAGCATGGGAAACGACCGGACGGTGTTGAGCAAAATTCGCTTAGGGGAATTGCAGGGAGGGGCACTGTCGCTGAGTAGCCTGGATACCTATGTCAAGGATGTGGATTTGTACAATTTGCCCATGTTGTTTAACTCTTATGCAGAAGTGGATCGGGTTCGGGCGGTGGTGGATCCGGTTCTCTCCCAGGCACTGGAGAAGGCGGGCTGGGTCAATTTTGGTTTTGCAGAGGGTGGTTTTGCCTATGTCATGAGCCATAAGGTGCCGGTGGCCAGTGTAGGACAACTGCGCCAGCATAAGGTGTGGATTCCCGAAGGCGATAATTTTTCGTTGAATGCCCTGAAATTGATGCGGATTACGCCAGTTCCTCTGTCATTGGGTGATGTGTTGCCGGGGTTGCAGACGGGAATGGTGGATGTGGTGGCGGGATCTCCCATTGCAGTGCTGGCTTTGCAGTGGCAAACGGAGGTGCATTATATGGCCGATTTGCCGATCAGTTACCTGTCGGGAGTGCTGGCGATTGCCAGGCGTGATTTTGATCGCCTCTCGCTTGCGGATCAGGGGGTGGTGCGTAGTGTCATGACACAGGCATTCAGAACACTGGATCGTAAAAATCGTGCTGACAATTTGGGGGCTTACAATGCCTTGGTGGCGCAAGGGATGCATCTGGTGAAAACCTCTGCGGCAGAACGACTGGAGTGGCAGAATGTCAGCCTGCAAGTTGTTCAGGGGTTGGAGAATCAAGGACTCGTAAGCACTGAAGGCTACCAGCGCATTATGCAAGTGCTGACTGACCACAAACCATGAAAAAACTGTCTCAGGTGTTATCGACGCTGGAAAACTGGGTGTTATTGTTTTTATTTTTACTGATGGTGCTGGTGGCGGTGTTGCAGATCATTCTGCGGCATTCGCCGGTGGGTGGACTGTTCTGGGCCGATGATTTTTTACGCGTGGAAGTTTTATGGCTGGCCATGACCGGTGCGGTGGTGGCATCAAGGGACAGGCATCATTTGGGGCTGGATTTGGCTCGTCGCTTTTTACCGGAGGCTTCTCGGCATCTGGTCGAACGTCTGGTGTCGTTGCTGACCTGCATGGTGGCTGCCGTGTTGGCTTGGTATTGTGGGCGGTATGTTGCTGTCGAGCGAGAATCCAATACCCTAGCCTTTGCCAATGTGCCGGGCTGGTGGGCTGAACTGGCATTGCCTGTTGGTTTTGCTCTGGTGGCTGTGCATTATTTTTTCCATCTTTGGGGTCGATCGGCATCAGGTGACCGACAATGATCGTGTTGGCCTGCATTGGATTTCTCGGACTGGCGCTGCTGGGGCTGCCCTTATTTTCGTTACTCGCTACGGCGGCGCTGCTGGGTTTTTATACCAATGATACGCCGTTGGCGGTGATTGGCACGGAGCTTTACCGGATCACTCAGACTCCGGTGTTGCTGGCGTTGCCGATGTTTACCCTGGCGGGGTACCTGCTGAGTGAAGGCCACAGTTCGGTGCGACTGGTGCGGGTCACTCGGGCACTGCTGGGCTGGATGCCAGCGGGGCTGGCGATTGTGGCGTTTACCGCCTGTGCCGGATTTACCGCCTTTACCGGTGCATCCGGAGTCACTATTGTGGCCTTGGGTGCCTTGTTGTATCCGGCATTACAGCAATCGGGGTATCCGGAATGGTTTGCACTGGGGCTGGTAACGACCTCCGGTTGCCTGGGGTTGTTGTTGCCGCCTTCGTTGCCGTTGATTCTTTACAGTATTGTCGTCCAGCAAATGCCACAGGGGAGTGGCGTCAGTATTGAACATATGTTTGTCGCCGGACTCCTGCCTTCGTTACTGATCATTATTTTACTGTCTGTATTTGCAATGTTGGTGGTACGTAAACATCAGATGACCACGCAGGCATTTTCCTGGAGTGAACTGCGAACGGCGGTATGGGAAGCCCGCTACGAAATTCCCCTGCCGCTGGTGGTATTGGGTGGTATTTATGGCGGGCTGTTCGCCGTCAGTGAAGCGGCAGCGGTTACGGCACTGTATGCACTGGTCGTCGAAGTGATCATTTATCGGGACATTCCCTGGAAACGCCTGCCCAAGCTGGTCCGGGAAGCCGGTGTGATGATTGGTGGCTTGCTGCTGGTGTTGTCCTGTGCGATGGCCTTGACGAACTGGATGATTGACCGGGAAATTCCGGATAAACTATTTCATGTCGTCCAGTTGCATGTACACAATCGGCTGATGTTTTTGTTGCTACTTAACCTGTTGTTATTAGTGCTGGGCGCATTTCTTGATATTTTTTCCGCACTGGTGATTATGGTGCCGTTGCTCCTACCCATGGCTGCCGGTTACGGTATTTCACCGATCCATCTGGGAATTATCTTTCTTGCCAATATGCAGATTGGGTATCTGATGCCACCGATCGGGATGGATCTTTATATTGCCAGCTACCGTTTCAAAAAACCGATGATTGAACTGGTGCAGGCTACATGGCCTTTTATGCTGATTTTATTACTGGCAGTATTTATTCTGACCTATGTTCCAGTGCTGAGTTTATGGGCCGTGCCCTGAATTTTTTCTGATGGTATGCAATCCTGCAGCGGATGGCCGAAATGGAAATAATTGTTGAAGAGCGAACCCGACAATGCCTGCAACGGGTGGCGCTGCAGATGCGTAGCCAGCGCTGGCATCTGGCTACGGTCGAGTCCTGTACTGGTGGCTGGGTCAGCGCTGCCATTACGTCGCTGCCAGGGAGCTCCGAGTGGTTTGATATGGGCTGGGTTGTTTATGCCAATGCGGCCAAAATGCGTTACCTCGGAGTGGATGAGGAATGTATTGCGACCTGTGGCGCAGTGAGTCAGGAAGTAGTAGCAGCCTTGATGCGAGGTGCCTTGGCATTATCGACGGCAGATGTAGTGCTGGCGGTCAGCGGGGTGGCAGGCCCAGGTGGAGGCTCTGGGGAAAAACCCGTGGGCACGGTCTGGATGGGCGTGCAGTGCCGAGGGGAGGCGGCCATTGTTCAGTGTGCGCATTTTGCAGGAGATCGGCAGCAAGTACGTTGGCAAGCGGTACAATTTGTTCTAGAGTTACTGGATACAACCCTGTTGCATAAACTCGGGGGTAATCCATCAGTGTTCAGAGGTAAGGGTAATGAAAACGGTAGCGGATATTCTCAGAAATAAAGGGTCGACAGTGTTTTCCGTACATCCGGAATCCAGTGTTCTCGAAGCACTCAATCTGATGTCTGAAAAGGGCATTGGGGCGGTACTGGTCATGGAAGAGAACCGGGTCGTGGGGATTTTGAGTGAACGTGATTATGCGCGTAAGGTAGTGTTGCTGGAGAAATCATCGTATTCCACAGAAGTCCGGGCGATCATGACGCATGGGGTGATTACCGTGCCGAGTACGCAGACCAACGAATACTGTATGGCATTGATGACGGAAAAACGCCTGAGGCATTTGCCGGTGATTGATCACGGGGAACTGAAGGGAATGATTTCTATCGGAGACTTGGTGAAGGATATTATTTCTGATCAGCAGTCGATCATTGATCAATTGCAGCAGTATATTCGTGGCGGCTGATGCAGATTTGCATTGAGAGCAAGCCTAGTGTTTGTTATAGATTATTCCATTCACTTTTTCTGCAGGTCTCTTGGTTGTTTTTGTTTTTTGCGCCGCTTTGCTCTACAATGCACGATTTTGGCACGGCGTGGCCATGAGGTGTGGTATGGAAATTAATCCTTATTTGCTGAGTATTCGGGATTTGCGCGAACGTTCCTCTGCCTTGCGGAGGTACCTTTGACTTTGATCTGAAAGTTGAACGGCTTGAAGAGGTATTGCGTGAGCTGGAGGTGCCGGCGATCTGGGAAGAACCGGAGCGTGCGCAGGCCTTGGGAAAAGAGCGTGGTGCCTTGGAAGGAGTTGTGGATACCTTGCGCCAGGTGGATGGACTGTTGGTGGGTACCGAGGAGTTGTTGGAACTGGCGGTCAGTGAAGCCGATGAAAATACGCTGGTGGATGTTCAGAGTGAACTAAACACCATTGAAAAAAAAGTGGCTGATCTGGAATTTCGCCGGATGTTTTCTGGTGAAATGGACAGTTGCAACGCCTTTCTTGATATTCAGGCCGGTTCTGGAGGGACGGAAGCACAGGACTGGGCCAATATGTTGTGCCGCATGTATTTACGTTGGGGTGAACGGCACGGGTTTGTGACGGAACTGCTGGAAGTCACTGATGGGGAGGTGGCGGGTATTAAATCAGCGACGATTCGTCTGGAGGGAGAATATGCTTTTGGCTGGTTGCGTACGGAAATAGGAGTGCACCGGCTGGTGAGGAAATCGCCTTTTGATTCCGGAAATCGGCGGCATACTTCCTTTGCGGCAGTCTTTGTATCACCGGAAATCAGTGATGATATTAAAATTGATATCAACCCTGCTGAGTTGCGGATTGATGTGTACCGCGCCAGTGGGGCCGGTGGGCAACATGTGAACCGTACAGAATCGGCGGTCCGGATTACGCACCTACCGACCAATACAGTGGTGCAATGTCAAAATGACCGTTCACAGCATAAAAACCGTGATACGGCCATGAAGCAGTTGAAAGCCAAACTCTATGAACTGGAAATCCAGAAACGTAATGCCGCACAGCAGGCGCTTGAGGATACCAAGTCAGACATAGGATGGGGGAGTCAAATTCGTTCGTATGTGCTGGATCAGTCACGGATCAAGGATTTGCGGAGTCAGATTGAAAATTCCAATCCAACGACAGTGCTGGATGGCGATCTGGATGAATTTATTCAGGCAGCGCTGAAGATGGGGATTTGACGCAACGAGCCGTAAACCTTGATCATTTCGCAATCCCCAAGAACACGGCCAAGCAACGCTCGACCTCCACCAGTGCATCCGCATTGATGTATCCAAAGGCTGGCCCTACCTTGTTGCGTTTCATTGTCATGGCCTTGTCCACCATCACTTGAGAGGGCTTCTGCAAGCCGTTCTCTGCGCTCGGCTGAATCGTCACGCGCAGTAACGGCGCAGCAACAAGTGTGCTGGTAACAGGCAGCACGGTAATGCTGCTGTGCTCATTGAACGGGTTGGCCTGAACCACCAACGCAGGCCGTGGCTTGCCAAAGTCGCCCTGTATGGTGATGGTCACAAAGTCGCCGCGCATCATTCCGTCCAGCCGTCCACGTCTGCCAAGGCTTCATCCATGAACTGCTGCATGGCGGTGTCGGCGCTGTCGGCCTGAGCCACAAGCAGACACTGGCGGCGGCACTCCTCTGCGAAGTCAGGACGGCGCGTGTCAGACACCCAGATTTGAACCGGACGAAGCCCTGCCATGCGCAGTGCATTGCGGTGCTTCTGAACTCGCTGATTAACGTCTGTCGTTGCCATTTCCAAACCCCCATTAATTAAGTTACATGCAACATTGTATGCGGCGCATCTATTACATGCAACAAGTATTTAAAGCCTCATGCCGGGTGGTTGTTGCGCTCGATTTTCTGCGCCTTGGCCTGCTCCTGCTGATGAAAATGTGGCCGTGTCCATTGTGGACCGGCTAATTCATCTTGCTCAGATCTTCACCAAGTGGCGAAAGCTATCGGCTCAAACACAAAATGACCGGTAGTTCAGTGGAGGGGGTGGGGCAAAATTAATGGCCATTGACATTTTTCAATGCTGGATACTGGTCAGAATCATTAATAGCGCATGCATGGTTCTGTGAGGGAGCCAGGGGGGCAATTGGTAGGTAATCGGAATCGATGACTGCGATCACGTAGTAGCTGTGTGCGGGGAGTACGTCCAATGAAAGCATCAAACTTCGATAGAGATTGCTTACTGAGAGTCCCCCAGTCTACTCAACAACTCAAGTTTCGGAGTTCATTTTCTCATAAAAATTGGCTCTAAGTCGCTTCAGACGTGGCTTCCAGGCGTAGTGTGAAACTGTCCATTTGCATGACTTGCACAAAATAGTCTTTTACTTTTTGGTC
>JAJXWR010000113.1 GCA_021781515.1 Pseudomonadota bacterium
GCCACATGCCAGATACCTGCTGATCGATGAGCATGCGTATTCGGATACAGACCTGGCGTCGCAACGGAATCTGGTGGCAGCGATATTCCGTCTGGAACAAAACCCGGCGGCCACGGCGGATGTGTTGAAATCACTGGATGAGTGGTTGCAGGATCAGCCGCAACTGGGGCGTATGGTGGCGGTGTGGGTTCGGGCGATATTGATGCGCCATCCCGGGCTGGATGTGCATTTACCGGAAGTAAATAATCTGGGGGAGTTAAAAATCATGTTGGCTGATCATTGGGTGGAATGGGGCAGGGAATGCAAAGCCGAGGGAAGGCAAGAGGGATTGCAACAAGGGGAGGCACTGGCCCTGCAAAAACTGTTAACCAAACGCTTTGGTGCTGTGACGCCCGCTGTGTTGGTAGCCATTGCCCACGCATCGCCTGAGCAGATTGACATCTGGCTGGATCGGTTGCTGGATGCTGAGAATATGGAAGCTGTGTTTACTCCTTAGGGATCGTATGGAAGGCTGGGTGAGCGCCATCCTCTGACCGTTAATAGAATAAGCACGGTTCTGTGAGGGGCCTGGGGGTTCATTGGTGGGTAATCAAAATCGATGAACGCGATCACGTAGTAGCCGCATGCGGTGATGCATCCAATGAAAGCATCAAAATTCGAGAGAGAGTACTTACTGAAATTCCCCAGTCTACTCGACACTTGATGTAAATCTGTCTTGACCTAAGGGGTTCATCATATGGCTACGTATAAACAAATACAAGAAGATATTCGATCACAACACGGTAAAGTGGTGAAAGCCTGCTGGATCGCACATGTAAAAGAGTTGAATGGACTGAATTTGCGATCCGCACCTAACCGCCTTTCTGTTGACGATCGAGTAAACACATGCCCTACTAATATACGCGGATTGATTGAAGAGTCAATGCGGCGCTTCGGGATGATCTAATCAAGTGGAATATAATATTTAGACACTACGGGACGCTGACCTGGCAATACTGGAGACCTTCATCATCTGCAAAGCGCTGCGGGAAGCTAAACCAGTGTTCAACATCAATCCTGTCAATAGCCATTAACAAATCCCATGAACACGAGTCGCAAAGGTGTTGCCTGCGGGCACATTCACCCTGAGAACTGGCTTAGCCCCTTGGCGTTTCGGTGTCAACAAGGCAACCATACTGAGAACGTAGATCGCCATGCAGCACTTGTGATCCGCAAGCAGGCAATTCCTCTGATGTTGCACCCCGGTAACGTGCTTACCCAAGCTGGGGCTGGCGCAACACCCTGTAAGACACGGAAAGCGCAAGCGATCCGTGCGGTGGTTTGTCCGTCAAACACAAGCGCCCGAAAGGCCGCTGAAACTCGGAGCCTTTAGGCACGAGTCGTTCACAATGCTTAAACCTCGTCGGTAAATGTCATGCCCGCATGCTGGCACAGCCGCTGACGAAACACCGTCCCCAACGCAGTCGCCGGGGTCCAGAACCCCCCCGGAACCTGCGAACGATCCACATCAAACGCCAGGGTCAACGCCGCTTCCCCCAGTATTTTTGCCGTCGATCCATACCCCGGATCCCGATCACCGGTAACACCTACCGCTATACGCCGACCGGAAGCAGTCATACCCCACAGCACCAGCTGATACCCACCGGTTTCCTGCTCCTGCGCCGACGGCCCTTCCCCCGGAGCCGGCAGCACAAAACGTTCCAGCAGCCGTCGGGTGGGACGAACCGCTGCTGAACTCATAAAGGCCGCTATAGCGCCGGTAACTGCCCAAGCCGTCAACCGACCTTGCAGGCCACTGCCAGTCAACAAAACTTCGTCATACCTGAAATCCTCTCCATAGCTCCATTGCTGCAAGGCATTGGAACGATGCACCACCCGCGTATTGATCGCCGCCATGACAAACGGGGCCATCCACTGGCCAGAGTGTTTGTCCATTTCTGGCCATGTCAGCTGCGGTTGACGACACTCTTGAGCCTCGGCACATAAGGCATAAGGATTCGCCAGCAACCGCCGTACCGATGCATCGGCCACGGCTTCCTGAACCACCTGCAGCATACTGGCCACTGTTCCCCCAGAAAAACCACCCCTGATCTGACGCACCTGTAACTGTACCCTTGAGGCCGGTTCCTGAAAACGTTGCAGCGCCCGTTCCTGTAAAAACTGCACCCCCATATCGGATGGGACCGAGTCAAACCCACAACTGGGGACAATGCGTGCACCCGATTCCCTGGCCGTCTGCGACCAGGCAGCCAGCATTCGGGAAACCCAGGGAACTTCCCCGGTTAAATCACAATAATCCGTCCCGCATTCCGCACAGGCCTGAACCACCAGCGAACCAAACAAGCTATAAGGGCCGACGGTGGATATCAGCACCCGGGTCTGCGACACCATCTGCCGCAATGACGCTATGTCTGCTGCGTCAGCAAGCAACAAGGGCAGCATTTCAGCCCCGAGGCCCAATTGTTCCTGCAAAATCTCCAGGCGTTGCAGCGAGCGGCCAGCCAGTGCCCAATGAAAAGAAGTCCCCCCCAGTTGCCTGAGCCAGAGATGCCGGGAGACAATCTGACCGACAAAACTACTGGCTCCAAAAACAACCACATCATACTGACGCTGTGAGCGATTCGTCGCTTTACCGCTATTATCGTTATCCTGCATTTTTTCTCCCTGACACCTTAAGAGTCACCACCTAAACCCCTTCCCTGCTTCTGGCTATCGCACACTCCTCACCTATAACGTTCTCAGCCGTTGGCGGAAATAGTCAGTCCCCATCGTTGATTTTTCCGGTGCCAGCAAATGGATAATCCAGTGGAATGACAACAACCGTCCCTGCCCTCCCTGTACCCGTAAATTCTCCAGATGCCCCTGCACCCGTTGACGTAACAATTCGGCCTGTTGGGCATCACAATTAATCGCAATCAGGGCCAGGCGGTTGTCAGCAATCCGCGACACGGTTTCCCCCTGACGTACGGTGTTCAATAAATGTTCACCCACGGCCGCCAATATACGGTTCTCATCAGCGGGGTGATCAACATGCACCTGCAACACCACCACCGAGACGGGCTGAACATCACGCTGGGCTCTGGCGCATTCTTCTGCCAGACGCTGTTCAAACCAGACACGGCTCGCCAGCCCCGTCGTGGTATCGACATTCAGATGTTTTCGCAAACGCCCGAGGTGACGATCCCCCCACAAGGCCAGCAGCACCATCCCCGGAACCGAGAAAACCAACCACAATTGCGCAAAATTTCTGCCGGTGTCTAACCATTGACTCAACAAGGCACTCAATCCAGATAACAGGCAAAGCAACCCACCACTGGCCAGCACCATCGGGAAGCGTCGCAATAATCTCACCCCACTGCTCCCGTACCTGCGCTGGTGCCAGTCTTGCCTACCGCCGCATGCGGCCAGGGGATCACTGCATAAGGATCTCCGGCACCGGTGACTGCATCAATTTCAGTCAGACTCAGAAAACGCGTCAGTGGCGTATGGCTCAGTACGGCCAGGCGATACAGAACATGGGCATAAGTACAACGGTTGGCAAACAACAGGCCGCCCACATCCAGGGTTCCTCCCTGATTGATATAGCCCAGACAGGCACAGCGTTGCGGGCCCGCATCAATGGGGCGCAGTGCGCCGAGCAAGGCTTCCGGACGGCCGTGTGTCAGGAAAATCCGTACGGCCACAGCGGGATCGAACAGCCGCTCCGGCTGAGCACACAACACCTGCTCCTCCCACCGGTCTCGTCCCTGACGAAAACGCATCGGTTCTTGCAGGTAAATCAGCCGAGCGCGGTACCCACGCTCTTGCAAGCGTACAAAGACTTTACGCATTTCCAGCAACTGATAGGCACCAACAGCCACCAGTTCCCATTCGGCACCCTGCGGATCTTCCAGCCGACAGGCCCCATCAACAATCAGTTGCTGAACCTGTAACGCCGTCAGTTGTTGAGGAATTTCCTGTTTAGGTACCAGCAGCAATCCCAGTTGGCCTCGCTGCGCATAAACAGACTGCAAAGCGGCCACCGCACTTGCCGCATCAGCCGGATACAGTAACCGAACCTGATCGGACATCTCACCCGCCAGGGCTTCCATCAAGGTGGGATCCTGATGCGATTGCTCGTTCTTGCCGTTTTCCCAGGTATGCGAAGTCACAATGATCGGCACACCGTGCCAGGCAGGAGGCCGTCCGATTTCCTTCAGATGCCGGGCAAATATCAGTTCCTGACGTAAGGCACCCAGCATTTTAACAGCAAAAGCTTCGTAACTGACGACCAGATTCAGCCCAGCCTTATTGGCCAGTGCCGCACAGACTACCGCTTCTTCATTGAGTGCTGTGATCACCGACCCTAAAAAGTCTTCATCATTACCAGGTTCTGCTTCCTGCACACGGTGCCTGAGCAACGCCAGCGTCTGAGACATCCGGTTGGAACGAAGTTCATCGGGATTACCCAGACGCACCCGCAACTCTGGATTGGCGTGAATCAGTTGCACCATCCACTGATCAATGGCCGCCATCGGCGAACAAAGGCCGACGTCTGCATCAGCGATACTGTCCGGCCAGACCAGTGACATCGGCGCACGGCAGGCGAGCGCATGATCGCGCTCCTGCGGACGCTGCACTGCGGCATGGTTATTCAGCAGACACACCGCCTCCTGCACCGTTTGCAGCGGTTGCCACAGCCGCTGAATCGCTCCGTTGAACTGTTGCCGTGCCTCCGCATCCTGCCAGGGAGAACGGTACAGGGGTGTCCCATGCGCCAAATTGGTGCCAGCGTTGAGAAAACCATAGCCTTTTGGAGCCTCTGCAATCAGATAAGGCAAGCGGCTGAGTCCGGCATGCATCTGTTCTTCTGCTTCAAAGAGCGTCACCACAAAAGACGCCGGATCCCGACCGTCAACCACCCGGGTCGAGAATCCATGTAACTCAAGATGATGCCGCAACCACTGTACTCCGCCTGCCTGCATAATGCTGGAGCGCTGATCAATCCGCCGACCATTGGCAATCATCACGGGCACCACCACACCACAATCTTCCTGTCGCCACCAGCGAGCTGCCCAATCAGCGCCACGCTGTTCTTCAAAAGCACCGTCACTTAAAAAAGCGACCAGTTTTTCTCCAGGCAACGGGGCATGCACATAATGCAGATCGGCGAATCCCAGGTACCCCCCCTCCATGACCCCCCCGGCTGTACTGGCATTCACATGAGAGCCTAAGGGCGACTCCGGACGCCCGTCGGCACGCACCCGATAGCGGTAAAAATCCTTGCACAGTCGTGTCAAACCAGCATCCGACAGACTATAACGTTCGGCATGCTCCGGGTGCATATTGCCAGTCAGTACATTCAACGCATCAATCGCTGACACACAATGCCCCTGCCCCATCATCCAGGAACGTGTTTCCCGGGTCAGCGCATTCAGGGTCAGATAGGCCACGTAAGCCGGTACCATGTTCAGCGAACCTCCGGCATGTCCTTGCGGATCCATTTTAAAATCGGCCGCCTCCAATGCCTGACCCTCCAGATGCACATGTCGGGCATAAATCATATGCACCACCAGCCAGCATCCCGCATGCATCAACACATCGGCTGCTTCCAGGAGTGCGTAGACATGCGCTTCACTCGGTTGCAACCCCCGTTGCACCAACCGTTGCGCCATCCGCTCAACCCGCCTGCAGGTCAGCAGATCGTGCTGTACCAATCCCTGTGCCTGTTGAAAACGTTCCTTAGCGGTTATCTTGTCCATCATTTTCCTGCCATAAGGTGGAGTGGAATACCGAAAAAACCTCCTTCATGAAATCCTGCTTTTCCTCGGCCACCCGAAGACGCGCCTTCTGCTGCGCTGCATAGTGGAATTCAGGAAAATCGACCATGTGCGCCAGCAATGCGGCCAATGCCCGCACATCCTCCAGCGGTTGCCTGTACACCGCATCCAGCGCAAAATCCGTCTCCCCGGCGGCTGCCCCCATGGCCGAAGTGACCACCAATCCCCCGAGAGCCAGTGCCTCTCGCACCAACCGATCTTTTCCCGGAAATTTCCCGACATCCAGCAGCACCCGGACGGACCGCAATGCGGCATACACCTCGGAGCGCTGCATCCCTGCAATAATGACCGAATCTATCGCATGGTGCTGCATGAGTTGGTCTGACAGCGCCTGCATATCTACCAATACCTTGGCCCCCCCCACCAAGGCCACGCGGCGGGGGCGCTGAGCGACGAGCGGCGGTGGAGCATCCGTTGTTTCCACCACGGTATAATCACCAAGCCATTCTACCGCCACCACCCCCAATGCCTCTACAACCCGCTGCGCATAACTGGACTGTACGGCATGTCGTACCCGGGGATGCCGCAAGTAATTCAGGTTCAGCATGGATAACGACGGCAAGGCATTATCCACACTCAACCACCAGACCAGACAGTTCAACCCTTCAAAAATGGGCAACAATAACAAATACAGTTCAGGAATCACAAACAAAATACCCGGATGCGTGGTACCGACAAAATGCCGCACTTGATAGTGGCGGTATTCATCGATTACCTCCGGTTTCTGCCCTACGGCGATAGAACCCTGCCGTAAACGAAACCCCTGGTTGCGCACGGCCACCAGTTGTTCAAGTTCCTGCTCGGTGATTAACCACAGTTCTGCCTGCATCCCTAATCGATTCAGGGCATCGCCTAATTGATAACAGGCCTCCGGCCCCCCTGAGCGTTTGCCAAAAGGCAATAAAATCACTATTTTCTGCATAATAAACCAGATTTGACTAACACCATACCACTGACAATATGAAGAATAGCAGGTGTTAACACGACGGTGGCTTTTCCAGATCGGCAAAAACCCAAGGGAATACTGTGTTTCCATGGGCCATTAATCCACTGCTCAGGGCGATAGCAACGCACACACTGGCCGCAAGGCCCGTCGGGAAGACTGCTGCAGCAACGTATCCCGCTGTTGCCTATTACTGTCTCGCAAGGCATTCCATGCCAGCATTTTCCAGGTCCATGGAGCCAGTCCAGTGGCCGCCACCGAACGTTGAACCATTCCCGTCCGACCATCAATCCAGTCCGCCTGCAACCGCACCGGCCGTGACCAGACATTCAACGCCCAGAACCCGGCATACGCTTCGGTCACTTCTTCTGCACTTTCATCCAGCAAATACAGCCAGGCCAACGCCCGCGTCGTCTTGTGCAACAACAACGCCCCGGCAATACCGGCAGTCGACAGCACCTCAAATCCGATATATGCCGCACGCCAACGCTTGGGAGTTTCTCCAAAATCAGTCACCTGCCAGCGCACATAGGCATCAGCCGGATTAACCGCCTGCAACTGTGCCAACGCCCCGGCGGCTACCGCCTGTCCAATGTGCATCTCTGGCCCGTCCATCAGCACCGTATGCAATTGTATTTTTTGCGGTAAGCCCTGCCACCGTTGGGGAATACACGTCTCCTTCAGTGCCGACGTTACCACCGACTCCATTAACGCTCGCAGCGCCTGCCGCTGCCACAGCGCCACGGACTCGACCGCTGCCTCTGGCGGATGTCCTGTCTTCAGCACCCAGGGATGCACGTCATAGACACGCTGTAACGAGGCCTCCGTTACCGTAGCAGGCAACTCCAGCACTACAATGCGGCGAATCCTGGCAGACCGGACTGCATCAGTCGCTACCGGGTTTGCTCCCGACGCTATTTCAGGCGTTTTTTTAGGAATTACCGCACAACCGCAGAATATCACCGATAAAAAAACAAGCGCAGTCCATTTCACCACACAAGCCACTCCTTTCAACCTAAGCTTGACAACCTTATAAATTAATTTAAATCAATGTGTTAAAACTTAAGAATTTTTTACGCCAATTTTATGTAATTTTAACTTCAGGCCATCCTTTTTGTTGCTCCCAAAGACGCAGTAATCTTTAATGCGGCGTGAAAATCTGTACATCGACACTGGCCATTAACACCTGACACGGGAACCCAGGCACTGCGGCGCAGATCATGCAATACGCTGGCCTTGAAAGCAAGCCCATTGATCTGTTCACGGTCAAGGCCATCGCAGTAAACGTCCGGCAGTTGAAGACCTTATATACGACCACAGCACGCAGACATATACCAAGAAAAGTCTGAGTGTACGCATCCATATCTTTGGAGATGGCCGTGGAAAAGTAGACCGTGATATTTACTCGGCATTTTTAGC
>JAJXWR010000114.1 GCA_021781515.1 Pseudomonadota bacterium
GTCATTCATTCAGGGGTTGACTCTGTTCATGACGGACATTGGGTTGAGGAATCCGGTTTGGTCTGTTACTCCTTTTATTGAACCGAACGCTTGTTTTTCGAGATAAGTGCCAGTGCCTCCACACTCCTTGCAGATACTGATTATTAAAACCATGTAATATTGCAGAATTATTACAATCATGGTTGAAAAATTACTGTATTCCGAAAATAAAGCCAATGCTCATCAAAATACCGACCCGGTTATTCTGAAGAAAAGCCTGAAAACAGGCTTCACGTTGTCGATATCTGCATAAACGGTATTGATTAGCAAAAAATAAAATAGCTAGCGCTGGGAACAGGTAGAAAATTGGACTGAAATTATTGAGAGCAGCAACAAGAGTGAGTCCTGCAAGATACAGCAGCTGAAATATGCAAATTAGTAGCAAATCATGGGTTCCGAAAAAAATTGCTGTTGATTTTACGCCAATTTTAATATCATCGTCTCGATCTACCATCGCATACTGTGTATCGTAGGCCATTACCCAAGCCAGTGATGCCATAAATAATAGTGCCGTTGATAAGTTTGGCGATTGATGTGATGCAACAGAGGCCATGGGGATTGACCATGAAAAGGCTGCACCCAAGACCACTTGCGGGAAATATGTATAGCGTTTCATTAGAGGATAGATCAGTGCTAGCAGGAGTGCAGGAATAGACCAAATCAGTGTTTTTTGATCATAAAGCAGTAACAGGGCAGCACTCAGTCCCAGCAGCAGGATTAAAACGGGTAAGGCCTGACGTCTGCTGAGCCTGCCATTGGCCAAGGGCCGATTCATGGTTCGCTTCACCAGTTTATCAAATTCTTTATCTGCCATATCGTTGACGACACAACCAGCGGATCGCATCAGTACGGTGCCTGCGGCAAAGCCCCATAAGACTGGATTTTTTGGGTGTCCATGGCTCGCCAGCAAAATAGCTTGCAGTGTAGGCCAGAATAACAGCAGTGAGCCAATGGGTTTGTCCAGACGCATGAGTTGAACATAGGGCCGTAATTTTTCCTGATACATAGGCTAGTGTCCTTAGTGCATACGCTGAGCGGCCGACTGCTCAGTGATTCTGGTGATAAGGGCGGGTAAAAAAGTTTCCTGGATTAATATCGCCTGGTGCTTTGGTGGAGCAAATAGTGAATAGCGTCCCCACTGATTTTGCAGATAGCCAAGTCGCATGCCAAACCGCCTGACAGAAGGCATGGCGAACAGTAAATGCCCTAAAGCTCTGTTGTGGCTGAAGCGTAATGGGCGTGCCCAGGTGGCACAGGCGGCTAGCGGTAACACACTGACCGCCCGGATAACTGGCTCTCCAGCAGTATACAGTTGTACTTCTCGCCGCCATACCGGGCCACAGTGCTGCGGAAAGCAGTGGTACCACAATAGTGGGCACGGTTCGGTTTTTTCTTCCAGAACGGTGACATTAACTGCTACACGACTCAATTGCTGTATCTTCCTGGTCAGTGAGCCAGTGTCACATAACCATGTGTATATACTGTTCGGGCAGGTTGCTTTATAAAACAGGGGATGGTGCCAGCTCATATTGGGAATGCCAGGCATTGTTCAAGTTCCTTGTCCAAGTTTCATTGCAGGATTAAAGTAACCAATTGATTGCTCCGCTATTTTTGCCGGGTTTACTGGGAAAAATGTTGCTGACATTTTTTCTTGGCACTAATACCAGTATATAGTTCTCGGTTTTTTATGACAATGATACCAGTGTTCTGTCCGCTGTACGTCTCACTCGCTGGGTGGTGTTAACGGGCTGTAGTTGATTTTATTCAGGAGTATCTCTGTTGGCTACTGCCCAGTGTCTCTGTTTTTTTTGTAAAATATAAATCCGTTGCGATTCTGGCTGAACATAAAGGGCACCCGCAGAATTTTTGCATAGCCCGACCCAGAGTAAGCAGAAGGGTGCCGTGGTAGGTGCCCCCTTGTGCGCCGCTGAAGCTATTCACAATTGGCTGATGAGAATACAGCAGGATCAACCTCAGTAGATTTATGCGGAAAAACTCCTTCCGGTGTTATACTTGCATTTATCATCAATTAATGAGACATTATATTATGTTTTAAGTGAGAAAGGAGCGTTCTAAATGAAGAAGTGGCAATGTTCAGTGTGTGGATTTATCTATGATGAAACGGCTGGTTTACCGGAGGATGGGATTGCCGCCGGCACCCGGTGGAGTGATATTCCTGAGGATTGGGTGTGTCCTGACTGTGGAATAGCCAAAGAAGATTTCGATATGGTTGAAATCTGAGGGGGATCTTTATGCGGCCATTGATTGTAGTAGGTACTGGACTGGCAGGTTATCATCTGGCTAAAGAATGGCGTAAAACCGAATCGTCAAGGCCGCTGATTTTGATTACTCAGGATCAGGGGGAAAATTACAGTAAACCAATGCTTTCCACCGGGTTGAGCAAGAAGAAGTCGCCTGAAGAACTCATCATGGCAACGGCTACTGAAATGGCCAATAGTTTACAGGCAGAAATAATCACCGGGTCGTCAGTGGTGCAGATTGATGCAGAGCAGCAGTATGTGGTTCTCTCTGAGGGCACTAAATTGGTTTACGAAAATCTGGTGCTGGCGCTGGGGGCAGATCCTATGCGCCTGGCCTTGCCAGGTACAGGGGCTGCTGACATTCTGGTAGTGAATAACCTGGACGACTATCGACGGTTTCGTCGGATAATTTCTGGTAAAAAACGCATTGGAATTTTAGGGGGTGGATTGATTGGTTGTGAATTTGCCAATGACCTGTGTCTGGCAGGCTATGAAGTGGCCATTTACGAAGCGTCTGCCTGGTTATTGTCAGCATTGCTGCCGGAACAGGCAGGGCGATGTCTGGAAGAACAGTTTAAGCGTAACGCTATTAACGTTCATTGCGCAGCCCCGGTGCAATCTGTAGAAAAAAAAGCGGATTATTACCAGATTGGTTTAGATTCCACCCTTAATGATGATCCTCATGAAGTCGATGTTGTAGTTGGTGCGACAGGCTTAAGGCCGCGAATCAGTCTGGCCAACGCCGCTGGATTAACAGTAGATCGAGGAATAGTGGTTGATCAACAACTACGAACCTCGAATCCAGCCATTTATGCGGTTGGTGATTGTGCACAGGTGGCCTCCTGGGGCGTTTTGCCTTTCGTTATGCCTTTGATGCAACAAGTCAAGGTGCTGTCACGTACGTTGTTGGGTGAATCACAGTCAGTTATATATCCGGATATGCCCATAGTGGTGAAAACTTCCTTGTGTCCTTTGGTCATTGTGCCGCCAGCAACATTCAATGCAGCGATTACCTGGTCTGTTGTGCAGGATGATCAGGGCCTGCTTGGCACAGGCATTGATGAACAATGCTGTCTGCAAGCTTTTGTACTTGCTGGATCCCGGGCTACGGATACTGTTTACAAATCCAGATTATTGCGGCAAATGCGTCTTCCTTATTCCCTCCTTCCCTCGGTTCAGTAAGTGCTTATTTTTTGCAATGTTTGACGGATGAGTGATTCTGGAGGGTTTGATTCTTTTTCCTGTCTGTCTATAATAGCATGGGCCATAAGGCTGCAAAAGCAACGAGTCGTATTTGTGTAGCATCTGGGCAGTTGGCCGGACAGGCCTCTGTATGGCGGTTTACTGACGCAGATTGTTGCTGTTGCGTTGAACTCTTGAAAGCGACGGTCTGTTCTCTTTTTTGGACGGTTTGCTGGTGGACATGCGCAGTTTTCAGAACAGCAGTTTTCCAAACAGAGGAATGTCGGCCTTGTTGATTACAGAAACCATAAAGGGAACGCTTAAGCTGCAGATTTTGCTGTGGTATATTGCACACAGGCTGCAAGTGGCCAACAAAAAAAGCGAAGAATTTCGCAAGACAATCAAGGATAAAAAATTTGTGCTGCAAATTGGCACGCACAATGCCTTTTGTGTTCGCTATTTTTCCGTGAGTGATGGCAGGATTTTTAGTGAAACCAGAAAACATGACCAACCGGATTTGACTATTCAGTTTAAAACGGCAGAGGATGGTTTTGAACTGCTGGCGAAGGGTAGCCAGACCAGTTTTATGTATGCCTTGCAGGAGGGGAAAATCAACATGCAGGGAGATCCGTCGATTTTGTTCTGGTTTTCCGGGATTGCTCATTTTCTGAAACCTGGACACCGGCAGAAACACTAGTCACGCTTCTGTGTTTTCTGGTCGACGCTATTTCCAGGGAACGTATTAACCAACCATCTGGGTTGCCAGTGATTTCAGGGTGGCACTTTGTTCCTCCAGTAGTTCGTTGACGATACGATTGGCTTTTTCTGGCTCCAGCGGAATACGCAAGGTATTGAATTCATCAGCCTCGTTACCTGCCAGTATCAATAAACTCAGATGCAGTGTACGGGTGAGTAAGGTTGGTTCCGGAGCGATATTGGGCATGTCCTGATAGCGGATGGCTATGACTACTTCTTCAGGCATTCCCCAGGTTTGCAGTAGCCAGGAAACCAGTTGATTGCGGGTTACTCCTAGAAGCAGGTATTCAATATTGCTGATGGGCACATGGGGATTGGCTTCAATGTGGCGGCAGACAACCGAGAAATGTAAAGGAAACAGGTGTCCCAGTATCAAAAAACCAAAGTTGTGCAGCAAGCCGCAGAGGTAGGCGGTACTCGCCTGTCTGGAATAGGGTTTGGGCATGGCTTGCACCAGGCGTTGCATGGCGTAGGCCGTCATGGCGGCTTGTTCCCAATAGGGTTTTAATCCACTGGGGCCGTCTTTGGGCAAGCTCAAGGTCTTGCCGAGGGATAATCCCAAGGTCATGTTCATGACCATATCAAAACCGAGGACCCGGGTAATGGCATCAAAAACGGTGGTTACCGGCGCCGGAGAAGCATAATAAGGGGACGATGCCCAACAGATGACTTGTGCATTCAGACTGGGATCTTTTTCGATGATGCTGGCTAGTTCTTCAACACGAGCATCAGGATCAAGGCGCAACTTCAATATCTTTCTGGCGCTGTCGGGCAGCGGCGGGATTTCCAGTGTCTCAATCAGTCGCTGACGAATGCGCAATGAGGTAAGATTTTGCACGGACGCAAGAATCTGATCTTCGTCACTGGTTTCTTCCAGCCAGGGACGGCGGCTGTCGCTGGCAAAGTCGACCCATTCAGCCTGGGCCTCTCGCAGTAATACTTCCAGGTGCTCAGGTTCAATTTTAAGCCAGGAATCAGCAACTCCAGAGGGCAATAAATAATGCGGGGAACCGCTGACGCTTCGATCCACCAGTGTATGTAATCCGGACAGTGGTAAAATTCCTGTCGCTTGATCCAGTTCGAGTTGTTTTAATAACTTTTGCTGGGTTTCCTCAGAAATACAGGTAAAATTACGTCCTAACGTTTCAGCAAGACTGTGCAGGCGCAGCATGTGGGAATGGGGCAGTACATATTGAATACACCCCAGAGAATCTTCCAGATAGAGTATTGTCAACACTTGACCGGAAAATTGCTCCGCAGGCGGCATTTCCGGATAAATCCTGAATTGCCACTGATGATCATCCAGATATTTTTTAATGTTCCAGGGAAAATCCATAAGAGCATCCGGATATCAGGTACAAACGATAAGTCTAATCCGTTACAAGTGTAGTTGACTATTCGGCTTTTTGCCCTACACCCGGGCAAATTTGCTCTGATTGCGTGCCCAGGGTTCCACCAGCCGTTGCCGTGCGGTAGCCTCCAGCGTCAGCCAGTGTTCTGCCAGATGACGAGCGGACTCCAGTAAGGGCCAGTCTCGCTCCAGTTGGCTCACCAATCCTTGTCCCAGTCCGGATTGGCGAATACCCAGCACTTCGCCAGGCCCGCGTAACTGTAAATCCTGTTCGGCTATTGCAAAACCATTTTGCGTCTGCCGCATGATGGCCAGGCGTTGGCGGGCAATAGCCGACAATTGGGCACCATATAACAGGATACAGTAGCTGGCTTGTTGACCGCGACCCACCCGGCCACGTAATTGATGCAGTTGTGATAAGCCCAGTCGTTCTGGATTCTCGATAATGATTAACGTGGCTTCGGGAACATCGACCCCAACTTCAATGACAGTTGTTGCGACCAGAACGTCAATGGTGCCCTCGGCAAAGCCCTGCATGATACGCTGACGTTGCTCAGCGGCGGTACGCCCATGTATCAGTGCCAGACGTAGTTGAGGAACGTGTTCCTGCAGGTAGGCGTAACGCTGTTCGGCAGCTTGCGCCGCAATTTTTTCAGATTCTTCAATCAAGGTACATACCCAATAAGCGCGGCGTCCCTCGGTACAGTGGTGCCGCATACGTTCTAGAATGGCATCCAGACGTTCTTGTGGCAGGACCGCTGTGGTAATTGGCTGTCTGCCAGGGGGTTGCATATCCAGCAGACTGGTATCTAGATCTCCCATGAGGCTCATGGATAATGTTCGGGGAATGGGGGTTGCTGTCATGATCAAGAGATGCGCTTCGAGTCCGGCGGGTGCCTTGTTTCGCAACGCCAGGCGTTGTTCAACACCAAAGCGGTGTTGTTCATCAATAATGATGAGTGCGAGTTTGCTAAAGAAAATTTCCTCCTGGAATAGCGCGTGGGTACCCACCAAAGCGCAAGGTGAATCTGAACGCAGCACTTGGTTAACTTGTGTTCGCTGTTCCCTGGAGGATCGGCCGCTGAGATAAAGGACAGGGGTAGAGTCACTGTTGAGCCAGTGTTTCAGGTGGCGGTAAAGTTGCTCCGCCAACAAGTCGGTGGGAGCCATTAAGGCGATTTGCCAGCCGGCTTGCAGAGATTGGGCAATGATCAGGGCAGCCACCGCCGTTTTTCCACTGCCGACATCACCTTGCAGCAAGCGCAACATGGGTGAGGGTTGACTAAGATCCCGGAGAATTTCCTGAATCACCCGTTCCTGGGCCAAGGTGAGCTGAAATCCCATCAACTGTAATAAATGTTGATGTAACTGGTAATCTGCTTTAAGTTCAAGGGATCGGCGTTGTTTGATGTCCGTGCGGTGTTGCAGTAACGCCAGTTGTTGACTGGCCAGTTCATGCAGGATTAATTCCTGTTGCAGGGGATGCTGAAACGACCGTAGCTGCTCCAGGTTCATCCAGTTGTCGGGTTGATGTAACTGGCGGAGTGTTGATGCGTGTAATGCCTCAGTATCCAGAAGATTCAGCGCCTGCTGTATGAATTGTCGGAATTTGTGTTGTGACAAGCCTTCCGTTAATGCATAGATCGGCACTAAGCCCTCATCGTTGACGACTTCAGTCTGGTATTCTGGGTGTAGCATTTCTTTGCCTTGGTGGGTATGTCGGACTTCGCCAAAAAATGCATAGGGTTTATCGCAGGGAATGAGTGGTAACTGCTGTGGTTTAAGATTAAAAAAACGCAGGTGCATGCTTCCGCTGTCGTCTTCGATCAGTACTCGTGTTCCTGGACGTTGGCTGGTTATGGCTTGTAGCGAACGTACACGGGCGACGACTTTGGCAATCTGGCCTGCAGCCAGCTGCGCAACCGGGGTGATGGTGCGGCGATCCTGGTAATCCCTCGGCAGGTGCAACAGTAACTCGGCAATGGAAAACAGGTTCAGACGATTGAGGCGGATTTGTAATCCGGGGCCGATTCCGCGCAGTTGCAATATCGGCAGTTGGTGTAAGGATCCCAGGCTAAGTGTCATGCACCGGCTCCTTGTGCAACAGTTGAGAATGGCGCAGTGACTCAGACACTACGCCAGCGTAAAATTTCAGGGAATGCGGTGGCGGCAAACGGGTGTTGATAACTATTTCAAAGACGACACTGGCGGCTGAGTTGATGGGAATCGTCATTTTTGTGTCATCCTGGCGTGAATCGCCGTAATGATAGTTCACCACCGCTTGCGTAAAAAAGCGGTCGCAGTGTGTTGTTCAAACGAGCCTTGAGCGTCTTGGTATCCAATAAAGTTACTCCCGTTAGCTGTTATTATAGACCGTTAACCAGACAATGCAACGGCTTGATTATACCGTTGTTATCAATGACGAGTGGTTGATCATTGGCTATTGAGACCTGAAAAACAGGGTGCATGTGTTCATCAAATTCACAAACGCAGTCAGCAGGCAAATACGGACAAACTATTGTTCTGGATTGCGAGGAGTTGCAGAATAGGTGCATTGCCCTAAGCGTACTGACGGCATACGGCCACTG
>JAJXWR010000017.1 GCA_021781515.1 Pseudomonadota bacterium
TAGATAACAAAAATTATATCACTTATAGGCTGCTTTTTATATTAAAATCATTGTGTTATATGAAATTTTTTCTTAAAAATGAACTCCGAAACTTGAGTAATATAATAAAAGGTGCTGAAATGTCCAAATTTTCTTCCTTGCTGATAGCCGGTTTAATGGTGGCGCTGACTTCTGGTGCGGAGGCTGCATTACACAGTTCCGGACGCTGGATGGTCGATGACAGTCAACGTGTGGTGATGTTACACGGGGTGAATGTCATCTGGAAAACAGCGCCTTACTATCCGCCCAACAGCCTGAGCGGTTTTACCAGTGCGGATGCCGACTGGTTACAGTCCAATGGTTTTAACAGCGTTCGTCTGGGGGTATTATTTGCGGGGGTCATGCCACAGCAAGGTGTTATCGATTACGGTTATCTGAATCAGGTTGACCGGGTGGTGCAGCTACTTGCCGCAAGAAACATCTACGTACTGCTGGACTTTCATCAGGATCTTTATAACGAAAAATTCAAGGGTGAAGGATTTCCTTCCTGGGCCGTTTATGACGATGGTATCCCCGCTTTTTTTACGCCGGGATTTCCTTCAGGTTATATCACCTGGAATGTCAATGCGACTTACCATAATCTGTATTCCAACACTAATAACCTCTGGAGTTATTATCAGTCGGCCTGGCAGGCGGTGGCGCAGCGCTGGGTGAATCAGCCCTATCTGATGGGGTATGATGTGATCAATGAACCGGCTCCAGGGTTTGATTTTCTGCCTTGTTTTCTTGCTAACGGCTGTGATGAATTTGACAGTAATTCTCTGCAACCATTTCAGGAATACATGCAGGCCGGCATTCGTCAGGTAGACCAGAAACATATCATCTGGATGGAACCGAATATCCTGTTTGACTTTGGCATACAAAGCTACTTATCCACTTCAACGCCAGTCGCTGACCAGAATAATATTGGGTTATCCTGGCATAACTACTGTCTGCAGGGATCGGTCGCCGCAATGCTCGGCGTTTCCATGCCGCCTTCGTGCGATCAGCCGGAATCTGCTGTATTTGATAATGCCGATGCCACTTCCAGCAATTTGAGTGGAGCCAGTTTCATGTCTGAATTTGGTTCCTCGGACGATTTGGGGGATATTGCCCGCATGACCCAGATGGCGGATCAGCATCTGATGAGTTGGGATTACTGGTCGTATAAAAGTTATAATGATCCTACGGGTTCTGGTAGCAGTGAAAGCATGTTCAGTCAGGACAGTAGTCTGGGATCTGTTAAAACAGGCAAACTGGCGCTGCTGGAACGTACCTATCCACAAGCGACGGCAGGAACCCCGGGCAGCCTGTATTTTGATCCTGCTACGGCCAACTTTTCCTACAGCTATACACCAAATACAGCGACCGCACCAACAGTGATTTTTGTGCCGACCCTGCACTATCCGAATGGGTATCAGGTCAGTGTAACGGGTGCCCGAGTGATTTCTGCAGCCAACTCACAGTTACTGCTGCTACAGAATTTACCAGGGTCTACGTCAGTACAGGTGAGTGTCTGGCCCCGGTAATCCTTATCAACGAGGAATCGCTCAGGATTGACCAAAGTATTACACACTGTCAATCCTGAGTTTCATTGCATGGTGGAGGCAGGGAATATGTCCAGGAGGATCTGGGTCAGTGGTGCGGTTCTCAGTGGCGTCGTGGTCGCAGTAGTTATCTGGCGCTCAGGAAGCGACACATCAAACCAGACGCTGCAACCCGCTGCCCCTTCAGTAGTAGCCGTACCTGCGTCTGGACTCGCTGCCTCCGGGATCTTCCGCCTTGATTCCGCCGGTCACCTGATCACGGATCAGCGCCTGCGCTCCTATCTTGATGCGCGTTTTCCGGCTCAAGCACTCGCCCATTGGTCCCCTGCACAATGGTCTACGGCTCAACAGGCGGTGCTGATAGAGATTCAGTCCCTGCTTCACGGTCAAGCCGCCATACAGGCAACGCAATTATTGTCTGCTTACGTCAGTCTGCGTCAAGCGTTGGTTGCACAACATCTGGATCAACCAGCAGAACAATTTACCGTACAGGAGGCGAGCAGACAGCTGGCTTCTATCCAGGCGCTGCGTCAGCATTATTTGCCGGAGTCCGTCAACCAGGATTTCTATGCACAACAGGATGAACACGATCACTACCTGCTTTCCCAGTCCGATATCATGCAAAACCCGGCATTGAGCAATGCAGAGAAACTGGCGGCCATTCAGAAACTACAAAGCAGCCTTCACACCGCTTCCAGACGAGCGTACTGAGCCATTAACCATTTACTCCCCTCACTTCTAAAGGTGATCTTGATACGAGCATCTGCTGCCTGCCCCTCCATATCGACCACCACCCCTTCTCCCCAGCGGGGATGCCGCACCCGCATTCCCAAAGTCAGGCGGTTTTGCAAGGCCCCGGGATCAGGCGCAGTGGCGGGATTGATTGCGCTGGTTTTTGCACTAAAACCGGCTCCCTGGCGTAACGACATCTGACCACGCAGTAATTGTACGACGTTTGCCGGTATTTCGCGTAAAAACTGCGAAGGGCGTGTGGGTTTGTCCTGACCGTACAGACGACGAGAATCGGCATAGGCCAGATATAATTCATTCCGGGCTCGGGTCATACCGACATAGCACAAGCGTCGTTCTTCTTCCAGTTGGTTCTCTTCTACTGCTTTACTGTGCGGAAATAACCCTTCCTCCATTCCTGTCATGAACACGACCGGAAACTCCAGCCCTTTGGCCGCATGTAAGGTCATTAACTGCACAACGGCTTCGACGTTCTCTTCCGCCTCTTCGCTGGAACCCAATGATACATGATCGAGAAAAGCCGAAACTTCATCAGTCGAGACGGCATCATCTTCCCAGGAAGAGGTAAAGTCGTCAAATTCCTTGCTCGCATTCAGCAATTCCTGGAGATTCTCCACACAATTTTGCGCTTTACTGTCTTTTTCTGCTTCCTGCGCATAATGGGCAAGCAAGCCCGTCTGTTTTAATAATTCGTCCAGTTGTTCATACAACGACAAGGATTGATTTTTACGCAAGCGGTAAATCAGTTCCATAAATTCTGCCAGACTGGCAGTGGCCCTGGGGGGTAATAATGTACTGGTTAAGGCCGATTTCGCCGCAGACCATAGAGAGACCCCCAGGTTCCGTGCCTGTTGCCGCAGCATCTCGACGGATTTTTCTCCAATGCTGCGCGCCGGAAAATTAACCACTCGCTCAAAGGCACTGTCGTCATGCCCATTGGCCGTCAACCGCAGGTAGGCAATAGCCGTTTTAATTTCCGCCCGGTCAAAAAACCGCAGTCCTCCATAGACCCGGTAGGGAATTCCTTTAGCCACCAACGCTTCTTCGATCACCCGTGACTGCACATTGGAACGGTATAACACGGCTATCTCGTTCAATAGCGTACCCTGCTCCCGTTTACGCCCGACCTCCTGTGCCACAAAACGGGCTTCATCCAGATCATTAACCGCATTGTACAACTGTATTGCTCGCCCTTGTGGATGTTCTGTCCAGAGGTTTTTGCCCAGTCGATCCGTATTGCAAGCAATAACCGCATTCGCGCAGGCTAAAATAGTAGCGGTTGACCGATAATTTTGTTCAAGCTTAATCACTTGTGCTGCCGGATAATCCTGTTTAAAGTTTTTAATATGGCCGACACAGGCACCGCGCCAGCCATATATACTTTGATCATCGTCGCCGACCACCGTAAAAAAAGCCGTTGAGCCCGTTAACAGCCGCAACCAGGCATACTGTACTTCGTTGGTGTCCTGAAATTCATCAACGAGCACATGGCGAAACCGCTGCTGATAGTGTTCCCTGAGCATCGGGTTCTGTTGCAATACTTCCACACTGCGCAACAGAATTTCCGCAAAATCGACGGACCCCGTACGTTGACAGTATTGCGCATACCGCGCCTGCAACTGCTGTACAATATCCAACTGCGAGGCACTCAGGTGCTCAGGCAGATAATCGCGTACCCCGATTTCCTTGCCCCGATTGATCCAGTACTGCAACTGACGAAGCGGCCATGTCTCTTCATTGAGCAACATGTCCTTGGCCAAGCGTCGAATGAGGCGTTTCTGATCATCCGCATCAATAATCTGAAAATTCTGTGGCAGTCCGGCTTCCTGATAATGCATGCGCAACATGCGATGGCCCAGACCATGAAATGTACCAACCCACAGTCCTTTTACAGGACGGCGCATCAGTTGTGCCAAGCGATCCCGGACTTCAGCCGCTGCTTTATTGGTGAATGTCACTGCCAATACCTGCGTAGCTGCGCAGTGAAACTGTTCTGTAAACCAGGCAACACGATGGGTCAGTACCCGGGTTTTACCTGAACCGGCACCCGCCAGTACCAGCAGTTGTTGCGCAGTGCTAGACACCGCCGCACATTGTGCGTCGTTCAGGCCCTCAAGAAAAGCCGCTGAGTCCGCCGATGAGGACATAAATGAAATTCCTGCGAAATATTCAGAATTGACAAACAGGACACCAGGTGGTGGTTCTTCCGGCGAGCCGTTCCGTTAATAAAACCGTCTGGCAATGCATGCATTGCTCCCCTGACCGTCCATAAACCTTGTGTTGCCACTGAAAATAACCCGGCTCACCCCGGCCATGTTGAAAATCACGCAACGTGCTGCCGCCTGCCGCAATGGCAGCCTGCAACTGCTGCACAATGGCCTCCACCAGATTCACTGCTTCGAAGTGCTGCAGTTGACCAGACGGACGGTTCGGTGCAATTCCTGCGTGGTAAAGGGATTCCTGCGCATAAATATTTCCAATACCCACCACAATATGCGAATCCATAATCAACGACTTGACAGGCCGACCTGCCCTAGCCTGTGCAGCGGCATAAAGGTACTCTGGAGTAAATGCGGCGCTCAACGGCTCCGGCCCCAGATCAGCCAGCAACGGATGTTGCGTATAAATACCACGACCCCGCAAAATACAACCAAATCGCCGGGGATCATGATAACGCAATGCAACGCTGCAACCACCTGCGCTAAACGTCATAGCGACATGGTCATGTTTGCGCCACCCTTCATCCGGTGCAACCAGACGCAAACTACCAGACATTCCCAGATGCACCAGCAGGTAATCTTCCAACCCCAGATCAATAATCAGATATTTACCACGTCGCCACAGGCCTACCACACACCGCTGACGACAGGCCAATAAATCCTCACTAACCACTGGCCAACGCAACCTGGTTTCACGAACTTCCACATGGCCAATCAACGAACCCAGCACATACGGTTCAATGGCCTTGCGCGTCGTTTCAACCTCTGGAAGTTCAGGCACGTCGCAAATCCCAGGCGATCAGTACACATAACCCGTAACAAGTGCAACCACCATCCAACCAGACAGTCTGACCGCGGATTATTTGATTTTTGCTTCTTTAAACAATACGTGCTGACGGATTTTCGGATCAAATTTTTTGATCTCCAGTTTTCCGGGCATCGTCCGTTTGTTCTTGGTTGTCGTATAAAAATAACCCGTCCCAGCCGTAGACACCAGCCGTATCTTCTCACGCGCACCCTTAGCCATTCAAATCACCTCAGCCGTTCAAATCACTTTACACGTTACACTTTTTCGCCACGAGCCCGTATATCCGCAACCACGGCTTCAATACCCAATTTATCAATAATCCGCATTCCCTTTGGGGTCAGACGCAAGCGCACAAAACGCTTCTCTGTTTCCAGCCAGAAACGATGGTAATGCAGATTCGGCTCAAATCTGCGATTGGTTTTAATATTCGAGTGCGACACATTGTGACCGGTCATAGGACGCTTTCCGGTCACCTGACAAACCTTGGACATTTCTTGTCTCCGAGCAACATACATCTGCATACAGCTGCAATCTGCGCCGGGGTGGCGAAAACACACCCCATAAAATACCCCTGACGTACAGGGGGTGGTATTTATACCAGACTCTACCTATAAAAACAAGGGACACATTGAAAATTCGAAGATTCATATATCAATGAACCCTCCACCGTTTGGCATCCACCGTCATGACTGGGGGTTTTTCGTGTCTTGCAGCGCAGCCAAACCCAGAGAAAAGCGACTGACCCGACTTAGGGCAGCCGTAAAAAGGCACCGATCTCCGACTCAGGTACGGGCCTGCTGATTAAATACCCCTGAATGGCATCACAATGTTCAGCTCTTAAGAATTCGCGGATTTCTACAGTTTCCACGCCCTCAGCCACCACCCGCAGTTTTAAACCATGCGCCATTGCAATAATTGCTTTGGTAATTGCCTCATCATCCGGACTGGAACTTAAATCCCGGATAAAGGCTTGATCAATCTTCAGTGTATCAATCGGAAATTTCTTCAGATAGCTCAAGGACGAATAACCCGTGCCAAAATCATCCAGTGACAATTCAACGCCCATGGCACGTAGCTGATGCAGTATTTCCATGGTACCCACTGAATCTTCCATCAGGGAAGACTCCGTCAGTTCAAATTCCAGCAGATGCGGATCCACTCCGGTGCTATCGATGACCCGTTCGACAATCTGGAGGAGGTTACCTTTACGCAACTGATGTGCCGATATATTGACCGACGTTTTGATACGCCCCACGCCGGATTCAATCCAGAACTGAACCTGACGACAGGCTTTATCCAGTACTAATTCAGAAATTGCCGAAATCAGGCCGCTTTCTTCAGCAATCGGCAGAAACTCCCCAGGCGTCATTAATCCCAACTGCGGATGATTCCAGCGCACCAACGCCTCTACACCAATCATTTGATCGTTATGCAAACTGAATTTAGGCTGATAATACACCACAAATTCATCACGAAAAATGGCTTTACGTAACTGACTTTCCAGATTGACCTGTTCAATCGATGATGAGCGTAAATCTTCACAATAAAACCGCCAGGTATTTCCCCCGACCCGTTTAGCCTGATGCAAAGCAATATCTGCATGGTTCAACAAACTTTGCACATCCAGACCATGTTCCGGATAAAGACTGATCCCCAGAGAACAGCCCAGAAGGATCTCATGTTCCCCTAAACGAAACGGACGGCGCATTTCACCAATGATCCTGCCGCAGAAGTCTTCTACCTCACGCCGGCTCTGATAGCCTTCCAGTATCAGGGTAAACTCATCGCCACCAAAGCGCGCCACCGAGTCAACCCGGTTAATGACCCGCATCAAACGCAACGATGATTCCTTAAGCAGCGTGTCACCCACTTCATGGCCCAGGGTGTTGTTGATCTGTTTAAACCGATCCAGATCCATAAACAGCACGGCCAGACGTCGATGACCTTCCTCGGCAGCGAGCAACAAGGATTCCAGTCGGGTACGAAACAGATGTCGATTGGCAAAGCCGGTGAGGTTATCGTAATTATTGAGAAACATGATTTTTTCTTCAGCTTCGCGCCGCGCCGTCAGATCGGTAATGAGTCCGACATAGTGCGTGGTTTTACCGCCTTCATCCACCACGGCGGTGGTGCGTAACCACTGATGAAACGCACGTCCATCGCTGTGGTAGTCATTAAACTCACTTTCCCAGCGCCCGTCTTTTTCCAGAAACCGGGTAATCTGCTGATAAAAACGTTTCATGCCGGGCATCGTCTGGCAGTCGTCAATGCGGCGATGCAAGATGTTTTCTTCGCGGACACCATAGAGTTGCGTGTAGTAAGGATTGACAGCGAGAAACCGGAATTCCGCATCCAGAATAAAAATCCCTTCAGACGCAAATCTGAATACGGACGCTGACAGACGATCCCGTTCCAGTGACAGACGTTCATAACTGATATCCCGGCGTATTCCCAACATACGGATTGCCTTGCCCTTAGCATCCCGGCTGATCACTCGCCCGCGATCTTCCACCCACACCCAACGACCTTCTTTGTGAGCCACCCGATACACCGCCCGGTAATGCGGTGTTTTTCCCACCAGATGCCGTACCAGTGCCCGGCGCACCCGAAAATAATCCGCCGGATGAATCAGGCTGCGCAGGTTAGGCCCTAAGCGTTTAAGTTCACTGGCCGAATACCCGAGCAGTTTCTCGAAATTGGAATGATGCAACTCATCCAGCGGAATATTCCAGTCCCAGAAACCCACATCCGCCGCATCGATTGCCAATGCCAGGCGTTCCCGGTTATTACTGAGATCCTGATTAAGTAACGACAGTTCTTCCGTACGTTCGTTCACCAGATGTTCCAAGTGATCGTTGATTTCTTTCAACTGTTGCTCTGCCTGGGTCCGTTCATACACTTCAAGGGCGAGTTTCTGGTTAACATCGACAATCTGTGTGTGCGACTGATCAATTTTTTCCAGTAGCCAACGATTGTGCGCCTGAGCGGCCATGGATTTACGGTAGCTGGTATTGATTTTTTCTGCGCTGGACAACAAAAGCACTATCAGCGTGGCATCCAGCGCTCCGAACCAATATTCAAGAAAGACGCCCCGACTCCACAGGGCCAGCACCCCGGGCAACATTCCCAGCAGTACGTACATGCAGTACACCGGAAATCCAGTCGCATACGTGGGTAAGGCAGCGACTGTCTGGCCAGCGACCAGAAGCACCAGACCAAAGCGCATCACGTCAACGCCATACCCCGAGGCATGAAAATCAAACACCCAATAGGTGGTCCCCCACAGCAACCCCATAGAAAAGGCGCTGAGTCCAATCAATAAACGCCAGCGATCGACAGCAAACTCCGGCAAGGCACCACGGAACCATACATACCCGGCACTTCTCAGACAAAGCGTCAGTGCAAAAGTTATCCCCCACACCACCTCTGCACGGGTCAGCATCGGGTTGATCTGCCAGACAGCAATCCAAAGAACCAACAGCCCGAGGAAAGACATCAGCACCGCCCGCGGTGTCTGACGCATCACCAACTGCAACCGACTGGTTTTCAGTTCGGCATCAAACCATGCCTGCCATTGCGGATCAGCACTTTCCCTCCCGGACAGTCCAGAGGCTAACCGGCTCTGCTCAGACCCGGGAGACTGTTCACGATACATATCCACTGGCTTTTGCCCTCACAGACCACAGTCCTGCAACCCACTACACCCTTGAATAACGGTCGGTGTCATCTTTTCATTATATCTGATTTGTAACAGTCTACTTGGCAATTTGCTGTTCACTGGAGAAGACTGCCGCTGCAAGCTCTTTTTTAATGTAATTTATCGCCTTGACGGCTCACTTTGATTTGTCAGTTGCAAGCGAAGTGCTAGACTAGTTGACAGGTCTTACAGATGCGTGTCCGTGCTCCGGACAATTCAGCCACATGGGGTAGGGGTAGGGTTATGGTATTGCAATCATTCAGGGAGAAACTGACGGCCTCGTTATTATGCCTGTCTCTCTGCAGTTTCAGTGTTCCAGTTCGTGCCGACCTGACCCAGGATGACACCGACGAGTTGGAGAATACACCGTCGATCATCGCCATGGCCGGCGACCTGATTCTGGCACGACCTGTGCTGGTGGCCATTACTGCAGCCGGTGCCGGGCTGTTTGTGCTAACACTGCCATTTAGCGCCACCGGTGGCAATGTTCGGGAAGCAGCTGCCGTGCTGGTGCGTGGACCGGCAGAACAGGCCTTTATGCGCTGTCTGGGGTGTACAGCGACCCAGGATCGCTGGAAAAAACAACGGGAGGCAAAAGAAGCCGAGCAGGGCATCAAGACTGACACGGCGGCAAATTACTGATAACAGGCATGGCAGCCTACATGCCTTTTGGTGCTGCCTGCGTGCGTAACCATTGCAGTTTTAGCAACAGCGCCTGCTCTGACTCTACGTAGTCCGCATCCTGCGGGATGCAGTCCACCGGGCAAACCTGCTGGCATTGCGGCTGCTCAAAATGACCGACACATTCCGTACATCGCAGCGGATCGATTTCATAAATCTCTGCACCCGGGTAAATGGCCTGATTGGGACACACCGGTTCGCAGACATCACAGTTAATGCAGGCTTCAGTGATTTTAAGTGCCATTCGTCGCTAGTACAGTCGATGGCGCACGTTGCAACGCCAGTGCCTCTGCGACCACGGAGGGAACAAATTTTCTGACATCGCCACCCAGTACCGCAATTTCCCGCACCAACGTCGATGAAATATAGGACAGATGTTCAGAAGGCGTCAGAAAAACCGTCTCGATATCTGGTGCCAGCTGACGGTTCATATTAGCCAACTGGAACTCATATTCGAAATCAGATACCGCCCGCAACCCGCGCAATACTATATGCGCCTGCTGCTCCTTGAGGAAAAAAACCAGCAGGCTGTCAAAACCGACCACCCGGACATTGGGGAGATGTGCCAGGCACTGAACCGCAAACATGACGCGGTCTTCCAGAGAGAACATCGGTACTTTTCTGGGAGAGGCGGCCACAGCCACCACAACCTCATTGAACATGCGTGCTGCTCTTTCCACTAAATCCTTATGTCCATTGGTAATTGGATCAAAAGTTCCCGGATAAACTATTTTTCCCATGAAATCTCCAGAGCAGATGCTGCAATCCCCTTCAGCGTAGCAGATAGGCTTTCATAAATCTGTGCAGGCCTTTATCAAAAGGTGGCAAGAAATACCGCAGCGCATAAAACCGGGGTTTTTCCAGCACCGCCTTGGCGTTGGAGTAGGTCAGAAACCCCTCTTGCGCATGGTAACGCCCCATGCCTGAGGCACCGACTCCCCCAAAAGGCAAATCCTCAATCCCTACATGACTCATTACTTCATTAATTCCCAAGCCCCCTGAATGGGTATGGTGTGCCACAAATTCACAGCGACTGGCATTGTAATCGAAATAATAAAGTGCCAGTGGCCGGGGACGGTCATTGACAAAACGCAACGCTTCTTCAAGCGAGCCCACCCCCAGTATGGGGAGTATCGGACCAAAGATTTCCTGCTGCATCAGCAGCATGTCTGGAGTGGCCTTTAAGACCAGAGTGAGCGGCATTTTCCGGCTGGCGCTAAAATCTTCACTGCCCGGATTAATTTCAATCAGTTCGGCACCCTTTTGCTGTGCATCCTGCAAGAGGATTTGCAACCGCTGAAACTGCTTTTCGTTGACGACACTGGTATAGTCCGGATTGCTGAGCATCGTCGGATACATTTTACTCACCTGCAGCATCAGGGAATGCACCAGTTCCTGCAATTTCGCTGGCGGGCAAAGAATATAATCCGGTGATACACAGGTTTGCCCGGCATTCCAGCACTTACCAAAGGCAATACGCTCTGCCGCATCCGCTATCGGATAAGACTCATGAATGATTACTGGTGATTTACCACCCAGTTCCAGCAGCACGGGAGTCAGGTTTTTAGCCGCCGCCGCCATGACAGTGCGCCCAACCTCGGTAGATCCCGTAAAAGTCAACTGATCAAACGGTAAGTGCGCAAAAGCCTCTGATACCTCCCCCCGCCCGTTGATCACCGCTACCTGATCCGTGGAAAAACACTCAGACAACATTAATTTCAGGGTCTCCGCCAGCATGGGCGTAACACCCGACATCTTGAGCATCACCCGATTGCCGGCAGCCAGTGCCGCCATGAGCGGCCCCAAGGCCAAAAATAGTGGATAATTCCACGGCACAATGACCCCTACCACGCCTAGCGGCTGATAAACCACCCGTGCCCTGGCAGGCATATGCAATGGGCTGATATGGCGTTTCTGTGGCCGCATCCATAGATTCAGGTTTTTCTGATGGTACTTGATGCCTTCCAGTGAGGTCATGATTTCCGCAAATCGGGTTTCATCCAAAGAACGGTGCCCAAAATCCTGAGACACCGCCCGGGCCAACTCATCCTGGTGATGCACCAATGCCTCTTTGAGCGTTTGCAGCAGCGATTGCCGTTCTTCCGCCGAGGGCATCGGCTGCCCTCGGAAAGCCTGTCGTTGTGACTGAAAAATTCTTTGCATTTCTGCAACAGCGGGATTCTGTACATTTTCAAGCATAACCACTTGTGCAACCATGTTGAAATTTCCTCGACATTGCATTTATGCAATTGGTGCCCACTTTTTAGAGTATTTACTCTAAACTGTCAATATACTTCCGCCGCTCTTCAGGTTAATATCCTTGATTTTATGAAAACCCGTGACCGTATCCTCTACACCAGCCTGCACCTGTTCAATACGCACAGTGAACGTACTGTTACCACCAATCATATTGCGGCGGCCATGAACATCAGCCCAGGCAATCTCTATTATTATTTTAAAAATAAAGAAGCCATTATTTTCGAGTTATTTTGTCAATACGAAGAGCGTACACGGATCTTCTTGCAAACCGACAGAAACAGCACCCTGACCTGGAATGATGTGCTGGGCTATTTTCAACAAATCTCAAACAACATCTGGGATTACCGGTTTTTGCACCGCGACATGGAACAGTTGCTCAACCATGACCCGCGTTTGCTGGCCCAATACCGACACTTCGCTCAAGACGTCATGCAGGCCGGGCGCCAAATTATGCACCTTCTGAAAAAATCCGGATTGATCGAGGCCTCGGATCAGGAACTGGACGCCCTGATTATCAATACCTGGGTCATTGCCACCGGCTGGGCGCCGTTTTTACATTCCACGGCGGTATTTGGCGAACAATCCATTGAACTGTCTCAGGCCATGATCCACCGGGGCATGCGTCAGATCATCTACCTGATACAACCCTATCTGAGCCTGAACGTCAGAGAATCCCTCCCGGAGGCATGGAATCTGTATACCGAACCAACTCAAGGGATATAAATGGTAAACACTCCCCCCCCCCAGCTCGCCGCCGTTCTTTAGCTGGATATAGCCGGGAACACCGTTACGCTGGTGCAAGGCGGCGATCCTGCCGGAAAAATACAGACCCAGCCCCGTGCTGCCACTGGCCTGATTGATTCCCAATATATAATTGGACTGGCCTTCGATCATAGCCTCCGGGTACCCCTGCCCATCATCCTCTACCGACAGGGTCGTATACGCTCCTTCTTTGCTGACCCGTAAAATAATTTCACTCTTTGCATAGCGCACCGTATTGATCAGAATATTGGCAATGACCGTAGCCATTAAGTCCTGATCAAAAAAAACCTCAAAAACATCGGATTCCAGGGTAATGGCACAGTCAATATGCCGCGATTGCAATAATTCCTGATGCCTGGCCACCTGTGCCTGGAGAAAATCTTCAATATCCTGCCATTCCGGATGCAAGGGTAACTGATTGACCCCCATTTTATACAGACCTAACAGTTGCACCAGCATTCCGTTCAGCCGGCCGGATTCATACTCAATAATACCCCGTTCATGACTCCATATCTTGTCAGGTGGCATGGCCTCTAACCAAGAGGAAAAAGCCTGCAATAACATCCCCAACGAATTTTTCATGTCATGAACTGTCGACGCAATCACCATGGAAAAATCCAGATGACTGTCTTCTGAATGCGCAGAATTATTTCTGGAATCATTTATGGCATCCTGCATGTGCCCCCCTACGGTTAATCGCTATTAATTTCGAAATTCAAGACTGAGCAGCCTGGAATCGACCGCTAGGACATGACCAAACGCCGAAGTTTCTGGAAACGTTCATAACGGGCATCCCCGGGTGGCATTTCATTCAGATTCCCCAGATATTTGATACATTCCTGTTTCAATGACTCCCGTTCCTCCGGCTGCAACTGCATCACTTGCAACAAATTCTGCACCGCATTCAATACAATCGTGATATTTCTCGGCTGTAAATCACTGGCCTCTCTGAACGGCTGCATTGCCTCAACAAATTGCCGCTTCTCGTAAAGCAACGCCCCGGTTTTATTCATCTGCCGCGCCTGATTCACCTGGGTCAACAATTCAGTGCCCCCCTCATGCTGGGACAATGACTGCTGGATTTTCGGGTCATCTCCATACATTTCAGCACAGGTTTTCATGACCTGATGCGCCGCATTGCCTTGCCCCAACTCGTTGAGTTGTTTCACTATATCAAGTGCCGTGTCTGCGGCGAAAAAATGCGGCAACGACTTTATGTTCTCCACTGCACGCTTGGCCCATTGATCAGCCTCTCTGGCCTTGCCGGAATTTTTCAGCGTTTGCGCTTGGCTAAGATAACTGCGTGCCAGCACCGATTTATCATCTGCGTAATCCTTGTTCACTTCAGCGAGCATGTGCATTGATTCTTCCTGGAACCGCCGGTCCAGGGTTCCGGCACCGCTCTGCGCCGCCTGCTCGTTGACCATATTGACAAAATTAATATAATTATCCGGCGACTTCAGACAGGAACCTCGTCCCATGTCCACGGCATCGCGATACGCCCGAACGGCCACTTCCAGATCCCCATTGGTCTTGGCCAGCGTACCCAGCTTCATCTGCCGACGAATCGCCCGCGGTGATGTTTTCAATGCCTCCTGAATTGTTGACTGCGCTACAGCATTCTGCCCCAACATGATCTGCGCTTCTGCCAGCACATCATACAGGGCCGGCAACTGGGGAAACTGACGTATGGCGTCATTCATCAATCCTTCAACCTGCACGGCATCGCCTTGCGCCAGCAGGAGTTTTCCCAGCATGATCAGTGCCCAGGGAACCGCCCGCTGGGCAATGGTATCCCGCAACAAGGTTTCCAACGCCTTGCGTTGATTCAACTGCTGCATGGCAAAGGCTTTCTTGCGCAGTGCCATGGCGGCATAGCGGCGGTTATTTTGCATCAGTTCATCACAGGCACGGATCATCTCCGCCCATTGTCCTTTGTCAGCAGCGCTATTGATTGCCTCCATGGCTTCACGACGCTCCACCAGTTTGTCGAGTCGCTGCAACAGCGCCGCCCGATTAAACGGTTTGGTCAAATAATCATCCGGCTCATATTCCACTGCCCCCATCACCATGGCCAGGGAATTTTCAGCGGTCACCATGATAAAAATAGTGTGCGGGCTCAACAGTTTTTGCAAAATCAATTCTTCAAGCACCTGCTGCCCATTTTTTCCCGGGCCCAAATTATAATCGTGCAGGATAATGTCATATTTTTTCTTACGACAACATTGAATCGTCTCTTCTCCAGTCGTGGCCACGTCTACATTCGTCGCACCGATCTGCCTTAACATGCCCTTGATAGAATTTCTGAATTCGGTAAAATCATCAACGACAAGAAAATTCTTTTGAGTATATGAAATCATCCACCAACCTCAAACGCTGTCTGGTTATCGCCACATCTCCAGAAGACATGACCGATGCCCTGATTATAGACCAGTGCGACACGCTTCTTGCAAACTAGTTGTGCACTGCCCCGTTTTATTACCCGATTAGTGAAATTATGCGCAGAATAACAAAATTCAGGCAAGCGTTTTGACTAACACGGCGCAATGATATACTGATGGCTGTCCTTTTCCGAGTATCAATTGCATGTCTCTAAAAAATCAGGTTGAAACCACCGACATTGCCGATGCCTCCTTGACACTCAATGATGCGATGGTGGGGGCTTACCTCATAAAACACCCCCTGTTTTTTCAGGACAATCCTGCCGTACTCAGCACCCTGGAATTGCAACACGACACTGGTGCTGCCATTTCTCTGGTAGCCCGGCAGGTCTCTACCTTGCGTGACCTGAACCGTGAACTGCAACAGCATTTAGAACGTCTACTGGATATTGCCAGAGACAACGATCTGCTTTTCAGCAAGATCCGGGCACTCACTCTGCAACTGATCTCCTGTGTCGACAATGCACAAACCATTCAAATCCTGGCCGACAGCTTGCGCAAGGATTTTCAACTTGAATTTTGTCAACTGATTCTCTTTGAACCACAGACTGACACGAATGCGATCATTCGCCACGACACACTGGAATCAGCACAGGAGCGCATCCCCTCACTGTTACGCACTGCCAGTATCTGTGGATTGCTCCGCCTGGATGAACTGGACTATCTCTTTGGCGCTCAAGGATCGTTGATCGGTTCTGCCTCGGTATTACACCTCAGGCATCAGCGATCAATCGGGCTTCTGGCCATTGGCCACCGAGAACGCGAACATTTTCGCAGTTCCATGGATACGCTTTTCATCAATTATCTGGGTGATGTTCTCGTGCGCCTGCTCGAAAAAAACAGCTGAATAATGAATATCCATCCCCTGGAGCAATCACTCAAGGATTTTTTCACCAGACAGACAGGCACCCGCCATTGGTCTGTACGTACTCTGGAATCCTACCGGCGTGATTTGCATAAACTGATGCAATTTATGCAGCAAGAGAAAATTGAACAGTGGAATCAGCTAAACCACGAGATTCTGGTGCGCTTCTGGGGACAACAACGTCAGGACGGCATCAAGACCGTGAGCCTGCAACGTCAGGCATCGGCCTTACGCTGTTTCTGGAGCAACAGCCCTGAATTGAATTCACTTCCTCTGGAACTGCCGCGCTTGCACCGTAGTCAGCGGCGTCTGCCTGAAGTGCCGGACGTTGACCGCCTGCAGAATTTTTTTGCCGGCACTGTCGATTGGACCGATCCTCATCTTTTACGCGACCTTGCCATGCTAGAGTTGTTCTATTCCAGTGGGTTACGCTTGGCAGAACTGGCGGCACTGCAACTTGAAGATATTGATCTGCAAGAAAAACTGGTGACAGTGACGGGTAAAGGCTCGAACATGCGGATTGTCCCCCTCGGTCAAAAGGCAGTGACGGCGCTGCAGGCGTGGATTCATGTGCGGCAGCTGTGGCAACCCGCCATAAACGCCCTTTTTATCAGTCAGCAAGGCAAAGCCCTGGGACATCGCGCCATTCAGAAACGCCTCGCCCTGCATGCCGCTGCACTGGGAATGCCATTGCATCCCCACTTGCTTCGGCATGCCTTTGCTTCGCACCTGCTGGAGTCCAGCGGAGACCTGCGGGCAGTGCAAGAACTGTTGGGGCACCAGCATATCAGCACCACGGCGCTCTATACCCACCTTGATTTTCAGCATCTGGCGCAAGTCTATGATCAGAGCCACCCGCACGCCAATCGCCATAAAAAGCGGTGACTACTGCCAGCCCCAGCGGTGCGTATAAAACTTTTTCATGCCCTGTATCATTAATACATAAGAGACCAACATGATGATCAGCCAGGGGAAATAACTCAGCGGTACCGCCTGCAACCGGAACCAGTGCGCCCAGGAACTCATAGGAATCAAGATACCCACCGCAATGGTCATGCTGGTCATCAATAACAATGGCCATGCCGCCACACTTTGTAAAAAGGGAATTTTCTGGGTACGAATCATGTGAACAATCATGGTTTGGGAAATCAGTCCCTCAATGAACCAGCCGGACTGGAACAGCATCTGGTGCGCCGGCGTATTGGCACCATAAACAAACCACATCAACGCATAGGTGGCAATGTCAAATATTGAACTCACCGGCCCAAAAAAAACCATGAACCGACCAATATCGTCCGCTTGCCAACGCTGGGGCCGCGCCAGCAGTTCCTTATCCACATTATCAAAGGGAATCCCCAATTGGGAAATATCGTATAACAGATTCTGCACCAGTAGGTGTAATGGCAGCATGGGCAGGAAAGGCAGAAAGGCACTGGCCACCAATACACTGAAGACGTTGCCAAAATTCGAGCTGGCGGTCATTTTGATGTATTTCAGCATATTGGCAAAGGTTTTTCGACCCTCGATGACACCCGCTTCCAGCACCATCAGGCTCTTTTCCAGCAGGATAATATCCGCTGCTTCTTTGGCAATATCCACAGCCGTGTCCACTGAAATACCGATATCCGCCGTACGCAGGGCAGGTGCATCATTGATGCCGTCACCCATGAACCCGACAACATGCCCTTCATCGCGTAATACCCGGACAATCCTTTCCTTCTGGTTGGGTGAGAGCTTGGCAAATACCGTCACCTGCATGGCCTGATCCTTGAGCTCAGTATCGGTCATTGCTTCCACCTGATGCCCCAGAAGCATGCGCTCGACATTGAGCCCCACTTCCTTGCAGATTTTTGCAGCCACCAGGTCGTTGTCTCCCGTGAGAATTTTCACCTGGATTCCCTGCGCCGCCAAGGCGGCCAGTGCTGGTGCCGTCGTTTCTTTAGGTGGATCGAGAAAAGCAATATAGCCTTCGAGAATCATCTCATTTTCATCGGCCACCGAATAGATATCGCGCCCGTCAGCAAACAGCCGGGTCGCTACAGCCACCACACGCAGGCCTTCCCGGTTCAGATCAGCCGCCGCCTCTTTGATTCGCTGTAATGAGTCTCCCGCCAGCGGCACCACCTCGGTATTTTCCCGAACCCAGCGGCAGGCCCCCAGAATCTCTTCGACCGCCCCCTTGCAGATCAGGCATGCACCCTGCTCAACATCCTGAACCACCACAGACATGCGCCGCCGGTTAAAATCAAAGGGAATTTCATCCAGTTTTTGATAGCGTTGTGTCAGATGGGCTTCTTTCAGCCGCTCCGCATGTTCAAGCACCGCCACATCCAGCAGATTTTTCAGTCCGGTCTGATAAAAACTGTTGAGGTAGGCCAATTCCAGAACCCGTCCGGACTCCTCACCCAGGGCATTGGCATGCCGTTCCAGAAAAATCCGGTCCTGCGTCAGGGTGCCGGTCTTGTCGGTACAAAGAATGTTCATGGCCCCAAAATTCTGGATAGCATCCAGACGCTTGACGATCACTTTTTTGCGGGCCAGAAAAACAGCACCTTTGGCCAGCGTCGAGGTCACAATCATCGGCAACATTTCTGGTGTCAGTCCGACAGCAATCGACAGGGCAAACAGCGCCGCATCCTGCCAGTTATGTTTCGTCAAGCCATTGATAATCATCACCACTGGGGTCATGACCATCATAAAACGGATCAATAACCAGCTAACCCGGTTGACGCCCTGTTGAAATGAGGTAGGTGCCCGGTTCTGCCGCATCACATGCACAGCCAGCGAACCAAAATACGTACGTGCCCCCGTACCAATCACCAGTGCTGTCGCCGCCCCGGACACAATATTGGTACCCATGAAGCACAGGGTATCTATTTCCAGTGGATTGGTTTCCTCGGGACGCCGGCTGTCAGCATACTTTTCCACCGGCAGGGATTCCCCGGTCAGTGCCGCCTGGGCCACGAAAAGATCCTTGGCCGTCAGCACCCGGATATCCGCCGGCACCATATCGCCCGCCGCCAGTTTAATGACATCGCCCACCACCAGATCCCGCATGGGCAATTCCACCCAGCGTGGCTCCCGGGGATGCAGGGTCACACCGAAATATTTGCGGGCGGTATCCTCAACCTCACGCGCCGGATCCCGGCGCAATACCGTTGCCGTATTGGAGACCATGGCTTTCAGGGATTCGGCAGCCCGGTTGGAACGCCCTTCCTGCACAAAACGCATAAGCGTGGCCAAGACAATCATCGAACTGATCACCAATGTCCCAGTAGGATCACCGGTGTACCAGGAGATCAGTGCCAAAACCGTCAATAGCAGACTGAACGGGTTGCGGTAACAAATCCACAGATGCAGCCACCACGGCATCGGCTTTTCCCGATGCACATCATTGTAACCGTCTTTCTGTCGATTCCAGAGTGCCTGGGAGTCTGTCAGTCCTTCTTCGTTGCTGCGGTAAAGTTTATACAGCGTGGCCACCGACGCACTGGCCGCCTGTTGCAGGCGCAGTGTCATGTCAGGGGGAACGGCATTATCACTCTGCCCCCGAGTCAGACCATCCAGTACCGGTTCACGGCGAAACAGACGCTCCGGCGTCCCTTTGGCAAAAAAGCGCAGAATTTTATCATTCACCAGTTCCGACCATTGCATACCCGGAGTTCCCCCACGCAGATAAATTCAAGTATTTCGTGCCAGTGGCGACAGGCCTTGCTGGCCTCGATGCCCCGAGTAACGCTTATCAACACGGTTAGAAGCTTGCTATGATCTGTCACTATCCATGACAGTTTGATGAACATTTGAAAGGTTCGGCCCGGTCTATTGCAAAAAACCGGGCCAGCACTGGCAGCCGCTGCCCCATGAACTTACGGAATGGTGACCGATACCGGGTTGATGGCACCTTGACTCATATTAATAACCGGAATTTCCAGCAACAAGGGAACGTCAGTCGAGGTACTTTTCCACAGGCGCAAGTAGGGATAAAATATTGAACCCGGTGCCTGTAATGCCGATGACCCCGTCGGCAAAGTCAATGTCGCCGTGCTAGTGCTTTTATTCAGCACACTGGTTAAATCCACGGCGCTGACAATCCCTGCCAGATCACTAAACACCAGTTGCCCCCGATCATAACCGCCGCTGTTCGTGACACTAAAGTTCAGGGTCAGCGAAGCCGGTGGTATTGTCGGCACCCCTAACGGAGCCATCGGGGTAAACTGTGGGGTTGTCGCAGACACCACTGGCGTAGTCGTCGTCACCGGACTGGTTGTTTCATACACTGGCCCATCGCTCAGTACATTATAAGCACCACTGCCTTGGGCAGGGATCGTCGTCACGAAAGCCGGCGCCGTATTAAATACATAATAAGCCTGCGACATTCCGCCGGTAGACAATTGCGGAGTCTCCGGCAAATTCGGCAACATCCCGGTAAATGGATCAGTATTAATCCAAAGCATTTCAAAGGGGTAAAAATAACCCGTTGGGGTTTGCATAAACGCCCAGTAACCCGCCGCTGCTCCCCAAGGGGAGACAGTCGTCATGGATTTCAGTGGCTGCGGCGTAAAACCTCCGGATAACACCGTAACCGGAATCACTCCCGTGGAGAGTTCCGTCGGCAGATTACCTGCAATGATGCCATTGGTGCCCCCGTAATAGGTAGTGGCCGGTGAGGATCCCGCCAGCACAGGCACTTCATTAATCACAATATCCTGCATGTTGTCGCCACGCAACACCACTTCATAGTTCACGCCGGTGATGCTATTGGAATCCAATGGAAAAAGATCGAAGGTTCCATCGACCGGATTCACTGCCGCAGAATGAACGCTGAAATAGGAGACGTTTAAATTGGCATCAATCCGTTGTAATTCCGCCATGGCCACCACATGATTGGCGCAGTTGACGGTGCTACCCCCGGGTTGACAGAGTTTACTGGCATCGAGTGTTCCATGGATATCGCCCGCCATCTGCAGATTATGCAGTGTGGCTTGCGGTGCCAGCGCAAAACCCAGGCCACCTGGCACATTCGGCTGATTAAACGGCACCAGGGCGTGATCCAGATTGATATCCAGATCTTCGGGATACACACCCCCGTTACCAAAACTCTGCATCAACCCCACGAACAGGCCGATCTGCGGCAATGGTGCTTCCAGCGGTGCTTCATAAACAACAGACCCGTTGCGGGTGTATTCCACCTGATTGTTCCACTGCAGAGCCAGCCCGTTGCTGTCATAGGTACTTATGGTGGAAGTCTCCCGCAACGGGGTGGTCGCCGTGCTTTGTTCCTGCGTGGCAGCGGTATTGGTGGGGGCCAGCAGCAGACGCATCTGCAGGTAATTACCGGCATTGATCTGCATATTATTGAGGATGTTCAGTAAAGTACCCTGATTCAGATTCGCCAGATCCACCGTGATGGCACTCGGCAACGAAACTACAGTCCAGTTCGGATCCGTAGGGCTATAGGCCTCTATCCCCACCAGAGAATACGCCATCCCGGTAATCGTTATCCAGACATGCCGGTATCCCGACATGGCCGCCTGTGAAGAAGGCCCCGCCGACAAACTCAGCGATACCGTCGCCGGGTTAGTATTGGCCCCCCCTCCACAGGCCTGCAACAGAACGGCCATCCCCACCCCTGTCAGTAACCGCCCACGACTTGATTGACCTGACCTCATTTCTTGTCCCCATCGGTTTAAGCTGGCGGTCATTCTACCTGTATGGCCGCCTAAGTTCCTTAAAAATTCACCGTTAGTTTTAATACTTGACACTGAAATGCTGAACCCGGTGCCCGACTTCACAGCCGTGCCGCAATTTCAGCGCCTTCCTTGATGGCCCGCCTTGCATCCAGTTCCCCGGCAACCCGCGCCCCTCCTACCAGGTACCAGTTCTTCGGCAAAGCCTCTGCTTGTCCCTGGAGTACGTCCCTGACTGAATCCTGCCCCGTACACAGTATGATCGTATCCACTTCCAGCACGGCCTCTTCTCCATCCATCCGGTAATGCAGGCCAACATCGTCAATGCCCAGATAGTCAACTCCCGCCAGCATGCGCACCTTGTATTGCAAAAGGCTGAGCCGATGCGCCCATCCGGTGGTTTTACCCGGACCTGCGCCCATACGCCCCGCTTTGCGTTGCAACAATGTTACCTGTCGCCGAATCGTTGGTTCAACAGGGGCAACCAACCCGCCTTCTCCGCCTCCTTGCAAATCCACACCCCATTGTTGGCACCAGCTGGCGATGGCCTGCTGTGGTTCGTGCAATAAAAATTCACACATGTCCACCCCAATACCCCCGGCTCCCACCACCGCCACCCGTTGCCCGGGAATTTTTTCGCCCCGCAATACTTCGGCGTAGTTCATGACCTTCGGGTGATCTACCCCGGGAATGGAGGGAATTCTCGGGCGTACCCCTGTGGCCACCACCACGGCATCAAAAGTACGCAACTGTGCAGCAGTTACTTGATGCTCAAGCCGCAGGTCAACGCCGGTACGCTGGATTTCTGCCTGAAAATAACGCACGGTTTCCCTGAATTCCTCTTTGCCAGGCACGGCCATGGCCATCGTAAACTGTCCACCCACCGCCGGAGCCGCCTCAAACAAGGTCACCTGATGCCCCCGTTCTGCAGCCACCGTAGCGGCAGACATTCCCGCCATCCCCGCTCCCACCACTGCCACTTTCTTTGGGCTTCCGGTTTTGAGATACACCAGTTCCGTTTCAAAACCCGCCCGCGGATTCACCAGACAGGTCGCTCTCCTGCCAGAAAACGTCTGATCCAGACACCCCTGATTACAGGCAATACAGGTATTGATCTGTTCTGGATGACCGGCAGCCACTTTATTAATAAAAGCCGGATCTGCCAGCAAGGGCCGCGCCATTGAAATCAGGTCGGCCTCCCCGGAGGCCAGAATTGCTTCGGCATCTTCAGGCGTATTGATGCGATTGGAAGCCACGACCGGAATCCGCAGATTCGCACGCAAGGCCCCGGTGACCTGGCGAAAAGCCGCCCGGGGCACGGACGTCGCAATGGTCGGAATTCGGGCCTCGTGCCAGCCGATCCCGGTATTCAGCAAGGTCACACCAGCGGCCTCCAATGCTCTGGCGATATCAATCACCTCTTGCCGACTATTACCTCCTTCCACCAGATCAAGCAGCGACAAACGATAGCTGATTATAAAGCGGGCACCGACACGACCCCGAGTCTCTTTGACAATTTCCAAAGGCAGACGCATTCGGTTTTCCAAGGCACCGCCCCAGCGGTCTGTACGCTGATTGACCCGACGACAGATAAACTGATTCAGTAAATACCCTTCTGAGCCCATAATTTCGACGCCGTCATAACCCGCCAGCTGGGCAAGGCGGGCGCACTGGCCAAAATCCTTGATCGTGGCGAGAATTTCGTTCTCCGTCATTTCTTTGGGCTTGAATTTTGAAATGGCCGACTTGGTGGCACTCGCAGAAACAACGAAAGGATGAAAACCATAACGTCCGGCATGCAGGATCTGCATCAGGATTTTCCCACCTTCCTTGTGCACCGCCTGCGTCACCCGACGGTGATTGATGACATCCCCATAGCGATTCATCGTTCCGCCAAGCGGTAATAGCCACCCCTGGCGATTGGGAGAAATGCCACCGGTAATGATCAGCCCCACTCCCCCACGCGCCCTTTCGGCAAAATATGCAGCCAGTTTGCCATAATTGTAAAAACGATCCTCAAGGCCCGTATGCATCGATCCCATCACCAGGCGGTTACGCAATTGGGTAAACCCGAGATCCAGTGGCTGTAATAAGTGGGGAAACTGCTCATTCATAAAAATACCCTCTGTCGGAATTGCGGTGATTCTGCTAAACTTAACATCGTTAAGATACAAGGAATAAAAAAAATGTCAAGCCCTCGCTCCTACCATCATGGTGACCTCAGCCCGGCACTGCGGACACAGGCCCTGCTATTTATCCGGGAACAAGGCATTGCGGCGCTGAGTTTGCGAAAACTGGCTGACAGTATAGGCGTATCTGCCCCGGCTATTTATCATCATTACCGAAACAAAGAGGATTTATTGCGGGCACTGGCACTGACCGGCCTGGAACGTTTCAATCAGGAAATTTACCCTCTGCTCCTGGCAACGCCACCGAACTGGCAGGAAAATTACCGCCGGTTTGCCCATGCCTATCTGGATTTTGCCCGTCAGGATCCCGAACTGTATGAACTGATGTTTGGCCGAACACTCTGGAAATCCCCTGGGGACGACGACTACAAGCAGGCGGCACGTCAAACCTTTCGCCGCTACTGCGAAGCACTCCTCCACTTGCTACCGCCATTACCCCAACCCATCCGGCTGGCGCAAATGGGCTGGGCCACTTTACATGGCCTCGCCCATATGCTTAACGATGGTCTGGCATTTCGCCCAGAAGATTTGCAGGATATCGCCGATTACGCCGTCAACTGGCTGGCCTTGCGCCTGTGACCCAGATACCAGGGCACGACACCCACAAAAATACCGCCAATGCCGACTATATTGGTGATCCGATCAAAGTCGGGAATACTCCGCAGCGCAATAAACACCAGGAAAATTCCGGTTGCCAACGGCCAAAGCACCCGTTCCACCGTCAGTTTAAGCGACTGCCGGGTGTCGTTGCGAAAATACCAGGCACAGGCAAATGAGGTCAGACTGTAATAAAAGCAGACCTGAAAACTGATGGCATTGACGGAATCCTGAATAATACTTTTTACACTGGGAAACCACGACGACCCCGCAAGAAACACCAGCCCGAGCCCAGTAATCAGCAGGGTGGCTGCCCAAGGGGTCTGCCATCGCGGATGCAGACGAGAAAACTGCGAAGGGAGCACCCCGGAACGGCTTTTTACAAACAAGGTTCGGGAAAACTGTAAAATTGAAGTTTCCAGATTGCCCACCGTGCTGACCGTAACTGCCAGCAACGCCAGATACGACCAGGGAGCCGGTAACAAACGTTCGGCAACCACGTACACCACATTGGTGCCTGCCTGAGCCAGTTCTTGATCACTCAACAGCCGCAACGCCGTCGCCGTAAACCCGACATACAGCAACAAGGTCACCGACATCGCTCCGTAAAGCGCTTTGCGGGCATTGGCTGAGGCTTCCCGGGTTTCTTCGTTGAGATTAAGAGTAACGTCCCAACCCCAGAAAAAAAACAACGAGATCAGCGCACCCGCCACAAAAACACCGGGCGTAAAGGCCGCCAGACTAAATTGTTGCCAATGAAACGAGTGGACTGCATGCACCTGTGGGTTAGTCCAGGCCAGACCAATCAACAGCAGCAGCGTTCCCAGTTCGATCACGGTAAAAAGGATTTGTGTATAGCTCGTCGCCTTGATGCCTTTGATCACAATGACGCCAACAAAAACCAGCCAGGCCGCCGCCAGTGCGCTCACCCACAGCGGACTGTCCAGATGCGCTGGTGCCAGTAAAGCCAGCGTTGCCGTAGCGGCCGGCATGGATCCGGACACCATGAATACCGAAGAAGCCACTAATAACGACCAGCCACAAAGAAAACCCAACAGTGGATGAAAAATGTCCCCCACCCAGGTAAACGAAGCGCCGGCACTGGCATTGACATGCGTCAGGTGAATAAAGGCCAGTGTCACCCCAAACATAATCAATCCACTATACAGCAGGCTGGAGACTGCCAGCATCCCTACGGCACCAATCAACGTCGTAACGGTGGCTGCCAGGGAAAACGCCGGTGCCGTACCCGCCACCCCCATGATTAAACTCTCTGTCAGCCCCAAGGCTCCCGTCTGTAACCGGTTTTCTGCATTATCCTGCATAGTTTAGAACCCGCCTGTCCTTTTCACTGGTTGTTATGATGCGGCAACATCGACTGCCATGATACAGCTAAACTTCCTGTTTTATAAACTGCTCCAGGGAATGAAGCTGATACTCCCTGCGCCATTTCAAGTGCGGCATCGACCCTTCGCAGTTTTTTGTGATTGCCTTTTCCCGTCGTTTTCCTGAGCAGCAGACCGGAGCAAATACCCCTCTTTTTCGATCAATTCTCGCCGTTTTCCCCAAGGGACAGAACCAATCAGCCTTGGCACCTTGAATGAAATACTGGTTTTTTAATATTCAATTGGGCATAATCTGCCCCTTGATATCCGTCAATCAACAGATCCGTTATTAGCTGAAAGGGCAGGGAAACGCATGAGCATTCTGGTCACCGGCGGTGCAGGCTTTATTGGCGGCAATTTTATTCTGGACTGGCTGGAAGCACACGACGAACCCGTGGTCAATCTGGATAAACTCACTTATGCAGGCAATCTGCAAACACTGGCCTCTGTGGCGGAACGCCCCAATTACCATTTTGTGCACGGCGATATCGCAGATCGCTCGCTGTTAGCTACGGTGTTGCAGCGCTATCAGCCACGTGCGGTCGTGAATTTTGCAGCAGAATCGCACGTGGATCGCTCGATTCACGGGCCGGCTGATTTTATCCAGACCAATGTCGTGGGCACGTTTAATTTGCTGGAATCGGTACGGCAATACTGGCTGGCACAATCTGCAGCGCAGCAGCAGGATTTTCGCTTTTTACACATTTCTACCGATGAGATTTATGGCAGTCTGTTACCGGAAGCCCCGGCTTTTCGGGAAGATCACCCCTGTCAACCCAACAGCCCCTATTCTGCCAGTAAAGCGGCCAGCGACCATCTGGTGCGTGCCTGGCATCACACCTATGGATTGCCCGTACTGACGACCAACTGCAGTAACAACTATGGCCCTTACCATTTCCCGGAAAAATTGATTCCGTTAATGATTTTGCAGGCACTGGATAAAAAACCACTGCCCGTTTATGGCGATGGCCAGCAAATCCGCGACTGGTTGTATGTTCGTGATCATTGCAGTGCCTTGCGCCGGGTCTTGGAGGCCGGACGCATCGGCGACACTTATAATGTCGGGGGTTGGAACGAACAGACCAATCTGAGTGTGGTGCAACGTATCTGTGCCTTGCTGGACGAATTACAGCCACGTGCAGACGGGATTTCTTACAGCACGCAGATTACCTCGGTCAAGGATCGTCCTGGCCATGATCGCCGGTATGCGATTGATGCGCACAAACTGGAAAGTGAGTTGGGATGGGTCCCTGCGGAAACGTTTGCCAGCGGTTTACGTAAAACCGTGCAATGGTACCTGGCTAATACGCAATGGGTACAGGGAGTGACCAGTGGCAACTACCGTCTGTGGATGGAACAACATTATCATGCCTGAATCTTCTGCCCCGTCTAAAGGGTTTCCCTGTTCCCTCGGGGACAGCGAATGGAATAGCAACGCCATTGTACTCACCGGCATTTCCGGACAGGTGGGTGCCGCCTTTTCCCGGCAGTTGATGCCCGGTACGTTCAGGGCACTGTCCCGAGGGGAACTGGATCTGGATCGCCCTGAAACCGTCCAGTCGGCACTGAATCAATGGCAGCCGCACATCGTGATTAACCCAGCAGCCTACACAGCCGTCGATCGTGCCGAACAGGAACAGGCCAACGCACAGCGCATCAACAGTGACAGCGTGGCAGAACTTGCCTGCTGGTGCCAAAAAAACAATGCCTTACTGGTGCAGTATTCCACAGATTATGTATTTGACGGAAACAAGGATTCGCCCTATCTGGAAACCGATGCGGTGCAGCCACAATCAGTTTATGGGCAGACCAAGAACAGTGGCGAAGCAGCGGTGCGTGCCTCCGGCTGTCCGCACCTGATCCTCAGAACTTCCTGGGTCGCCGGAATTCCCGGCAATAATTTTGTGAAGACCATTCTCAGACTGGCCCAGACCCGGGACACGCTTAACGTGGTAAATGACCAGTGGGGCAGTCCCACGGCGGCTGATCTGATTGCGACCCTCTCGTTACAGCTCATACAGCGCTATCGCAGCCAGCAGGCGGAGCCCGGCACCTATCACCTGACTGCCAGCGGTGCCACCACTTGGTATCACTTTGCTGTTTATATCATTGAACAGGCGCAGCAACTGGGTGTATCGCTGCAACTAGCGCCGGAAAATATCCGGCCTGTGCCTTCCAGCGACTATCCACTGCCTGCCCCCCGGCCAAAAAATTCCCGCCTGAATCTGGATAAACTGAAGCAAGCCTTAAATGTAACGGCGCTGCCTTCCTGGCAAGAAGGCATGGACCCCTTAATCACCACACTATGTCAGCGACTACTTGCAGGAGCAGCATTATGAATCGTCGTGGAATCATTCTGGCCGGGGGGTCTGGCACCCGCCTGCACCCTGCTACTTACGCCATCTCCAAGCAATTGTTACCCGTTTACGACAAACCAATGGTGTATTATCCGTTATCGACGCTGATGCTGGCGGGTATTCGGGAGATTCTCATCATTTCCACCCCGCAAGACACCCCGCGTTACCAGCAACTCTTGGGCAACGGAGAGTCCTGGGGGCTGCAACTGGAATACGCCATCCAGCCCAGCCCGGATGGCCTGGCCCAAGCCTATATTATTGGCGAACATTTTATCCGCCATCAGCACTCTGCTTTAATCCTCGGGGATAATCTGTTTTATGGGCACGACCTGCCAAATCTACTGCAATCCGCCCAACAACGCCGTGAGGGTGCCAGTGTGTTTGCCTACCATGTCAAAGACCCTGAACGTTATGGTGTCGTGGATTTTGATCCGCAGGGCAAGGCATTGAGCCTGGAAGAAAAACCGGCAACACCTAAATCGAGTTATGCCGTTACCGGTCTGTATTTTTATGATGAACAGGCAACGGAACTGGCCCGGTCATTGAAACCCTCTGCACGGGGTGAACTGGAAATTACCGACCTTAATGCGCTGTACCTGCAAAAAAACCAGTTGTCTGTGGAAATCATGGGGCGTGGTTTTGCCTGGCTGGACACCGGAACTCACGACACTTTACTTGAAGCCGGTCAATTTATTGCGACCATTCAGTCTCGACAAGGTCTCAAGGTCGCCTGCCCGGAAGAAATCGCTTTTAGCCAAGGCTGGATCGATAGCGAGCAACTGCGGCGTTTGGCGCTGCCGCTCCTTAAGAACGAATATGGCCGTTACCTGCTGAATCTGTTGGGAGAACGCCCATGAATGTCAGACCGCTTGCAATTGCTGAAGTTCTGGAAATTCGTCCGCAGATTTTTGGTGACAGCCGGGGGTTTTTCTACGAAAGTTTTAATCTTCGTAAATTCTCTGAGCAGTTGCCAGAGACAGAACAAACCCTGAATTTTGTTCAGGACAATCACAGCCAGTCAGTCCGCGGTGTATTGCGTGGCATTCACTACCAACTGCCTCCCTTTGCCCAGGGTAAACTGGTGCGCGTCACCCGTGGGGAAGTGTATGACGTGGCTGTTGATTTACGGCGCCACTCCCCAAGTTTCGGTCAGTGGGTCGGTCTGCTACTCAGTAGCAGTGAGAAAAATCAGCTGTGGATTCCGCCAGGCTTTGGCCATGCTTTTCTGTGTTTATCGGATGAAGTTGAGTTTCTCTATAAAACAACAGACTATTACCAACCCAGTGCAGAACGCTGTATTCGTTGGGACGATCCGGAATTGGCCATTACCTGGCCGGAGACAGGTAATGCACTGAAACTGTCAGCCAAAGATCTGGCGGGCGTCAGTTTTAACAGCGCCGAGTACTTTCCTTAAGCCAGACCACACTCCCCATGCGAATCCGCATGACTTCTCTAAATGGAGTCCGGGTTCGCTATAGCAACAGCAAATCGCTGCAGAGAAGAATACAGGGTATAGTCAATTAGTTCATTTTCGTATAATATCATTACTTATTATCTGATTCACCTGTTGGCAGAGATCTGCCCAATTCCTGGAACTTCCCGGTATGTGGATTGTTAAACTTGCACTGCGTCGACCCCACACGTTTTTAGTCATGGCGCTGGCCATTATTCTTGCCGGTTTTTATGCACTACTGGTCACGCCTACGGATATTTTTCCAGCCATTCGCATCCCGGTGGTGTCAGTGATCTGGCGTTATACCGGCCTCAGCCCGGAAGATATGTCCAACCGGGTGGTGTCCTTCAGTGAACGGGTAGCAACAACCACGGTTAATGATATCGAGCACATCGAATCCAATTCACTGAATGGGATGGCGGTCGTTAAATATTTTTTTCAGCCCAGTGTCAACGAAGATCTGGCCGTTGCCCAGATCACCTCCATCTCACAAACCCTGCTTACCCAGATGCCGCAAGGGACTACTCCGCCGTTCATTCTGGCCTACAATGCGTCGAGTGTTCCGGTCATTCAACTGGCAATGTCGAGCGCCTTGCTGTCCGAGGCTGAACTTTTTGATCTGGGCAATAATTTTGTACGCATTCCTTTCAGCACCATCCCAGGGGTTTCCCTGCCTTGGCCGTATGGTGGTAAGCAACGTCAGGTCCAAGTGGATATCGATCCGCAAAAAATGCGTAATTTTTCCATGAGTGCCAGTATGGTGGCTGATGCCATTAACCGTCAGAACCTGATTATTCCTGCCGGCACCCAAAAAATCGGGGATCTGGAGTATTTCATCCAACTCAATGCCGCACCGGAACAGATCGAAGCACTGAATAATTTGCCGATCAAGGCCGTCGACGGCAAAATCATTTATTTACGTGATGTAGCGACAGTTCGGGATGGGTATCCTCCCCAAACCAATATCGTCAGAATGGGCGGGCATCGGGCCGTATTGATGAATATTCTGAAAACAGGCTCTGCTTCTACCCTAACGATTGTCGATCATCTCCGAGCTCTGTTACCGGGAATCAAGGCCGGTCTGCCTGCCTCACTGCGTCTGGAATTAATCAACGATCAGTCACTGTTTGTCCGTGCGGCCATTTCAGGGGTAGTGCACGAGGGACTGATGGCCGCCTTTTTGACGGCGCTGATGATTCTGCTGTTTTTGGGGAATGCCAGCAGCACAATGATTATTACCTTTTCGATTCCTCTGTCTATCCTGAGCTCTATTGCCTGTCTGGCACTGCTTGGCGAAACCATCAACCTGATGACCTTGGGCGGGCTGGCGCTGGCCGTCGGTATTCTGGTGGATGATGCCACCGTCGCCATAGAAAACATTAACGCCCATCTCGAACAAGGTCAAAGTGTACACACCGCCATCCTGGAAGGCGCTGAGCAGATTGCCATTCCGGCACTGGTATCTACGCTGTGTATCTGCATTGTCTTTATCCCAGTCACCTTTCTCCATGGGGTCGCTCATTTCCTTTTTGTCCCAATGGCAGAAGCGGTGGTGTTCGCCATGCTTTCTTCCTATATTTTATCGCGTACTCTGGTTCCTGTCCTTGCCCACTACTGGCTGCGTCCACATGCCGAAGAAACAGTCAACTCCTTGCCAAACCAGACGGCTTCCGATAATCCAGCGCTGACTTATCAGCAAAAATTTGATGTTTTTTTTAAGCGCCTGCGGCAGCGTTATCAGGAATCACTGCAACAGATTCTCCGGCGTGATGCGCTTTTTATCATTTTTTTCCTGGTGGCTACGGCTGCCAGCCTGCTACTTTTTCCGTGGCTCGGTGAGGATTTTTTTCCGTCAGTAGACACAGGACATATACAACTGCATCTGAGAACCCGCACCGGTTTACGCATTGAACAGACGGCCAGGCGCTGTGATCAGGTCGAAACCTTCATTCGCACACTGATACCGGCCGGCGAACTGGACAGCCTGGTTGATAACATCGGCCTGCCCTATAGTGGCATCAATCTGTCTTACAGCACTTCCTCTCCCATAGGTCCTGGCGATGCAGACATCATTATCAGTTTAAAACCACACCATGCGCCCACGGCCACTTATATTGCAATGCTGCGTCAGCGGCTGAACCGGCAATTCCCTGAGACAGATTTTGCCTTCTTACCGGCAGATATCATCAGCCAGATTCTTGATTTTGGCTTACCTGCCCCTATAGATTTGCAAGTGGCCGGCTATAATCTGGCGGCTGATCAGACCTATGCACATCAACTGCTGAAAGCGATTCAGGTGATTCCCGGGTTGACCGACGCCCGCATGCAGCAACGTTTTGACTATCCACAAATCCGGGTTGCTGTCGACCGCAGCCGGGCAATGCAACTGCACCTTGATGAATCCGATGTGGCTCATGATTTATTGGTGACCCTGTCCGGAAGTTTCCAGACCAGTCCAACATTCTGGCTGGATCCAAAATCCAGGGTACAGTACAGCATTACCACCCAGGCACCGGAATATCGCATGCAACACCTGGACGATCTGTACAACCTTCCGGTCAGCGATGCCTCCGGTCACTGGCAACCTTTAGCCAACCTTGCCAGTTTTCATCGTGGTTTTGCACCTGCCGTGATCAGCCACTACGATGCCAAACCGGTTATTGATCTGTATGCCAGCCCCTGGCAACGGGATTTGGGGGGAGTGACTCAGGACGTGCAGAAGGTACTGCAACAACTCCCCCCCCCGTCCAAGGCAATCAGTGTCACATTGCGCGGACAGGTCACTACGATGCAAGCGGCCTTCAAGGAACTAGCCTTTGGTTTAGTGGCTGCCATTGTGCTGGTTTATTTGCTCATTGTTGTCAATTTTCAGTCCTGGATTGATCCATGGATCATTATTGCTGCGTTACCGGCTGCCCTCGCAGGCATGGTGTGGATGTTGTTTCTCACCCATACCACCTTAAGTGTACCCGCCCTGACCGGTGCCATCATGTGTGTGGGAGTCGCCACCGCCAACAGTATTCTCGTGATCAGCTTTGCCCGGGAACAGGTACAGCAAGGCTTGGCCCCGGGTGAGGCTGTTTTGCTGGCGGCTACGTCACGTTTACGCCCCGTACTAATGACGGCATTGGCCATGATTATCGGAATGATTCCTATGGCGGCGGGCATGGGGGAAGGAGGCGAACAAAACGCTCCCTTAGGACGTGCCGTTATTGGTGGATTGCTGGCCGCCACTGTTGCTACCTTATATCTTGTACCCTGCCTGTATCAGTGGGTACATACCTCCTTGTTTCACTCTTCGGATCGCTAACACCATGCCCACCCCTCTGACTCCTTCGGCTCCAGATAAAATCATGCGTCGCTCCAGCATTTATTTACTGCTCGCCGCCGTGTTATTTGGTATTTTAGCGTGGCGTGGCATTGCACAGCGCCAACAACATTTGCAGGCACTGCGACAGACAGCGCAGTCCACCAGCATGCTCCCGGTGGCCATCGTCCACCCGGTGCCGCTGAAAAGCAGTGCTGTCCTCCATTTACCGGGAGAACTCCAGGGCTGGCAGGAAGCCTCCCTACGGGCACATCTCAACGGCTATCTGCGCTCATGGTCTAAAGATATTGGTGCTAATGTTCAGCGCGGGGAACTTCTGGCGCAAATTGCTGACCCTGAACTCGATCGCCAGGTGCTACAGGCACAGGCGACGCTAGCCAGCGCCCAGGCCACCGCCGATCTGGCGCAGCTCACGGCCAGTCGCTGGCAAAAAATGGTGGTCAGCCATTCGGTCTCTGAACAGGATTTGCAGGAAAAAATCAAGGATGCGGAGGCAAAAATAGCGCAACTCACCGCAGCTAAAGCAAATCTGCAAGCCCTGCAGGCAGAGCAGGACTACGAAAACCTGCGAGCCCCCTTTAGCGGCATCCTCTCGGCACGCCGTGTTGATGTCGGCGATCTGGTTCAGGCAGATACCGGCCCGGAACTCTTTCACCTCGTTGATACACACCAGTTGCGCCTCATGGTCGATGTGCCGCAATCTGAACTGAAGTTAATACCTGCAGCCCCTCAGGCAGAACTGGAAGTCGCTGAATATCCCGGTCAACGCTTTGCAGCACAGGTCATTTCCCGGTCCGGAGGTATAGATCCGGCCAGCCGCACACTGCGACTGCAACTTCAGGTGGCTAACTCCTCCGGACAACTGCTTCCCGGAGCCTATGCCAGCGTCAGATTCCGGAATGTTCCGGGCCAGTCCTTCAGTCTCCCGGTCACTTGTCTTATATTTCGGGGGGATGGAATGCAATTGGCTAGCATCAGAAACGGACATGTCCATCTGATCTCCGTCATTCCAGGTCGGGATTCAGGTAAAACAATGGAGATTCTCTCGGGAGTAGATGCGCAGGACCAGATCATCAATAACCCCAGTGATTCGATTGCGGAGGGTGATGCAGTGTCTGTCCTGCCTGACCGCCGCTGAATCACTGTTACATGGCCAGAACGAAGGTGCAGCCGATAATGACCAATATACCCCAACTCATTCGGTCACGCAGCGCAAACAGCACCGGGTCTTCATGCATCTGATCCCGATGCGCCAGTACCCACACCCGACTTATCCAATACATCAGTGCCGGAACGATCATCCAGAGCAGTTGCGGCCGATGATAGAAAGCAGCGACCGCCGGGGCATTGATGTACAGTGCCATGACCAGAACCGCCATTAATCCACTGGTGACCCCAAAAGCCAGCAACATCACCAGATCATCAACATGATAGCCCCGCCCATACGCCTGCAACTGATGTGAGCGTTGTCTAATTAGCAATTCCGCATAACGCTTCACCAGCGCCAGACTAAAAAACAGAAACAGTGAAAAGGTCAGCAACCAGAAGGACAACGGCACCTGACAGGCCTTGGCTCCCGCCAGCAAACGGCAAGTGTAAAGAATGGCCAACACCATGACATCGACCAGAATCTGGGTTTTCAGATAGAACGTATAGGCCAGCGTCATCCCGTAGTAAAACAGGAGTACTGCAAAAAATTCAGGATCCTGGGCATACGCCAGGCTAAATGCCAACAGCAAAAGACAGGGAGCCAAACTTATGCCCCATCCCAAAGGCAACTGGCCTGAAGCGAAAGGCCGGTGCCTTTTGCTGGCATGCCGACGATCTGCTTCCAGATCCAGCAGATCATTGAGCACGTAAACACTCGATGCACACAAAGAAAATGCCACACAGGCGCTCAGTGCCTGCGCCCAGAGGCTTGTGGAAAAAAAATGGTGCGCCAGTACCAGTGGCAAGAACACCAACAGATTTTTCGCCCACTGATGCACCCGCAATGCCTGCAGGATCAATAGTGTTTTTGCGGTAGTGCCGGGAAAAGCTTTGACACACTGCGTACCCAAACGGGTTTGCAATTCTGGCGGTAGCTGAACCGCAATGGCTTGTCGCGCCTGTTGCCATACCGGCATATCTGCTGCACTATTGCCCGCATAATCAAACTGTCCGGCACCATAGTGCGCTACCAGAAATTCCGCTTTGATTCTGCCTTTGAGGTTGCGTGTCGTTGTGGCAAAGACCGCATCAAAAAGCTGCAGATGCTCAGCCACTGCCTGCACCACTGGCGCTGCGGCCGCGCTCACCAACACAAGCGAACGTCCGGCCTGCCGCTCCTGCGTCAACCAACCGAGAAATTCCGCATGCCATGGCCAGGTGGAAATATCCGGCAACCCTTGTTCAAGCATTCTGAATTTAAAATAGACCCGGCCTTTGAGTAACCAGAACGGCAGCAACAGCAACTGCCACGGGCGGGCTTTCAGCAGATGCAATAGCGTCTCCAGCAATGAATCCGTACGCAGCAGTGTGCCATCCAGATCCACACACAAGGGGATTGTCACCGCTGTCGTCATCGCTGCCTCGCTACTTGGCTTCCCGGTCATTGCCATCCTCACCCCTGCACCTTTAGTGAGCGTCCTAGGTGGAATAATCAGTACATGATACACTCATGCCTCGTCTATTTTAATCCAGGCTGCCGGTTATTGAGAAAAGTACTGCTTTATATTGCCTTTGCCTGGGTGGCCACGATCGTTAATCTGAGCCTGCAGTGGCTCATATCCTATGCTTGGCAATTTGGACATTTCCCCCAGTCCTTGCAACACGTTCAGCAGAATGTCGGCCTCTTCTGTGCAATGAGTGGTGGCACACTGGCCGGCCTGGTGGTTAAGTACCTGCTCGATAAACAGCATATTTTTGCCTATACAACACGCAATCTGCGTCATAATGGCCAGACTTTTATCCGCTATAGCCTGATGGGGGTGGTCACCACACTTCTTTTCTGGATTTTTGAACTGGCTTTCCATTTCATTTTTCACCTGGAAGTGATGCGCTATGTCGGAGCGGTCATTGGGCTGCTACTCGGCTACTGGCTTAAATACCGTCTGGATCAACATTTTGTATTTACGGAGCCCAAATGATACCCTGGAGTTCGTGGGGACGACTGAGTGCTGCCCCGCATCACCTGGAATTCCTTGCATCGCGGTCGCAACTGACAAGGCAGTTAACAGCGCTGCATCTGCAGGAGGATCCGGCCATCTGTTTCGGTGCCGGCCGCAGTTATGGAGATGTGGCACTCAACCCGGAAAAACGCCTGCTGCTCACCCGCTCTCTGGATAACTTCATCGCTTTCAATCCGGGAACCGGACTTCTGGACTGTGAATCCGGGGTACTGCTTGGGGATATTCAACAACGCTTCGCCGCACAGGGCTGGCTGCTTCCCGTCAGCCCCGGCACTCAGCACGTGACGGTAGGTGGTGCCATTGCCAATGATGTGCATGGCAAAAATCACCATGAACAGGGAAATTTTGGGCACCATGTCCGCCACCTGACACTGATACGTTCAGACGGCAGTCGCCAGACATTGCCTCACACCGATGCCGGACTTTTCCGGGCCACTATTGGCGGACTGGGACTCACCGGCGTCATTGTCTCGGCCCAGATACAACTGATGCGCATACCCGGACCGTGGCTGGAACAACAAACCATTGCCTTTCATGGTCTGAACGATTTTTTTTCTCTGTCCGCACAGTCCAGTGCAACCTGGCCCTATACCGTCGCCTGGATTGATTGCAGCATAAACACGCCCAGAGGCCTGTTTATCCGCGCCCGCTCCGGAAAAAACCAGACGGCCGAGGTTTCGCCCCTGCACTACCGACGAATGCCGTTTGTACCGCCTTTTTCACTGGTCAATTCGCTGAGTCTGCGGCTGTTTAATCAACTGTATTTTCATTATCACGCAGCTAAATCAACGCTAGAACAAGTGCATTATCAACAATTTCTTTATCCCCTCGACCATATTCAGGACTGGAACCGCCTCTACGGACCGGCGGGATTCTATCAGTATCAATGTGTAATTCCACCGGAATACGCTCCTGAGGCAATTGCCGAGTTACTGCACGCCATTTCCCGTTCCGGGCAGGGGTCGTTTTTGGCTGTCCTGAAAACCTTTGGCAATCGACCTTCTCTGGGAATGCTCAGCTTTCCACGTCCAGGTACGACGCTGGCGCTGGATTTTCCAGCGCAGACGAAAACGACTGAAGCACTGTTCCTACGCCTGGATGCGATCGTCCGACAAGCCAATGGCAGCATTTATATGGCCAAGGATGCCCGGATGCCGGTTGACCTGTTTCATTCGGGTTATCCCCAGTGGGAAAAATTCCTGCAATACCGTGATCCGGGGATGAGTTCCGCACTATCTCGCCGTTTACTAAGGAGCAATTAACTTATGCTTGATATTTTCTCATACCTATCTATAATTACTCACTATGAGCAAGCAATATCGGATATACGAATTCGCCCAACGTATCGGTCGAGCGACAAGTACGATTCGTCGCTGGGAGGGCAGACTGACCGCCAGGCGCCTTCCATCCGGCCAGCGTTATTTTGACGA